>NZ_JBAWDE010000288.1:0-31903 GCF_049590575.1 Pseudomonas sp.
TGGCGGGGCAGATGGGCGAGGCCCCGGCGTGCCTGGCGGTGACGCCATTTCAAAACGGAGTAGGGCAGGGCCGTGGCCATCAGCGTTTTCTGTCGGCACCGAACTTGCTGCAGCAGCTGGCCGCCAAACTGGTCGATGTTAGCGATATCGGCCGACCGGCTGGCCCCCAGTACGCCTTGTCGCTGATGTTCCTGAGTACGCGCCTGGATCAGTTCGCCGACACTCTGGCGCGCTTCAATGCGTTGCTGCCGATTCCTGACCTGGTGCGTGCCGAACGTCGAGCGCGTAACCTTTCGCGGCTGGAGGCTGACAAGTGGGAAATCCCCAGCGCAGGGCCCTTGCCGCGTTGGTCTGCGCTGCCCCTGGAGCGCTGCACAGTGGTCAAAGCGGCCAAGCAGTCCATGGCCGGGCAGATCGCCGTCCTAGAGAGCTACGCGGCCGACAGCTCACCCATGGGCGACCTGGCCGCATTGGCCGGTCGTAAAGCAGCCCAGCAGCAGGACCGCGACAAACAGCTGAATGATCTGAAAGACCTGCTGGCCGACGGCAACGCCGACCACAGCATGCGCGCGCGGATCTTGGGGCCAGGCGACAATAACGAATTACGCCGTGCGTTGCTGCAGGGCGATGCACCTGGTCACGAATGGGTGTTGTGCGCCGGCGTGCTGCTGGTGGGCTCGCGGGATGGCTTGAGCTTTGTTCGGGAGCTGGTCGGCCTATGACGCTTCTACTTGATGGCCAGCAGGTCCTGGGCAAGCGCCTGAAAATCACAGCCAATCTGCGTATCGAAAGCGACGACCTGTCGGGGCAGACCAGCAATAGCCAGACCGCGCACAAGGGGTTCAAGCCTAAAACCCTGACGGTGAGCCTTGCTATTCCGTTCGTTGACGCGCCGCAACTGCGCAGCCTCATGCGCCTGGCGGAAGCCACGGCCGGCGGTGGTCAGCTCCACATGTACCGCATCGTTAACGACACCGCCGCCGCGTTCGGTATCCGCGAAGTGCAGTTCTCCGACGGCGTGAGCGCCCGGGAAGACGACACCCTTAATCAATGGCTGGTGCAGTTCACCCTGTCAGAGAAACTGTCCAACCCTGAGCGGGTGGAGAGTCGCCGCGCCGGCAACAGCGTCACGTCGCAATCCGGTCCGGGGTCGGCCGTCGGCGCCGGCGCCGGCGGTGGTGACGGATCCGGCAGCCCGGACGAACTGAGCGGCTTCGAACGCACCTTGAAAAAGGTGGATAACTGGCTGGCTCCGACACCATGAAACTGCACCAGGTACTCACCATCAGCGGCACGCCGTATCCGATGATCAAGGGCGAAGTGCGGCTGGATATCAAAAGTCCCGGCCGGGCGACCTTCACCATCCAGGCAGGCGCACCCGTCAAAGGCCTGGTGACGCTCGACGTCGGCTACAACGACGGCGCGCTGCAGCGTCACTTCATTGGCTTTGTCGAGCGCTCCACGGCGATCAACAGCGTGCAGCAGATCCTGGTCTGCCGTGAACTGGCGGCGATCCTATCCCAGCCCCTGCCGCTGAACCTGCGCCACGTCGATCTGCAAGACGTGCTGGCCGAGGTCAGCGACAAGACCGGCTTGCGTTTCCGGGTGCCGGACAAGGCATACGTCAGGGTCAAGGCACCGTACTTCTACAGCCTGGCTGCCGGTTATCTGGCCATGGACAGCCTGGCCAGCGTGTTCAGCATTCCCGACTTTATATGGCAGCAGCAGGGCGACGGGGAGGTGTTTGTGGGCAGTTGGGCCGACAGCTTCTTTGGCATCCGCGCCCCGCTGCAGCTGCCCGTCGAACTGTTCGACGGCTACCAGGGCAACCAGAGTGCAATGATCGCGGCCCTTCCAGGGCTGCGCCCAGGTGCAACCATCAACCAGGGCGAAAGGATCACCAGTGTGACCCTCGCCAGCAACCAAATGGCGATCAAATGGACGACGCAATCCGTCGCAGCGTAGAGCGACAATTTCCCGAACTCACTGGCGGCTATCACCTGCCACGCTTTGGCCGGGTGGTGGCCGTGCCTGATGCGCCGGCGGCGCCGGGGCTGTGTGACGACTTCCGGCCGCGCTTTGCCGTCGACGTGGAAGTGCTGCTGCCCGATGGCGAGCCAGATTCCGCGCTGCCGATCCTGACTGGCCTGCCGTTGCCGGCGCCGATGGGCGGGCAAGAGGCAGGCATGTTTGGCTTCCCGGAGGAGGGCACGACCGTGGTGGTCAGCTTTGCTTACGGCCTGCCGCACAAGCCCTTTATCACGCAGATCCTGCCGCACGGCCTGAGCCTGCCCCGGGTGCCGAAGGGTGACCAGGTGTGGCAGCACAGTGAGGCCTGCCAGCAGCGCGTCGATACCGACGGCAACTGGCTGCGCCAAACCGACGGCAAGATCCAGGACAAGGCGATTGAGCGGGAAGTGGAGGCGATGCAGAACACTGAGAGCTTCCAGAGCCACATCAGGACGGTGGACGATCATTCAACTGAGTCGGTGGGTGGAATCAAGAAGATAGAGGCATTGGGGGCACTCAAGATGCTCTCGGGCGGATCTGCGAGCCTGGCGGCGTTGGATGATCTGCACCAGGCGACCGGGCGGGATTTGAACCTGGTAGTGGGGCAGAAGCATAACGCGATGGTGGGGGGAGATATGAATGAAAAAATACAGGGGGTGCGAGAAAGTGTCGCTGGCATCAGTCAAAGTATGGTGTCGCCTAAGAGCTGGATTGGGTCAGCCGAGCGAAACTCCTTGCGGATCATCTGCGATTTGATTGATCTCATATCAGAGATGAACACTCTCTTGTCTGTGCACACGCACGTTCCTGGTCCAAATCCAAGTCCGTCGGATAGTAACGGTTTTCAGCAGATGTCTGTTGACGCGACTTTACTTTCTAAGGAGTTAAAGCATATAACTCTGTGAGGTGGGGCAACGGATGCGTCCCTCAATATGAGTGCGGATGTAGGTATGCAGTTTAATAAGGCTGAAATTGAGAAGTTGGTAAACCGGTCTCTTGTAATTGAGTGCTTTGAAATCACACTGATTCAAAATGTGACAAGCGATCCATTAGGGTTTAGTGGTCCAGGCAGTATCACTGTTCAATCAAATGGGCGGCTATCACTTAAGATGTATGACGCCTCAAAAAAAAGCGGAATGAGTGGGATGCTACGAGTTGCGCTTTGTAACGAGGTTGGAGTTGTTGGTGAGTCCGAATACTACTCGCTAAGAGCTACAGACTCATCTGGCAATTTGTGGCTGGCTCCGCGAGTATATATTAATGATGGGTTACGACTTACTACTCATGGGACTATTGTAGAGTTTGACGTTTCTGATATTCGAACGGAGCGTATTCATTCGCGCCAAGACTTAGATGGTACTAGTATTGCTAACGTCGTCGTCGTTGGTAATTTTCGTCTTCCTTTCAATAAATGGCAGGATCAAGCCGACGGTTCATCATCAGTGTCTGCACTTGATTTCGAGATCGAAGGTATAAGTCTAAAATTTGCCCAGAAATCAAGGCATTTGGAGATTGAAGTTGAAAGTGCTTCTAGAGGTGTCGATCATCAATTGCTGATGACGATCTCCGAGGCGATTAGTATTGCAGTGGGTAGGGACGTATGGCCAGCTTATTATCGTGTATATAAGGAAGGGGTTATAACCTCATTCATTAGCGGAAAATCTGATATCAAAGGGCTTGGGATGATCAAGCCATTTGTAGATGTTTTTCCCTATAAAACGGCAAAATTAATATCCTTTGTGGATAAGTATGTGAATAATCGTCAGGAGGAGCATGGCCATATTGTAAGCTATTGGCGGCGACTATATCAAATTTCAAGCCAGCTAGGGGATGTCGCAGCTCTAGTGTTGACAGTGAATATAGAAGGTCTTATACATAACTACTTTAGCTCGGGTCGAGTCCCTTCCGATACTGTCATGGCAGAGATTGCTCTAAGTAAAAAAATTATCAAGCCGTTAAAGCTGCCGGCTAGTACTAAGTCTCGTATAAAAAACGTATTGGGCGGAATGAAGCGGCTAAGCGCGCCGAATATACTTAGAGAACTTGAAAAAGAGGGCGCGATCGAGGCAGCTCATGTAAAAAGCTGGAATAATTTGCGTCATTCTCTTGCGCATGCGGGGAATGCAGATTCGGATACTGATACTATCGGTTTGTTTTTTGTGGATATCGAGAATTGCCTGGATCTGTTTTATCGTCTGATTGGATTAAGTGTCGGTTATGATGCATCACTCGTTGTCGCTAGCGAAGATTTAAGTCCGTCTAATTCAGTAGGGCAAAGTATGAACGGGTAACTGCATATCTTAAAGTCAGATTTTATTAGCTGCTAGCGGGGTTAAGGCTGCAGTTTTCTTGGTGTGGTCTAACTTTTTGTGGCTTTGTCAATGTCTGATTGTATTGAGTTTATTAGGTCTCCTAACTCATGGGTTAGTAACTTCATAGCATCTGCAGTTCCGCCCATGCCTAGCTTTTTAGACTCTTGGTATATGTGTTGGGAGTAGAATTGAGAAAGTTTCTTTGAGCCTTCTTCGCTTATTTCGATTTTCTCGGCGCTAGCTTTTTCTATAAGGCCTCTAACGGCAACTTGGCCGGCTTCACAAATGTCCTTGTAGTCATCATTGTTCGCTTCGATCATCCGTATCAATCCTTTAGTTCGCATATAAAGTCGAACTATTTTTTCGGAAATTTCTGGCTGAATATTAGTTAGGCAGGCTGGTGCTGAATCATAAATAGGAAATGGATTTTCGCCAATGCTAAATGTACATAGATATGGCTCGTTAGGTGCAAGTTTTACTAGGTCTTCTGAATATTCTTTCGTGTAAATATCCCATGCTGTCGTCATTTCGACTTTTAAGAGCAGTAGTGTGTTTTTTGTCAGCCTATTTTCATCCTCTTCGGTTTTTTTTGTGGCGTACTCATTAGCTCTCTTGGTTGCACTCCTTGTAGCGCTTGCCCCCATCCACGCGGCAATAAGAGCAATGACAACCTCTTTCGATATGACCTCTTTTGATGCTAGGAATACCTGGGTGATGACTTCTGTGAGTGTCATTTATTCTACCTAAGGTGCGAATTTAGTTCAGTTTGTAATTGTCGAGGCTGAATCTCCGCGACCTCTCATTGCCTTAGTTTCCAGTAGGACTCTTCTATAGACTGAGATGAATTGTGATACAAGGCCTAGGTTTGGCGAGATTGGATCATTTCCTAGGAGAATCGCGATAGTCCATAGCAGCTCTCTGAAGGTCGAGTGGAAACCGTTTTCTAATAATTGAGTGACGGTATCTCCTCCAGTCATAAATCCTCCATCTTCAGAGTACAGCAATTTATTTCTGAAATCGGATCGCCGGGTTACAAATGTCTTGAGATTGAAGTTGTGAGAATGCTTAATCCGATTTACCAGCTCTTGGAAAAGAGAATCGGAAACTTCATCGCTAGTTTTATCGTCTAGGCTTATTACTGTCGCTAAAGGGTTAAGTGGTATTATTTCTTTACCGTCCTGATCATGTAGATGAAACGTAATAGAGTTGCTGTCTATTTTAGGGACTATCGTCATCTGATAGTGTTCGAGACCTTCAAAGCTAACTCCTTCTTGGATCATAGGTCTAATAATTTCGTGCATTACCGAAAGTACCGGGTAAAACATTAGCTTGACTTGATGGTTTTTATATGAGCGCACAAGGTCGCTATGCTCAGGCATCTTACTTTCGTTTAGCTTCAACCATTCGAATATTGATACAACGAGCTCCTCCTCAGCCGCTATTAATCTAATAGCCCCCATTTCGTCGTCTACATCATTAAGCAACATGGCCTTCTCAGCATGATCCATCGCTTTCACGATCCTCCACCAAACTTTGGTAGGTGCTTTTTTTTGAATGAACTTCAAAACTTCCTTGCCAACAAGTTCAGAAAAGTATTCCGAGCTTATGGATCGTTCTATTTTTTCCATCTAGTTACTCCAGTAAATTTATCAGATAAGAAATAATATCGAATTGTCATGAACCTACACGCTCGCTGTTTGCGTGTCAGGCTATATTTTTAGATTTTTACCCCTCTCGGATGGGGCATCACCAAGATTACGCTTGAGCGCAGCGGTAGATGCCTATTTGCTCTTCCGTTTGCTCATTCATCGCAAAGCTTCTGTGCCTGAGAGAAAGTTTCGCAAAAAAGCACTTATCCCCCTCCCGCCGACGGGGTTTGCGTCCTTTTTTTGTGCAACTCCGGAAGTAGTGCAAACAAACCTGTAGCCCAAGCGGGCCGGGGGGCTATGCGGGCGGTCGGCGATTTCACAGATTGCAAAACTTTGAACAGAAATGCAGCGGTGTTGCAAAGCGCTGACTCGGACAGGCACGAACGGGGATCAGCTGGACCGCCAGTTTCATTGGGCGAAAAATTAGAAAACGCTTGGATTCGAAGGTTTTTCAAAACGCGATGCATCTATTTGGGACGGCAACTGCGTGCGTGCTGATAGAGGAAGATTGCTCTACAGCCCTTGTTTTTCGAGGCATGTGACCATTCCGAGCGACTTCAATACAGCGCACTGCATGGGGAGCTTTTCAGCGCGTTATAGGAGAACCTACAGAATTCGGAAAAAATCGTACGCTAAGCTAACTTAGCTTAAGTGCGCTCCTGTTCCGGTGCCCCATATTGCATAGCATTACCAGTAGTCAGGCTTAACGGCGGGCTTTTTGAGCGTAGGCACACGATCAGGAAACTGATGGGTGGCAAGTTCTTCAGTTGTCACGATGTGACGCATCCAATGCGAATGGTCTTTGAGGGAACCGGGTATCGTCCGCTTGATGCCTTCGCGGTGCGGCAAAATCACCCCGATCCGCAGGTTTGGAAAATCTTCTCGCAGTGCTCGCAAGGCTGGGGTCATATCAGTGTCAGCGGAGACCAATACGAGCTGCTGGATTCGGTCTTCCGGCATCAGGCCCGCCTGTTGAGCAGCGAGCCGATACATGCTGATGGCGATATGAACGTCCGTTTCCTTTTCTTCAAGTTTCCAGATGTCGACCTGATCAAGCCTGGACGCCGGGGTGTTCTTGTCAACGAAACGAGGGGCCTTTCCTGATTCCAACTGATGGCGCCCGTAAGTAACGCTGACGCCTCGCGCAATCAAGGCGCGCAGGTAACTGTCTTGAGCTTCTTTCGAAAGGATGCCACGACTGGCAAGCGAGGGCTTCACACCGGAAGTGAAAAAGCTGACGGACGCCAGGGAGTTTTCAGGATGCTCGACGCGCAGAATGTGCGCGAGCAAAGACGGAAGATCGAGCCATTTGTACTGTGTGCCTGCGAGTAGGCCATAAAACAGGTTGTAACCGTCTACAAAGCACGCTGTACGCAAGATTTTCAGTCCTTAGAAACGAAAAAACCGGCGCTAGGCCGGTTTCTTCACCCCAACAGCCAGCGAACTTAATCGCTGCGTACGGGGCTGAGTAGTGCGTTAATAATGGGCATAGTTGACGTGTATGTCAACTGTCACCATGTACCGCTGTCCTTGCCTGGTTGAAGTACACCTCAACCAGGCATGAGGCGGCTCACTAACATCTCGTCAGGCTAGGGCCGCTTTCTGCATTATCTGACGGATAAACGCCAAACTCTATGGCCTCAACCTGACAGGTCGCATGCTTAGCGTACGATTTTGTCCGTTTTCTCTATCGCCCCCTTATAGGAGTTGACCTGCCACGCGGAAAAACGCTTGGAAGATGATAGTGATTCCCAGCTGGTGGGTGGTCGTTTCAAAAAGAGTAATAAGGGTAGGAGACGATCAGAAATCAGCTGGAGGGCACGGTTTTTCTGGGGTTTCGATATCACATTGAGAAGTGATATGGAGTGATATGAAAAGTAATATTCCCGCCAAACCCCCGGTTTCATTGGGTTTGATCAGTTTGGGATATCACCTTATAAAAGAGTAATACAATTACTTCTATATCACTTAAATATCACCTTTCCCGAGCACCGCTCAAAGCCTTGTGGGCCGGGGCTTACAGCTCGATTCGGGCTGCAATATCACCTTTATCACTCTTTTTTCAGGCACAAGCACATTTTAGAAACTCAGCGCGCTCTGCCTTGAGTTACCAGGGCTGGCAGTACGAAAAGAAACTGAGCCAATGCGGTGGCGAATTCGATTGATCTCCGAGCATCCGCTTCGTCAGGTAGAGCGCCGTCATCATCAGCGTGACGTTGATCGTTCGCATCCAGTCGGACTTCGTGCGCCCAGGCTGACATCTCTGCGGTGATCAAGTGCTCTGCAGCCGCAGCCTCAATACGGGAATGGAGCGAGCCTTTTTTCATGCCCTTTTCCTTTAGCATTGAATCGACTGCAGAGGCCGCCAGCATTACAGCACCCGCTGGCGCGGAAATGCTGGCGATCGCTTGCTGCAGATACGTTCTTGCTCGATCAGGTATCGACTCATGCACTGACTGGGGGGTAGGCCAAATATCGCTGATGTCGGCGGTTATACCTCGGGGGATATCAGTATAGGTTGCGACCGCCAATACAACACCGCCGCAAGTGACGCACTGATACGCTTTCCACGCTCGACGGTTTTGATTTCTATCGTTATCAGTGTCTAGGTTGCGTTGGCTAATTAAAGATGGCGACGCGATGTTGCAGTGAGGGCAGCGCGGTAAGGGCAATGAGGATCCATGCTTCATATGCTCACTCCATCCAGACACCGCTGGAAGCTTCTAAAGTAGCCTTGTTACGTCGTTTGTTACGTCCGACGCAAAAAACAAAGGCCTGCATCGCTGCAAGCCTTTGTTTTTAAATGGTGCCGGCACCAGGAGTCGAACCCGGGACCTACTGATTACAAGTCAGTTGCTCTACCAACTGAGCTATACCGGCGTGTTAGGGCGACGATTATAGCGATTGGCAAGGTTCTGTAAACCCCTGAATTCTGACTATTTTTGCAGATGCCATGCTTTTCTTATAAGCGTCCCTTTTTCCTACAAGCACAGGTAGGATTCTCACCTTGCTGCCGGGCCCTCTGGCCGGCGCAATCACGCATTCATTCAAACCAAAGGAAGCCCCTCGTGAAACGGACTCTTTCCCTCTCGCTCCTCCTCCTCACCGCTGCCCTGAGTGGGTGCTCCACCAGTAAGCCGGCCAACGATCCGGCGCTGGTGGGTACCTGGAAAGGTTTGCGCACTCAGACGCCGCAATGCAAGTTCCTGTCGTGGACCAATAACCTCAAGGCCGATGGTCGTTTCACCATTACGTTCTTCCGCGATGCGCAGCAGACGCAGGTGATTCAGACGGAGCAGGGCTCGTGGTCGGCGGGCAATGGCAAGAATGAGTTGCGCACGGACGGGGTGCCTAAGCCGGATGTGTACACCTACAAGCTGGTTGACCCGGACACGGTGCATTACGTCAGTGTGGCGGCGGACCCTAGCAGTGATTGCCAGGCGGATTATGAATTCACCGAGCACCGCATTCGCGGCTGACCGTCGGGCGGGTTTGGCCTTGAATCCAGCGAAGGTTTGCGTATTCTGTCGCGCGATATAAACAGCCGGTTTAATCGCTAAATCATGTAGGCAAATTTTCGAGACAGTTAGGGCAATCTAAAATTTGTAGATGGGTGTGTCAGTTTTGTGCCGTTTTTGACCGGTCGGGCAACAAAATTCTCGATAAAACAGTGCAAGTTCATGTTCTTACAGTGAATGCCTTTTTCTTCGCAAAAATGTCATAAAAATGGCGTCATGCCGTTCGTCGGATAAGATCGAGCGAAAAGCATCAAAATACTGACACCATCAATGTGATATCACAGAATGCCCACGCCAACACATAACTAGAAAAATACAAGGTCAGCTCATTGCTGACCTTTTTATCGCCTTTAAAGCGTGATCAGGTGGGGAGGGGCAGTAAGTGAGTCGAGCAGATGACATTTCAAAACTATTCAACAAACTGGGTGCCAACCCGAGTGGCTATCGTGAAATCGACTTCGTCCATGAGTTCATCGAGGACGAAGTAGAGGTTCTGGAGAGCCCGGCGGTCATTGCTTCCCCGTCTGTATTGGATGAGCCTCCTTCGGCGCCGTTGTTGCGCTTGCTGGAAGAGCTGAACCACGGCGAAGCCGACCACCTGCAACCGCCTGAAATGGTCGAGGGCCCCGAAGGCGAAGTGTATTCGGATCAGTCCACGCCCAAGGTCGTGGTGGTGGTTTCGGTCAAAGGCGGCGTCGGCCGCAGCACGTTGGCCGCGGCGATTGCCAGTGGCTTGCAGCGCCAGGGTCGTCCGGCGCTGGCGCTGGACCTGGACCCACAAAACGCTCTTCGTCATCACCTGTGCCTGGGCCTTGATATGCCCGGTGTCGGCGCCTCCAGCCTGCAGAATGAAAGCTGGGAAGCCCTGCCGGAGCGCGGTTTTGCCGGTTGCCGCCTGGTGGCGTTCGGTGCCACCGACCACGAACAGCAGCAGAGCCTGAATCGCTGGCTGGGCGAGGACGCACAGTGGCTGGGCAAACGCTTGGCCAGCCTTAAATTGAATGGCCAGGACAGCGTGATCATCGACGTCCCGGCCGGCAACACGGTGTACCTCAGCCAAGCCATGTCGGTCGCCGATGCGGTGCTGGTGGTGGTGCAGCCGGATGTGCCGTCGTTCAGCACCCTGGACCAGATGGACGGCCTGCTCGCGCCGTACCTGCAACGCCAGAAACCGCCGCAACGCTTCTACGTGATCAACCAGTTGGACGCTACCCACCGCTTCAGCCTGGACATGGCCGACGTGTTCAAGACGCGCCTCGGTGGTGCCCTGCTGGGTACGGTCCACCGCGACTCGGCGTTCAGCGAAGCCCAGGCCTACGGGCGTGATCCCCTCGACCCTACCGTCAACAGTATCGGCTGCCAGGACGTCCACGCCCTGTGCCGCGCCTTGCTCGAACGCATCGACTCGGACCTTCCATGACCGACAATACGTCCTCCACGCCCTTCATCGAAGGGCGCGCTGAACAGCGCCTGAATGGCGCCATCGCGCGCTTCAATCGCTGGCCGTCGGCGCTGCGTACGGTGCTGGTGTTCGCCAGTTGCGTGCTCGGTGCCTTGCTGTTGTTGGGCATTATCAGCGCACCGCTGGACCTCTACAGCCAGTGCCTGTTTGCCGCCGTGTGCTTTATGGCGGTGCTGGTGCTGCGCAAGATCCCGGGGCGCCTGGCGATCCTGGCGCTGGTGGTGCTGTCGCTGGTGGCCTCGCTGCGCTACATGTTCTGGCGCATCACCTCGACCCTGGGTTTTGAAACCTGGGTCGACATGTTCTTCGGCTATGGCCTGGTCGCTGCCGAGTTCTATGCGCTGATCGTACTGATCTTCGGCTACGTGCAAACCGCCTGGCCGCTGCGCCGCACGCCGGTATGGCTCAAGACCGAGCCGGAAGAATGGCCGACGGTCGACGTGTTCATCCCCACCTATAACGAAGCGCTGAGCATCGTTAAGTTGACCATTTTTGCCGCCCAGGCGATGGACTGGCCCAAGGACAAGCTGCGCGTCCACGTGCTCGACGACGGCCGCCGTGACGAGTTCCGCGACTTCTGCCGCAAGGTCGGGGTGAACTACATTCGTCGCGACAATAACCTCCACGCCAAGGCCGGTAACCTCAACGAAGCGTTGAAGGTCACCGACGGCGAATACGTCGCGCTGTTCGACGCCGACCACGTGCCGACGCGCTCCTTCCTGCAAGTGAGCCTGGGCTGGTTCCTCAAGGACCCGAAGCTGGCGATGCTGCAAACGCCGCACTTCTTCTTCTCGCCGGACCCGTTCGAAAAAAACCTCGACACCTTCCGCGCCGTGCCCAACGAGGGCGAGCTGTTCTACGGCCTGGTGCAAGACGGCAACGACCTGTGGAACGCGACGTTCTTCTGCGGCTCCTGTGCAGTGATCCGCCGCAAGCCGCTGCTGGAAATCGGTGGCGTGGCGGTCGAAACCGTCACCGAAGATGCGCACACCGCGCTCAAGCTCAACCGCCTGGGCTACAACACCGCTTACCTGGCCATCCCGCAGGCTGCGGGCCTGGCCACCGAAAGCCTGTCGCGCCACATCAACCAGCGGATTCGCTGGGCACGCGGCATGGCGCAGATCTTCCGCACCGACAACCCGCTGCTCGGCAAAGGCCTGAAGTGGGGCCAGCGCATCTGCTATGCCAACGCCATGCTGCACTTCTTCTATGGTCTGCCGCGCCTGGTGTTCCTCACCGCGCCGCTGGCCTACCTGATTTTCGGCGCAGAAATTTTCCACGCCTCGGCGCTGATGATCGTCGCCTACGTGCTGCCTCACCTGGTGCACTCCAGCCTGACCAACTCACGCATCCAGGGGCGCTTTCGGCACTCGTTCTGGAACGAGGTGTACGAGACGGTACTGGCCTGGTACATCCTGCCGCCGGTGCTGGTCGCGCTGGTCAACCCCAAGGCCGGTGGCTTCAACGTCACCGACAAGGGCGGCATCATCGACAAGCAGTTCTTCGACTGGAAACTCGCGCGCCCCTACCTGGTGCTGTTGGCGGTGAACCTGGTCGGCCTGGGCTTTGGTATCCATCAGTTGGTCTGGGGCGATGCGTCCACCGCCGTGACGGTGGCGATCAACCTGACCTGGACCCTCTACAACCTGATCATCACCAGCGCCGCCGTGGCCGTGGCTTCGGAAGCGCGCCAGGTGCGTTCCGAGCCGCGTGTCAGCGCCAAGCTGCCGGTGAGCCTCATTTGCGCCGATGGCCGTGTGCTCGATGGCATCACCCAGGACTTCTCGCAAAACGGCTTCGGCTTGATGCTCAGCGACGGCCACTCGATCACCCAGGGTGAACGCGTGCAACTGGTGCTGTCGCGCAACGGCCAGGACAGCCTGTTTGAAGCACGCGTGGTGTTCAGCAAGGGCGCGCAGATCGGCGCCCAGTTCGAAGCCCTCAGCCTGCGCCAACAGAGTGAGCTGGTGCGTCTGACCTTCTCCCGCGCCGATACCTGGGCCGCGAGTTGGGGCGCCGGCCAGCCGGATACGCCGCTGGCGGCCCTGCGCGAAGTCGGCTCCATCGGCATCGGCGGCCTGTTCACCCTCGGCCGCGCCACCCTGCACGAATTGCGTCTGGCCTTGCGCCGCACCCCTACACAACCGCTCGATACGCTGATGGACAAGCCATGACCTCGACTATGTTTTCTCGCCCACATCCGCGCCGTGCACTCGCGCTGATGATCGCCTCGCTGATGGGCCTGAATTCGCTGGCGCAAGCTGCGGAACAAGCTGGGGGCCAAGCGGCGGCCACCACCGTCCCGGTACAAAGCACCGATAACGGCTACAGCCTGACGCTCAAGCAACTGGGCCGTCGCGACACCATGAACCTGCAAGGCGTGGAGTCGTCCGACAGCGTCAACTTCGACATCCGTGCCGATGAAGTGGTGAAGGGCGCGCAACTGTTGCTCAAGTACAGCTACTCGCCGGCGCTGCTGGCGGACCTGTCGCAGATCAACGTGCTGGTCAACGGTGAAGTCGCCGCCAGCCTAGCGCTGCCCAAAGAAGGCGCGGGCACCCAGCAGGAACAGCTGGTGCAGATCCCGGCGCACCTGATCACCGAGTTCAACCGCCTGAGCCTGCAGTTCATCGGCCACTACACCATGTCCTGCGAAGACCCGCTGCACAGCAGCCTGTGGGCCAAGATCAGCAACAGCAGCGAGCTGAAAGTGCAGGTCGAGCCGATCGTATTGAAAGACGATCTGGCCGTGCTGCCGCTGCCGTTTTTCGACAAGCGTGACGCGCGCCAGGTGAGCCTGCCGTTCGTGTTCGCCACCGCCCCGGACAGCGCCGCGCTGGAAGCCGCCGGCGCCTTGTCGTCGTGGATCGGCGGCCTCGCCAGCTACCGTGGCGCGACCTTCCCGACCACCCTTGGCGACCTGCCGGCCAAGGGCAACGCCATCGTCCTGGTGCAGACTGCCGAGGCGCTGGACGTGCACGGTGTGGCTGTGGCCAAGCCGACCGGCCCGACCCTGACCCTGCTCGCCAACCCGAACGACGCCAACGGCAAGCTGCTGATCGTCACCGGTCGTGACGGCGAAGAGCTCAAGCGCGCCGCCAATGCGGTGGTGCTTGGCAACCCGGTATTAGCCGGCAACAGCGTGGTCATCACCAAGCTCGACACCCTTGCGCCGCGCCGCCCGTACGATGCGCCGAACTGGCTGCCAAGCAACCGCCCGGTGCGCCTGGGCGAGTTGGTCGAGCAGCAGAAACTCAGCGTGTCGGGCTACAACCCAGGCGCGATCAGCGTCGACATGCGCCTGCCGCCAGACCTGTTCAACTGGCGTGAAGAGGGCGTGCCGCTCACGCTCAAATACCGCTACACCCCACAACAGGTGTCGACCAACTCGGCGCTGCTGATCGGCCTGAATGACCAGTTCATGAAGTCCGTGGCCTTGCCGTCGGTGACCAACCTGGGCGGCGGCCAGAGCCTGCTCGACCAGTTGAAGAAAGACGAAAGCCTGCCGCGCGAAGTGACGACCCTGCTGCCGATCAGCTCGGCGTCGCCCAAGTCCAAGCTGCAACTGCGCTTCATGTACGACTACATCAAAGAAGGCGAATGCCGCGACATCATCGTCGACAACATGCGCGGCACCGTTGACCCGGATTCGACCCTCGATGTGACCGGCTACCAGCACTACATCGCCATGCCGAACCTGGGCGTGTTCAACGACTCGGGCTTCCCGTTCACCCGCTTGGCCGACCTGTCGGAATCCGCCGTGGTCATGCCCGACAACTACGGTACCGACGAGATGACGGCCTACCTGACCGTGCTCGGCCGCTTCGGCGAAGCCACCGGTTACCCGGCCACCGCCGTCAAGGTGGTGCAGGCCAAGGACGTGCAAAGCGTTGCCGACAAAGACCTGCTGGTGCTCGCCACCGCCGCCAACCAACCGTTGCTCAAGCAGTGGCAGCAATACCTGCCGGCCACCAGCGATGGTGAGCAGCACCAGTTCCTGCTGTCTGACCTGCCGCGTTATGTGCGCAGCTGGGTCAGCCCGGACCCGGCGGCCAACCAGCATCCGGCCAACACCGGCATTACCTTCAAAGGCCTGAGCAACAGCACCTGGCTGGCGGGTTTCCAATCGCCGCTCAAGGCCGGTCGCAGCGTTGTGCTGATCGCCAGCAACCAGCCTCAGGGCCTGCTGGAAGCCACCTCGGCGCTGATCGGCGGTGACGACTACAAGGATTCGATCCAGGGCAGCCTGGCGGTGGTGCAAGGCACGCAAATCAGTTCGCTGGTGGGTGACGAGCAGTACTACGTCGGCAAGCTCAACTACTTCAAATTCATGCAGTGGCAACTCTCGCAGAACCTCGGATGGATGCTGTTGATCACCTTCCTCGGCCTGGCGGTGGTGACCAGCCTGATCTACTTGTCGCTGCGTGCACGTGCAAAACGGCGGTTGGCATGAGCCCGCTGCGCAGCATGGCCCTGGCGGCCCTCGGCGCGGTGATGTGCGCCGGCAGCGCGCAAGCGCAAACCTGTGACTGGCCGCTGTGGCAGAACTACGCCAAGCGCTTCGTGCAGGACGATGGGCGGGTACTGAACTCGTCGATGAAACCCACCGAGAGCAGCTCGGAAGGCCAGTCCTACGCGATGTTCTTTGCGCTGGTCGGCAACGACCGCGCGAGCTTCGACAAACTGTGGACCTGGACCAAGGCCAACATGTCGGGCGCCGATATCGGCCAGAACCTGCCGGGTTGGTTGTGGGGCAAAAAGCCCGACAACAGCTGGGGCGTGATCGACCCGAACTCCGCCAGCGACGCGGACTTGTGGATGGCCTACGCCTTGCTCGAAGCCGCCCGCGTGTGGAATGCACCGCAGTACCGCGCCGACGCGCAGCTGTTGTTGGCCAACGTCGAGCGCAACCTGATCGTGCGTGTGCCGGGCCTGGGCAAGATGCTCTTGCCAGGGCCGGTGGGCTATGTGCATCAAGGTGGCCTGTGGCGCTTCAACCCAAGCTACCAGGTGCTCGCGCAACTGCGCCGTTTCCACAAAGAGCGCCCGAACGCCGGCTGGAATGAAGTGGCCGAAAGCAACGCGAAGATGCTCGCCGACACCGCCAGCAACCCCCATGGCCTGGCCGCCAACTGGGTCGGTTACCGCGCCACCAGCGCCAACACCGGGCTGTTTGTCGTCGACCCGTTCTCCGATGACCTGGGCAGCTACGACGCGATCCGCACTTACATGTGGGCCGGCATGACCGCCAAGAGCGATCCGCTGGCGGCGCCGATGCTCAAGTCGCTTGGCGGTATTTCCCGCGCGACCGCCGCGTCGGTCACCGGCTTTCCACCAGAAAAAATCCACGTACTGACCGGCGAAGCCGAGAAAAACAACGGCTACACGCCGATGGGCTTTTCGGCCTCGACCCTGGCCTTCTTCCAGGCCCGTGGCGAAACCGCCCTGGCGCAGCTGCAAAAGGCCAAGGTCGACGACGCGCTCACCAAAGCCCTGGCCGACTCGGCGCCGGCGAGCGCGCAACCGATCTACTACGACTACATGCTCAGCCTGTTCGGCCAGGGCTTTGCCGATCAGAAGTACCGTTTTGAACAAGACGGTACGGTCAAACTTTCCTGGGAGGCCGCATGCGCCGTCACACGCTAGCCATTGCGATTCTCGCCGCCCTGGCCTCAAACGCCAGCCTCGCTCAAACCAGCGACCCACAGTCGCTGCTGATCGAGCAAGGTTACTACTGGCAGGCCAAAAAGAACCCGGAGCGGGCGCTTGAGACCTGGCAGAAGCTGCTGAACCTGAGCCCTGAGCAGCCGGATGCGCTGTACGGCATCGGCTTGATCCAGGTGCAACAGAAACGCCCGGCCGAAGCGCAAAAGTACCTGGCCCGCTTGCAAGCGCTGAGCCCGGTGCCGCGCCAGGCGTTGCAGTTGGAGCAGGACATCACCGTCAACATGCCCGACAACGCCAAGTTGCTCGAGCAGGCACGTGAACTGGGCGAGCCCGACGCTGAGCGTGAACAGGCCGTGGCCCTGTACCGCCAGATTTTCCAGGGCCGCCAGCCCCAGGGCCTGATCGCCCGCGAGTACTACAACACCCTGGGCTTCACCGCCAAGGGCACCAACGAAGCCATCGCCGGCCTGCAGCGCCTGTCCCGCGAGCGCCCGGATGATCCCATCGTGGCGCTGTTTCTGGCCAAGCACCTGGCACGCAACCCGGCGACCCGGCCCGACGGCATCCGTGCCCTGGCCAAGTTGGCGCCGAACAACGACGTGGGCGGCAACGCCGATGAAACCTGGCGCTTTGCGCTGATCTGGCTCGGCCCGCCGAAGCCGGACCAGGTGCCGTTGTTCCAGCAATTCCTCACGGCGCACCCGGATGACACCGAGATCCGCGCCTTGATGAACAAAGGCATTGCCCAAGGCAAAGGCGGCGGCGCCTGGCAACGTGACCCGCAGATGACCAAGGCTTTCAAGGCGCTGGACGACGGCGACCTGAAAACCGCCGAGCCGCTGCTGGCCGCACGCCTCGCGCAAAAATCCAATGACGTCGATGCCCTCGGCGGCATGGGCGTGTTGCGTCAACAGCAAGAGCGCTACAGCGAAGCGGAAAACTACCTGGTGCAGGCCACGCGCCTGCCCGGTGGCGCCGCGTGGCAGTCAGCCCTGAATGACGTGCGTTACTGGAACCTGATCAGCCAGAGCCGTGACGCCCAGCGCGCCGGCCGCAGCGCCCAGGCCCGTGACCTGGTGGCCCAGGCCGAACGCCTGAACCCAGGCCAGCCCGGCGCCGCAATCGCCCTGGCCGGTTTCCAGGCCCAGGACAACAAGTTTGAAGACGCCGAGGCCGGCTACCGCAAAGTGCTCGCCCGTCATCCTGACGACACCGACGCGTTGAGTGGTTTGATCAACGTGCTGTCCCAATCGGGCCAGCCGGATGAAGCGCTGAAGCTGATCGACTCGGTGTCGCCGGCGCAGCGTGCGAAGTTCGCGCCGAGCGTGAAAATCACCGCACTGCGCGCCACCCAGGTCGGCAAACTGGCCGAGCAACGCGGCGATGTGAAAGGCGCGCAAGCCGCCTACCGCCAAGCCCTCGATGCCGACCCGGAAAACCCCTGGACGCGCTTTGCCCTGGCCCGCATGTACTTGCGCGACGGCCAGATCCGCAATGCGCGTGCACTCATCGACGGCCTGCTCAAGACCCAGCCCAACCAGCCGGACGCGTTGTACACCAGCACCCTGCTGTCGGCTCAGTTGAGCGAGTGGAAACAAGCCGAGACCACCCTGGGGCGTATCCCCACGGCGCAACGCAGCGCCGACATGAACGAGCTGGCTATCGATATCGCGCTGCACCAGCAGACCGACATCGCCATCGAAACCGCGCGCCGTGGCCAACGCCCGGAAGCCTTGGCGCTGCTCGGTCGTTCTGAGCCGTTGACCAAGCAGAAGCCTGAGCGGGTGGCCGTGCTGGCCGCCGCGTATGTCGAAGTCGGCGCTGCGCAGTACGGCTTGGACATGATGCAGAAGGTGGTGGAGAACAACCCCAACCCGACCGTCGACCAGAAACTGCTGTACGCCAACGTGCTGCTCAAGGCCAACAAGTACAGCGAGGCGGGCGAGATCCTGCGCGAAGTGCAAGGCCAGCCGTTGACCGAGACCGGTCGCCAGCGCTACGACGATTTGATCTACCTGTACCGGGTCAAACAGGCTGACGCACTGCGCGAGAAGAACGACCTGGTGGCCGCCTACGACATGCTTTCGCCGGCCCTGGCCCAGCGTCCCAACGACGCGATGGGCGTCGGCGCGTTGGCGCGGATGTACGCCGCCAGCGGCAATGGCAAGAAGGCCATGGAGTTGTACGCGCCGTTGATCCAGCAGAACCCGAACAATGCGCGCCTGCAATTGGGCCTGGCGGACATTGCCCTCAAAGGGCAAGACCGCGACTTGGCACAAAGCGCGAGTGACAAGGCGTTGGCGCTGGAGCCTGGCAACCCTGAGATCCTCACCTCGGCCGCGCGCATTTACCAAGGGTTGGGCAAGAACAGCGAAGCCGCCGAGTTGCTGCGCAAGGCCCTGGCAATTGAAAACGCGATGAAGGCCAAGACCCAGGTCGCCCAGGCGGGCAGCCAAGGCACCTCGTACAACCCGTTCGTGGGCTTGCCGGGCCAGCGTCGCCAGGTCACCGACCTGACCGTCGCCGGCGCCGTACCGCCACCGATCGATGCGCCGACCAAATCCGTGAGCTCCAGCGCGTTTGCCAGTGCCACCTCCAACGACCTGAGCGAGCCGTTTGTACCGCCGTCGAACATTGCCTCCATCGACAGCCCGGAGCTGAGCCCGGCACGTCGCGCGCTGGATACCATCCTGCGCGACCGCACCGGTTACCTGGTGCAGGGCTTGAGCGTGCGCAGCAACAACGGCGAAAAAGGCCTGAGCAAAATCACCGATGTAGAAGCGCCGTTCGAAGCGCGGATGCCGGTGGGTGATAACACCGTGGCGTTGCGTGTGACGCCGGTGCATTTGAGTGCGGGGAGCGTCAGCGATGATGCCTCGTCGCGCTTCGGTGGCGGCAAGCTGACCTCGCCACGCACCCAGACCGATACCGGTGTGGGTCTGGCCGTGGCATTTGAGAACCCGGATGAAGGCCTCAAGGCTGATGTCGGCGTAAGTCCGTTGGGCTTCCTCTACAACACCATCGTTGGCGGTGTAAGCGTTTCGCGTCCGTTTGAAGCGAATTCAAACTTTCGCTACGGCGCGAATGTCTCGCGGCGCCCGGTCACCGACAGCGTCACGTCCTTCGCCGGTTCTCAAGACGGCGATGGCTACAAGTGGGGCGGCGTGACCGCCAACGGCGGGCGTGGCGAGCTGAGCTACGACAACCAGAAGTTGGGCGTCTACGGCTACGGCTCCCTGCACCAGTTGATGGGCAACAACGTTGACGACAATACCCGCATGGAATTGGGCAGCGGTATCTACTGGTACCTGCGCAATAACCAGCGCGACACCCTGACCCTGGGTGTCAGTGCTTCTGCGTTGAGCTTCAAGGAGAACCAGGACTTCTACACCTACGGTAACGGCGGCTATTTCAGCCCGCAGCGTTTCTTCTCTCTGGGCATGCCGATTCGTTGGGCACAGAGCTTTGATCGCTTCAGCTACCAGGTAAAAAGTTCGGTGGGTGTGCAGTATATCGGCCAAGATAGCGCGGACTATTTCCCGGGCCACAAAGACCTGGGTGAGCAGAAGTACGAAAGCTCAAGCAAAACCGGGGTCGGCTACAGCTTCAACGCTGCCGCCGAATACCGCCTCAGCTCGCGGTTCTACCTGGGGGGTGAAATCGGTCTCGATAACGCCCAGGATTACCGCCAGTACGCGGGTAATGCTTACTTGCGCTACTTGTTCGAAGACCTGAGCGGGCCTATGCCATTGCCGGTCAGCCCGTACCGTTCCCCTTATTCCAACTGATTAAATCGGAGTCATTCATGCCTGTTTCTGCGATTGCCGGCCTAACCATGCTGGTATTGGGCGAAAGTCATATGAGCTTTCCCGATTCGTTGCTCAACCCGCTGCAAGACAACCTGACCAAGCAAGGCGCGGTGGTTCACTCCATCGGTGCCTGCGGCGCGGGTGCGGCGGATTGGGTTGTGCCGAAAAAAGTCGAGTGCGGCGGCGAACGCACGCCCACCGGCAAGGCCGTGATCTACGGCAAGAACGGCATGAGCACCACGCCGATCCAGGAGCTGATCGCCAAAGACAAGCCCGACGTCGTCGTACTGATCATCGGCGACACCATGGGCTCGTACACCAACCCGGTGTTCCCTAAAGCCTGGGCCTGGAAAAGTGTGACCTCGCTGACCAAAGCCATCACCGATACCGGCACCAAGTGCGTGTGGGTCGGCCCGCCATGGGGCAAGGTCGGTTCCCAGTACAAGAAGGACGACACCCGCACCAAGCTGATGTCGTCGTTCCTGGCCAGCAACGTGGCGCCGTGCACCTACATCGATTCGCTGACCTTCTCCAAGCCGGGCGAGTGGATCACCACCGACGGCCAGCACTTCACCATCGACGGTTACCAGAAGTGGGCCAAGGCGATCGGTACTGCCCTGGGTGACCTGCCGCCATCGGCCTACGGTAAAGGAAGCAAATAATGAAACGGATGACTCTGGGCCTGGCGACCTTGCTCGCCAGCGTCAGCGCCTACAGCGCCGACATCCCGCTGTACCCCACCGGCCCTGAGCAAGACGCAGCGTTCCTGCGTTTTGCCAACGGCACCAGCAGCGAGTTGAAGCTGGTGGCGGACGGCTCCAAGGCCAGCCTGGCCCTGAGCGGCGACAAACGGGTGTCGGCGTTCCTGCCGGTGGTTGGTGGCGACAAGCCGATCAAAGGCGTGTTGAGCCGCGACGGCAAAGACGCCGACTTCTCGGTCAAGGTAGCCCCGGGTGAGTTCGCCACGGTGATTGCCGTTGCCGATGCCAAGGGCGCGACGCGCCAACTGGTGGTGCGTGAGGTGCCGGACGACTTCAACGCGCTCAAGGCCTCCCTGGCCTTTATCAACGCCGACGCCAGCTGCGTCGACGCCAGCCTGGAAGCCGTGGCGCAAAAGGCCGAGCTGTTCAAAAAGGTCGCTGAAGGTTCGGTGCAGCGGCGCATGATCAACCCGGTGGAATTATCGGTGCAGCTCAAATGCGCCGGCGCGCCGGTTGGCCAGCCGCTGTCGTTCACCCTCAAGGCCGGCGAGCGCTACAGCGTATTGGCCGTCCCGTCCGACACAGGCTCGAAGTTGCTGTTCGCCTCTGACGCACTCGCTAACTGATCGGGCCCGACACCACCATGGTCTTTGCCTCACTCGAATTCCTCACGCTGTTCCTGCCGGCCTTCCTGTTGATCTATGCCCTGGCTCGTCCGAGCTGGCGCAACGTGATCCTGTTGATCGGCAGCTGGTTGTTCTACGGCTGGTTGAGCCCGTTGTTCCTGTTCCTGCACATGGTCTTGACCGTGGTGGCATGGGTCGGCGGCTTGCTGGTGGACCGCTCCCGTGAGGACGGCAAGGGCCGGGTGCGCCTGTTGATTGCGTTGATCGTGTTCAACACGGCGGTGCTGTGCTGGTACAAATACGCCAACATCGTCGCCGGCACCGTGAGTGAGGTGATCACCTGGTACGGTGCGATGCCGCTGGACTGGCAACGCGTGGCCTTGCCGGCCGGCTTGTCGTTCATCGTGTTGCAGGCGATTTCCTACCTGGTGGACGTGCACCGGCACACGGTGCCGGTGGAGCGTAGCTTCATCAATTACGCCACCTATATCTCGATGTTCGGCCACTCGATTGCCGGCCCGATCATCCGCTACGACTGGGTTCGCCGTGAGCTGAACCAGCGTTATTTCAACTGGCCGAACTTCGCCCTGGGCGCGCGGCGCTTCATGATCGGCATGGGCATGAAAGTGCTGGTGGCCGACACCCTGTCGCCGCTGGTGGACATTGCCTTCCACCTGGAAAACCCGAGCCTGGTGGATGCCTGGATCGGTTGCCTGGCGTATTCGCTGCAACTGTTCTTCGACTTCGCCGGCTACAGCGCCATGGCCATCGGCCTGGGCCTAATGCTGGGCTTCCACTTCCCGGAAAACTTCAACCGGCCCTACCTGGCCAGCAGCATCCAGGACTTCTGGCGGCGTTGGCACTTGTCGTTGTCCAGCTGGTTGCGCGACTACCTGTACATCGCCTTGGGCGGTAACCGCGATGGCGTATGGCGCACCTATCGCAACCTGTTCCTGACCATGGCGATTGCCGGCTTGTGGCACGGCGGCGACAGCTGGAACTACCTGCTGTGGGGGTCGGCCCATGGCGTGGCGCTGTGCGTTGACCGCGCCTGGTCGCGTTCGAGTTTGCCGAGCATCCCGCCGGTGTTGTCGCACATCCTTACGCTGCTGTTTGTGTGCCTGGCCTGGACCTTGTTCCGCGCGCCGGACTTCCATTCGGCACTGACCATGTACGCCGGGCAGTTCGGTATGCACGGCATGGCCTTGGGCGACGCAATGGCCGTGGCCATGCGCCCGGCCCATGGCATGGCAGCCTTGCTGGGTCTGGTGTGCATCATTGCGCCGATCTGGCAGGTGCGTTGCGAGCAGCGTTTCGGCACCCAGCCCTGGTTTGTGGTGGCCGCCTCGCTGTGGCCGGTGGCCGGGTTCGTGTTGTCGTTTGCGCTGATTGCCAGCCGCGACGCCGTACCGTTTCTGTACTTTCAGTTTTAAGGACGCCCGACCATGCCCGCTCCTACTGCGCCGACTCCTCCGAGCGACCTGGCCGTCCGCACCAGCCCTTTGGCGGCCTGGGTGCTGGTGCCCTTCCTGGCGGCGGGGCTGCTGTCCTGCGCCTGGCTGATGGTTAAAGGGCCGATCAGCTATGTGCCGGCGAAGGTCGACAGCGACATGCTGCTGCACGGCGACCTGACCCATCGGTTCGCCAAGGAGCTGGCCAAGGCGCCCATGGCAATCCAGGCCGCCAACCTGGAGCGTGGCAGCAGCTGGCTGGTGTTCGGCGACACCGGGCCGCGGGTGCGCCAGGGTTGCCCGGGCTGGCTGTTTATCAGTGATGAGCTGCGCATCAACCGCCACGCGCAGGCCAACGCACAGACCAAGGCCCAGGCGGTGATCGACCTGCAGCAGCAACTTGGCAAAAAAGGCATCGACCTGCAAGTGGTGGTGGTGCCGGACAAGAGCCGCATCGCCGCCGCCCAACTGTGCGGCCTGTACCGCCCAGCGGTGCTCGACAGCCGTGTTCAGGACTGGACCGCCACGTTGCAGGCCGCCGGGGTTTCCGCGTTGGACCTGACTGACACGCTCAAGCCGCTGGGTGCGCAAGCCTACCTGCGCACCGACACCCACTGGAGCGAAATCGGCGCCAACGCAGGCGCCCAGGCCCTGGCGCAACGCATCCAGCAGCGCGGCATCAAGGCCACGCCCGAGCAGACCTTTGACATTACTCAGGCGCCGCTCGCCGCGCGCCCAGGTGACCTGGTGCGCCTGGCCGGCCTGGATTGGCTGTCGCCCGCCTTGCAGCCGCCCGGCGAGTCGGTCGCGGCCAGCACCGCCCATGAAACCGGTGGCGCCACCAGCAATGCCGACGACCTGTTCGGCGATGCCGGCCTGCCCAATGTGGCGCTGATCGGCACTTCGTTCTCGCGTAACTCGAACTTTGTCGGCTTCCTGCAAAAAGCCCTGAGCGCCCCGGTGGGCAACTTCAGCAAGGACGGTGGGGAATTTTCTGGCGCGGCCAAGGCTTACTTTGAAAGCCCGGCTTTCAAGCAAACCCCGCCTAAGTTGTTGATTTGGGAGATTCCGGAGCGGGATCTGCAAACGCCCTACGACTTGATCAAGATTGGTCAGTAATTTGACGATTTGCCGCTTGTCTAAAAAATAAGCGGCTTTCTCATCAAAATAATGACACGTTGCCCGCCCTGTCACAGAATGCCAGCACAGAGACGCCTACAAAAAGACCTGCGGTGAGCCTTCTCCTTGCCGACCCTCCACGTCTTTAAAGGCGCGTCGCGTGGGAGCCAGGCTATGAGCCTTACTGATCAGCTGTTTGAGTTATTCGGCAAGAACGTCGCCCGCGATCCTCAAGGGCTGAATGCCAGGATGCACTTTTTCGGCAGCATCCCCATCGACGACGGCACCCCGTTCCCCGCCCAACAAACCCCCAGTGCCAATGAGTACGCCGAGCCGGTGGACGTTGCCATTCCACGCCCGAAAGTGATCGCACTGGTCTCGGTGAATGGCGGTGTGGGCCGCAGCACACTGGCCACGGCGCTGAGCAGCGGTTTGCAGCGCAGCGGCGAATCGGTACTGGCGCTGGAGCTGGACCCGCAAAACGCCTTGCGTCATCACTTCGGTGCCGGCGCGGACGTGCCCGGCATCGGCCGAACCAGCCTGCAAAATGCGCAGTGGGACCAGATCCGCCAGCCTGGGTTTGCCGGCTGCCAGTTGATCGCCTTTGGCGACACCGATACCCATCAGCAAGAGAACCTGCAGCGTTGGCTGCAGCAAGAGCCCGAGTGGCTGGCGCAACGCCTGTCCGCCTTGAACTTGAGTACTCGGCACACGGTGATCATTGATACCCCTGCCGGCAACAATGTGTATTTCCACCAGGCCATGAGCGTGGCGGATGTGGTGTTGGTGGTCGCCCAGGCGGACGCCGCATCCCTGGGCACCCTGGACCAACTGGACGTGCTGCTGGCGCCGCACCTTGAACGCGAGCACCCGCCGCGTGTGCAGTTTGTACTCAACCAATTGGACGAGGGCAATGCCTTCTGCCTGGACATGGCAGAGGCATTCAAGCAGCGACTGGGGCGAGCTCCACTGGAAGTGCATCGCGACATCGCCATCAGCGAGGCCTTGGCCTTTGGCACCGACCCCCTGGACAACCAGATGATGGGCCTGGCGGCAGACGATATCGACGCGCTGTGCCGGTGGTTGAAGGCACCCAAAAAGCGCTGGTAAAGCGCGGTTTATACGCGTTACGCCAGATGCTTATGCACAATCGGTTGGATAGACATGTCACGAAACAGCCAATTTGTGGAGCTGTTCTCATCACCACGCAACTGCTTGTTTTCCGTGCGGTTTATTTTGTGAACAAAAAATGACCAGCATGCCTTTCGGCCTGTAACGCACATGGCTACAGGCCCTGTAAAGAATCCATCAACAGAGTTATCCACAGGCTTGGGTGCGACAATTTCGCCCTTTAATCGCGCTCGGCAAGCACCATCAAGTTGCGCGGCGTCAGTGCAGGCTCGCAGAAACTCCCAACCTCGACCCGGTAGCCGTTTTCCGCCAGGAACAGTGCCCGATCCAGCACCAGCCAAACCTCCAGCGGGCGCCGAAACAGCCCACGCACCAACTCCAGGTTTCTGACCTCGGCAAGATGTTGCCAGCCAAACGCCTCCAGTGCCGCCCAATCCTGCTCACCTGTGGATAAGCCCTTGCGGCTCGCCAGCTCTCGGCAGTAGTCGGCAAAGGGCTGGTCCAGCCAACTCGCCGGCAAAGAAGGCGTGGGCAGGTAGGCGTCGTAGTTGCGCAGCTGGCGTTGCAACTGATCGAAGCCCAGGCGCCGGGCCATGGAGATGTCCCGCTGCTTGCGCACGCGTGTGCCTGCGGTGACGGTTTCGCTCAGCGGCAGGCCCAGGTCATCGACCGACAGCTGCAAGCGTGAAGCGCGGCCCAGACGGGATAACGGCTGGTAGGTATCGGCGTTGATCCGGTTGTAACAGCAAGGCGCCAGCGCCAGCTGTTTGCAGCCGGCGCTGCTGGCCAGTTGTAGCAGGCGTACATGCAGGTCGCCGCAGGCATGCAGGGCGACAGGCGTGTGTTGCGCGCCGATGGCGACGTCGGCCATCACGTCTTGCAGGCGATGGGTCACGGGTAAGTGGTGGTGGTCGCTCAAGGCCTGGCCGGAGGCGATCAATGCCGGGTCGACTTCCAGGCACGTCAGCTGTTGCCCGGGTTGCAACAGGCGCCGGCCGAGGTGGCCTTTACCGGCGCACCAGTCCAGCCAGTGTGTGGGCGGTCGCGCAAACCGCAGTGCGGCGCCGAAGGCTTCGATTTGTTGCCACTTGCGCCCAGGCACGTCGACGTTCAGGCGATGGCGCGCGGGTTCCAGCGGGTGCGTGGGTAACTTATCCACAGCACTGAGGCGCAGCGCCTGCTCGGCAAGTTGTGGAAAAGGCGCCGGCGCGGGCAGCGTGTGGGGGTGGTTGTGGCTGGTTTCAGCCTCGGCCAACGAGCGTTGGCGCAGCCATTGGGCGAGTTCGGGGTGTTGGGTTTCCCAGGGCAAATGCCGCTGAGTAAAGGGCCGTGGTCGCCACAGCCCTTGGTGCTCGGTCAGAAACGCATCCAGCGCCTGGAAGCGGGCTTCAACGTCCCTGGCAGGCATCGACGCGCAGCCAGCGTTCCAGCAGTTTGAAGCCGCGTACCAGGATGTAGGCCATCAACAGGTAGAACAGGCCGGCGGCGAAGAAAATCTCAACCGGCAAGTACGTGCGCGCAATGATGGTTCGCGCCATGCCGGTCAGTTCCAGCAAGGTTACGGTGCTGGCCAGGGCGCTGGCCTTGAGCATCAGGATCACTTCGTTGCTGTAGGCCGGCAGGCCGATGCGCGAGGCGCGCGGCAGGATGATGTAGAACAAGGTTTTCGGCCTGGACATGCCCAGGGCGCGTGCCGCCTCGATTTCACCGGGCGGGATGGCCTGGATCGCACCGCGCAGGATCTCGGCAATATAGGCGGCGGTGTGCAACGTCATGGTCGCGGTGGCGCACCAGAACGGATCGCGCAGGTACGGCCACATGAAGCTGTTACGCACCGCATCGAACTGCGCCAGGCCGTAGTAGACCAGGAACAACTGCACCAGCAGCGGCGTACCGCGGAAGAAGAAAATATAGGCGTAGGGCAGGGCGCTCACGTACCAGCGGCGTGAGGAGCGGGCGATGCCCAGCGGAATCGCCAGCAGTAAACCTGCGATCACCGCGATGGCCACCAGCTCCAGGGTCAGGGTCGCGCCCTGGGCGAGTTTCGGCAGCCACTTGATGATCACGGCCCAGTTCAGGCCCAGGTCAAAGTGCGACAGCCAGCTGTAGTCACCGCTCATTGGGTGCTCCTTGCAAAGCCGCGGGCGGCGCGTTTTTCCAGGAAGTGCATGCTGACCATGGCCAGCACAGTGAGGCCCAGGTACATGAACGCCGCGACCATGAAGAAGGTGAACGGCTGCTTGGTCACGGTCACGCCGATCTGCGCGTGGCGCATGATTTCTTCAAGGCCGATCACCGACACCAGCGCGGTGTCCTTCATCAGGATCATGAACAGGTTGCCCAGGCCCGGCAGGGCGATGCGCCACATTTGCGGCATGATCAAGCGGGTGAAAATGCGAAGCTTCGACAGCCCCAGCGCCACACCGGCCTCGCGGTGGCCTTTGGGAATGGCGAGGATCGCGCCACGGAACACTTCGGTGGCGTAGGCGCCAAAGCACAGGCCAAGGGCGATGACCCCGGCCGCAAAGGCGCTCAGAGAAAGGTCGGGGTTACCGAAAAACTCCCCCAGGGCACGCATCAGGTTGACCGTGCCAAAGTAAATCAGCAGTACCCAGAGCAACTCTGGAATACCGCGAACGATGGTCGAATAAGCACCGCCAAGCCATTGCAAAGGCTTGTACGGCGACGTCTTGGCCAAGGCGCCGGCCAGGCCGAGCACCAGCCCCAGGCACAGGGCCGTGAGTGCCAGTTTGACGGTCATCAGCGCGCCGGCGGCAAGCGCCGGGCCGAATCCGTAGAGATCGAAATTCATGGTGTTTTCATATCGCGGCAGGCATTGCTGAAAGCCGGCGCGCCCTGTGGAGCGCGTCGGTCAGGCCGTTCAGATCATTCGATGCTGAACGGGAAGTACTTGTCGTTGATTTTCTTGTAGGTGCCGTCTGCCTTGATCTCTGCCAGGGCTTTGTTCAGGCGCTCGCGCAGCGGGTCGCCCTTGCGTACGGCGATACCGATCTTGTCGCTCTCTACCACCGGGTCGCCCTTGAACTCATAGGCCGAACCGTCTTTGCTCTTGAGCCATTCGTACTGCACGTACTTGTCGGCGAGAATCCCGTCCAAACGGCCGGACGTCAGGTCGAGGTAGGCGTTTTCCTGGGTGTCGTAAAGCTTGGCTTCGGTATCCGGCAGCTTGTCCTCCAGGTAAGTACCGGCCAGCGTTGCGCGCTGTGCACCGATGGTCTTGCCTTTCAGGTAAGCCGCGTCGGTCTTGAAGTCCGCTGTGGCTTTCGGCGCGATGAACTGCAGCTTGTTGGAGTAGTACGGGTCGGTGAAGTCGACGGCCTGCTTGCGCTCGTCGGTGATCGACAGCGAGGACACCAGGAAGTCGAACTTCTTGGCGTTCAGGGCCGGGATGATGCCGTCCCAGTCGGAGACGTACACTTCGCATTTTTCGACTTTCATCTTGGCGCAGAGGGCGTCGCCGATGTCTTTGTCGAAGCCGACCACGTTGCCGCTGGCGTCTTTATTGTTGAAGGGCGGGTAGGCCGCTTCGATCCCCATTTTCAAGGTTTCTGCCATGGCCGTGGCGCTGAACGCCATCGAGACGGCCGCAGCCAGAAGGAATTTTTTGTAGTTCTGCATGCATGTTGCTCCGTTAGCGGTTGCTCGACATGAATTGTTTGCAGCGCGCCGAAAGCGGGTTTTCAAACACCTGCTGTGGCGATCCTTGCTCTTCGATCAGGCCCTGGTGCAGGAACACCACTTCACTGGAAACCTGACGGGCAAAGCCCATCTCATGGGTGACCAGCAGCATGGTGCGGCCCTCTTCGGCCAGCGCGCGGATCACATTAAGTACTTCCTGGACCATTTCCGGGTCAAGCGCGGATGTGGGCTCGTCGAACAGAATGACCTTGGGTTGCATCGCCAGGGTGCGCGCGATGGCGGCGCGTTGCTGCTGGCCGCCGGACAGTTGCGCAGGGTAGGCGTGGCGTTTGTCGCTGATGCCGACCTTGGCCAGCAGGGCTTCGGCCCCTTCTATTGCCTCGGCCTTGCTCTGGCCGAGCACGCGGCGGGGCGCCTCGATGATGTTGTCGAGGATGCTCATGTGCGGCCACAGGTTAAAGTTTTGAAACACAAAACCGATTTCGCTGCGCAAGCGGTTGATCTGCTTGCCATCGGCGGCCATCAGCTCGCCGTTTTTCGCAGCCTTGAGCTTGAGCTCTTCGCCGGCGACCAGGATCTGCCCCTGGTGCGGGTTTTCCAGCAGGTTGATGCAGCGCAGGAAGGTGGACTTGCCGGAACCGGAAGAACCCAGGATCGAGATCACGTCGCCGTCGCGGGCGGTCAGCGAGATACCTTTGAGTACCTCCAGCTCACCATAGCGTTTATGCAAGTTGCGGATTTCAAGCGCGGGCGTGGCCTCGGCCATGTGCGGTCCTCTTTGTGTTCGTTGCGTACGGCGCAGTCGGGCCGCCTCTGTGGCGAGGCGCCAAGCTAGCATAGCGTTCGGATGGCAGCCAACAGCGCGGCCGGGGTTAAACAGGCGGTGTGCGGCAGGGTGTCGCATCGGCACAGCAGCGTGTCGCGCCATCAACAACCGAACAGCCGTTTTAACCTGTGAAAGCGCAGGCTTCGCGTAAAAAAGGGCGCGATGGTGCCAGCTTTGGCCGGGTGTTGGAAGGGTTAACCGGGCAAACGGTGCTTATCAGCCCTTTTATGATGCGTCACGCACTTTTTGTGTGTGTTTTTGGTGCGTCTGTTCGTCTTGAAAGTGGGTCACACGGTAACGCTATAGCGGAATGCCATTGTTCTCAATGACTTGCAGTGGTTGTGAAATTGTCCTGCAGCCCGCGTCAATCGCGGCCTTGTAACATTTTGGCGCAAATCTTGCGTAAAAAATAAAGAACGCCCTGTTGGTTTCTTTTCACGAGAAAGATCGCAGGCCGGGCGGACCGTTTTCGCAATTCCTCGTAAAGGTGTGTCAATGAGTAGTACGCAAAGCTCCAATGACCTCGAACAGGGGCTCAAACCGCGTCACGTCACCATGCTGTCGATTGCCGGCGTTATTGGTGCCGGTTTGTTTGTAGGCTCCGGCCACGCCATTGCTGCCGCCGGCCCCGCCGTACTGCTGGCGTATGCCGCCGCGGGCACGCTGGTGGTCTTGGTGATGCGCATGCTCGCGGAAATGGCCGTGGCCTCGCCCGACACCGGTTCGTTCTCCACCTACGCCGACCGCGCGATCGGCCACTGGGCGGGTTTCACCATCGGTTGGCTGTACTGGTGGTTCTGGGTGCTGGTGATTCCTTTGGAAGCCAACGCCGCCGCGACCATCCTGCATGCCTGGTTCCCGGACGTGGCCATCTGGGCCTTTACCCTGATCATTACCTTGCTGCTGACCGCGACCAACCTGTTCAGCGTGAAGAACTACGGCGAATTCGAGTTCTGGTTTGCGCTGATCAAAGTCGTGGCGATTGTGGCCTTTGTGATCCTTGGCCTGGCGGCGATTTTCGGCTTCCTGCCGACCAGCCAGGTCAGCGGTGTCTCGCACCTGTTCGATACCCAAGGCTTTATGCCTAATGGCATGGGCGCGGTACTGGCCGCCATCCTGACCACCATGTTCTCCTTTATGGGCACCGAGATCGTTACTATCGCGGCGGCTGAATCGAAGAACCCTGGCCAGCAAATCACCAAGGCCACCAACTCGGTGATCTGGCGGATTGGTTTGTTCTACCTGCTGTCGATCTTCATCGTGGTGTCCCTGGTGCCATGGAACGATCCGACCCTGGCAGCGGTAGGTTCCTACCAGACCGTGCTGGAACGCATGGGCATCCCGAATGCCAAGCTGATCGTTGACCTGGTGGTATTGGTTGCCGTGACCAGCTGCCTGAACTCGGCGCTGTACACCGCTTCGCGCATGCTGTTCTCGCTGGGTCGTCGCGGTGATGCACCGGCCGTGGCCAAACGCACCAACAAGAGCGGCACGCCTTACTGGGCGGTGCTGTTGTCGACCGGCGCGGCGTTCCTGGCGGTTTTTGCCAACTACGTGGCGCCGGCTGCGGTGTTCGAATTCCTGCTGGCCAGCTCCGGCGCCATCGCGTTGCTGGTGTACCTGGTGATCGCGGTTTCGCAACTGCGCATGCGCCAGAAGCGTACGGCGGCGGGCGAGAAAATCGTGTTCAAGATGTGGCTGTTCCCGGGCCTGACCTATGCGGTGATGGTCTTCATCGTGGGCACGCTGACCATCATGCTGTTCCAGGAAGCGCACCGGGTCGAGATCATTGCGACTGGCGTTCTGAGCTTGCTGGTGGTGCTGGCCGGGTTGCTTGTGTCCAGCCGTCGCAAGGCACAGAAAACCGGCGCTGCGGTGCTGAATTGACGTGATGGAATGCGGCGCTTGATGCGCCGCCGTTCAAATGTGGGAGCGGGCTTGCTCGCGAAAGCAGTGTGTCAG
>NZ_JBAWDE010000289.1:0-3707 GCF_049590575.1 Pseudomonas sp.
TATCGACGGCGTACTGATCGCCGCCCCCGCGCGCAGCCACGCCGAACTGGTGATCAGCGCCGCCCGCGCCGGCAAGGGGATCTTCTGCGAAAAACCCATGGCCATCACCCTGGATGAAGCCGACCGCGCCATTGCGGCCGCCGCCGATGCGCGCGTGCCGCTGCAGGTCGGTTTCAACCGGCGCTTCGCCAAGGGCTTTCGCAGCGCCCACCTCGACGTGGTCGCCGGCCGCATCGGCACCCCGCAGCTGCTGCGCTCGCTGACCCGCGACCCGGCGCTGAACAACCCGGCCAACTCGCCGCAGTGGGTGATCTTCCTCGAAACCCTGATCCACGACTTCGACACCCTGCGCTACCTCAACCCCGGCGCCGAGGCCGTACAGGTGCATGTGATGGCCGACGCGCTGATCGCCCCGGAATACAAAAGCAAAGGCTTCCTCGACACCGCGGTGGTCACGATCCGCTTCGACAACGGCGCCATCGCCACCGCCGAAGCCAACTTCCAGGCCGTTTATGGCTACGACGTGCGCGGTGAAGTATTCGGCAGCGCAGGCATGCTGAGCATGGGCAGCCTCAACGACTCCGACCTGGTGCGCTACCTGGCCCAGGGCATCCAGGCCGACACCCAACGGCTGGACACCGACCTGCTGCGCGACGCCTACATCGCCGAGCTCAACCACTTTGTCGACTGCCTGCGCACCGGCGCCAAGCCGCTGGCCAGCGGTGAAGACGCGCGCGCCGCCCTGGCGATTGCCCGTGCGTGTATCGAGTCGTTCGAAACCGGCAAGGCCGTAGCCGTGCAGGGAGCCCGCCGATGAGCCCGTTCAAGCTGGCGATCAGTGCCGAGATGGTGTTTCTCGACCTGCCGTTTATCGAGCGCGTAAAGCGCATCCATGCCTTGGGTTTCAGCGCCGAAATCTGGAGCTGGACCGACAAGGACATCAACGCCTTGGCCGCGACAGGCGCCGACTTCACCTCCATGACCGGCTATATCAGCGGCACCCTCACCGACCCCGACGGCATCCGGCAATTACTCGACAGCGCGCGCGAATCCCTGGGCGTGGCCGAACGCCTGAACTGCCCCAGCCTCAACCTGCACGGCACCGGCCTGGGTGACGGCGGCCTGCCAGTGCAGCCGGTGAGCCAGACCACCGGACGTATGTGGCTGAGCGCGTGCAAGACCCTGGAAAAAATCGCCCGCCTGGGCGAAGACGCCGGCCGTGTGTTCCTGCTGGAAAACCTCAACACCGAGGTTGACCACCCCGGCGTGCCGTTCGCCCGCGCCGAGGACACCCTGGCGCTGATCGAGGCCGTGGGCAGCCCCCATTTGAAGATGAACCTGGACCTGTACCACGCGCAGATCGGCGAAGGAAACCTGATCGAATTGATCCAGCGCGCCGGCAGCGCCATCGGTGAAATCCAGGTGGCCGACGTGCCGGGGCGCAAGGAGCCCGGCACCGGCGAAATCCACTACCCGGCCATTGCCCGGGCCCTGCATGCCATGGGCTACAGCGGCGTGGTCGGCCTGGAAGGCTGGGCCAGCGGCGACAGCGAGCTGGCCCTGGAGCGCTTCCGCCAGGCCTTCACCCTATAACAATAAAAGGAACACCCTTATGAAACGCCACTCATTGATTGCCGCCGTTTTTTTACTGCTGTTCAGCCAATTTACCTTCGCCGCATACCGCATCGGCGTGAGCATCGCGCGGGTCGACGATAACTTCATGACCTACGTGCGCACCGGCCTCGAAGCCGCCGCCAAGCAGCAGGATGTGCAGATCCAGTTCGAAGACGCCCAGGGCGATGTGGTGCGCCAGCTGAACCAGGTCGAAGGCTTTCTCAACCAGAAGGTTGACGCGGTGATCGTGCTGCCGGTGGACACTGCCGCCACCGCCAACATGACCCGCGCCGCCGTGGCCGCCAAGACGCCGCTGGTGTACGTCAACCGCCACCCCGACCAGCGCTCCCTGCCCAAGGGCGTGGTCACCGTGGCCTCCAACGATATCGAGGCCGGGCAATTGCAGATGCGCTACCTCGCGGAAAAACTCGGCGGCAAAGGCCAAGTGGCGATCATCATGGGCGACCTCGCGCAGAACGCCACCCATGACCGCACCGAGGGCGTCAAGCAGGTGCTCAAGGACTTTCCCGGAATCAAGCTCGTCGAGCAGCAAAGCGCCGAATGGCAACGCAGCAAGGGCATGGACCTGACGAGCAACTGGCTGCTGGCGGGCACGCAGTTCGATGCCATCGTGGCCAATAACGATGAAATGGCGATTGGCGCGGCCATGGCGTTGCAGCAGGCGGGCAAGGCCAAGGGTGAGATTGCGATTGTCGGTATCGATGGTTTGCCGGATGGCCTGGCGGCGATCAAGCGCGGGATGCTGACGGCGTCGGTGTTTCAGGACCCCAAGGCCCAGGCGACTCAGGCCGTGCAGGCGGCGATCAAGATGATCAAGGGCGAGCCGATTGAGTCCGAGGTGTGGGTGCCGTTCGAGCTCATTAAGCCCGAACAGGTGGCGGTGTTCGAACAGCGTTACCAATAAAACAGGAAACACCTGTCCAAATGTGGGAGGGGGCTTGCCCCCCTCCCACACTGGGATCTCAATCAGTCCAGGTCGCTTGCGTCATGGCGCTCGGGCAACTGTTCCTCGCCCGAGACCCGATTTACCCGCCGCCCGCGCTGTACCGCCGGCCGCGCTTCAATCGCCTCCGCCCAACGCAGCACATGCGTGTACTCATGCACCGACAGAAACTCCGCCGACGCCCCGTACAACCGGCCTTTGACCAAACCGCCATACCAAGGCCAGATGGCGATATCGGCGATGGTGTACTCATCCCCGGCAATGTATTCACTCACCGCCAGGCGCTTGTCCAGCACATCCAGCTGCCGCTTGGTTTCCATGGCGAACCGATTGATCGCGTACTCCATCTTGCTCGGCGCATAGGCATAAAAATGCCCGAAACCACCGCCCAGGTACGGCGCGCTGCCCATCTGCCAGAACAGCCACGACAGGCATTCGGCACGGGCCGCAGGCTCAGTCGGGAAGAATGCGCCGAACTTCTCCGCCAGGTACTGCAGGATCGCGCCCGACTCGAATACCCGGATCGGCGTGGCGCCACTGTGGTCCATCAACGCAGGGATCTTGGAGTTCGGGTTGACCCCCACAAAGCCGCTACCGAACTGGTCACCGTCGCCGATCTTGATCAGCCAGGCATCGTATTCCGCGCCGCTGTGCCCCAGGGCCAGCAGCTCTTCCAGCAGGATGGTGACCTTCTGCCCGTTCGGCGTAGCCAGCGAGTACAGCTGCAAGGGATGCTTGCCGACCGGCAGTTCCTTGTCGTGGGTCGCGCCGGCAATCGGCCGGTTGATGCTGGCGAAAGTGCCGCCACTTTCGGTGTCCCAGGTCCAGACTTTCGGGGGTACATACTCGGTCATGCTTACGGCTCCAGAGGCGTTTGCGATCAGCGAAGCGCTTGAGACTAAACCAAAGACGGGTGATGCGTCACACTCCCCGCCGCAGCGTGCCGGGGCACCTGCACGCGCAGCGCGATCAACAGTGCCGCCAGCAACAGCAAGCAACCCGCGCCCAGAAACACCCCGTCGATGCCGGTGGCACTGAACATCGCGCCGCCGCCCGCCGCACCTGCGGCGATGGCCGATTGCACCGAAGCGACCACCATGCCACCGGCACTTTCGGCCTGATCCGGCAC
>NZ_JBAWDE010000290.1:0-13841 GCF_049590575.1 Pseudomonas sp.
CTGACCCACCGCCATCGGGGGCAAGCCCCCTCCCACATTTTGATCTCATACAGGTTTGATTTTTGGTTATTAATAAATAGCTTCTTATTCCTTAACGAATATAAAGCGCATCCCTATACTGGTCAGCAACGTTAAACGCTGCAGGAGGGCACACCCATGCACAGCGAGTCGATTCGTTATCTGATCGTGCCGGGCTGGCAAGGATCGCCAGAAGATCATTGGCAAACCCATTGGCAGAACAGTCTGCCCAACAGTGCACGCGTGGAGCAGGCCGACTGGCTTACCCCGCGCCGCGAAGACTGGGTAGCCGCGTTGGCCGAGGCCATCGCCGCCGACAGCACCCCGGTGATCCTGATCGCCCATAGCCTGGGCTGCATCACCGTGGCGCATTGGGCGGCCAGTGCTCCGCTGCAGTTTTTGCGGCAGGTACGCGGCGCCTTGCTGGTGGCACCGGCCGACGTCGAACGCCCGGCGTGCTCGCCCGCCCTGCGCAACTTCGCGCCGATCCCCACCGACCTGCTGCCGTTTCCCAGCCAAGTGGTCAGCTCCGACAACGACAGCGCCGTCAGCGCCCCTCGGGCCCTGGAGCTGGCGCGCAATTGGGGCGCCGAAGCCGGGATCCTCTCGGGTGCCGGGCATATCAATGTGAAGTCCGGTCACCAGCGTTGGGAGCAGGGTTTCGCTTACCTGTATCGCCTGCAAAGCCGCCTCGAGCATCACGCCCGGCGCACTGCCTGATCTTTTTTCAACGCCCCGTCCCTGAGTGGATTTGGGGCGGGAGCCTGCCATGAGTCATGAAACCTTCGGCCAGCCACTGCTGACCTTTCCCGACGCCGAAAAAAGCCCGCTGAGCATCCGCGCCAAGGCCTTGGTGTTTGTCGACCCGCGTTCGCGACAGCTGCGCGAAGAGTTGGAAAACCTTGCCCCGCGCGCTTTGCCCGTGTTGATCCGTGGCGAGACCGGCAGTGGTAAAGAGCTGCTGGCGCGGCATATCCACAGAGGCAGCGACCGTAGCGGCTTGTTTGTGTCGGTCAACTGCGGCGCCATCAGCCCGACCTATGCCGACGCCGAGTTGTTCGGCTACGCGGCCGGTGCCCACAGCGGTGCGGCCAGCAGCCGCGCCGGGTGGTTCGGTTCCGCGAATGGCGGCACGTTGTACCTGGATGAGATCGGCGACTTGCCGCTGCCGATCCAGGTCAAGTTGCTCGCCGCGCTGGAAAACCACGAAGTGACGCGCGTCGGCGCCCATCAGCCGAGCCCGGTGGACGTGCGCCTGGTGGCCGCCACCAGCATCGACCTGGCCCAGGCCGTGGCGGCGGGCAAGTTTCATGAGCGCCTGTTTCATTACCTGAGCGAAGGCCAGCTGGACTTGCCGGCCTTGCGCGAGCGGGTCGGCGACATCCTGTCCCTGGCCGAATACTTCCTGGGTATCTACAGCCAGCGCCTGGACCTGCCGGTGCCGCTGATCAGCGACGCGGCCCAACGCGTTCTGGAACATCACAGCTGGCCGGGCAATACCCGCGAGCTGGAAAACGTTATTCACTTTGCCTTGCTGGTCAGCAGTGGCGACGAGATTTTGCCCGAGCATTTGAACCTGCCAATCGCAGGCTCGCCTTTGCAGCAAGTGCAGCGGATTTTCGCGAGTGCCAGCCCTGCCGAGCAGGAAACCCTGCGTAAATTCCTAAATGAGCAAAATGGAATATCAACGTGAATAAAAGATATTGTTCGGGAATAAAAAATATAGGTATTGTCCATTCCACGCCGCGATAGCACTTCGCTGGCACACCACATAAAAAACGGTCGTCAGAGACGCCCCGGAATTTCGATAAGGACACTGCATGAAAAAGGTTCTGTTGTTTACCGCACTGGCGGCTGCCCTGACTGCAAGCTTCGCCCAGGCCAACGAGAAACTGGTGGTTGCCGCCACCCCGATCCCGCACGCCGAGATCCTCGAACTGGTCAAGCCGACCCTGGCCAAAGAGGGCGTGGACCTGGAAATCAAAGTCTTCACCGACTATGTACAGCCCAACGTACAGGTCGCCGAAAAGCGCCTGGACGCCAACTACTTCCAGACCCTGCCGTACCTGGAAAACTTCAACAAGGGCAAAGGCACCAACCTGGTCACCGTGGTCGGTGTGCACGTTGAACCTTTCGGCGGCTACTCGAAAAAAATCAAGAACATCTCTGAGCTCAAAGATGGCGCCACCGTGGCCATCCCGAACGAAGGCTCCAACAGCGGCCGCGCCCTGTTGCTGCTGCAGAAGGCCGGTGTGATCACCCTGAAAGACCCGACCAATGCCCTGGCCACGCCGAAAGACATCGCCAGCAACCCGAAGAACCTGAAATTCAAAGAGCTGGAATCGGCCCTGCTGCCTCGCGTGCTGGACCAGGTTGACCTGGACCTGATCAACACCAACTACGCCCTGGAAGCCGGCTTGAACCCAGCCAAAGACGCGCTGATCATCGAAGATGCCAAATCGCCTTACGTGAACTTCCTGGTGGCTCGCCCAGACAACAAGGACAGCGACGCTATCCAGAAACTGTCCAAGGCCCTGACCAGCCCGGAAGTCAAAGCCTTCATCGAGAAGAAGTACAACGGCGCAGTGGTGCCGGCGTTCTGATGTAAACAAAACCCCCTTCAAGGTTTGAACGCCGACGGCTTGGATAGCGTCGGCGTTTTTTTATGGCCGAAATTTGCACTGCAATCAAAATATGGGAGGGGGCAAGCCCCCTCCCATATTTGCTCTTCATCTCAGATTGGATCTTCAGCGGCTATTGATCGCCCTGCGCAACGCCACCAACCATTTCACCAGCTCCTGCGGATCCATCGGTTTTCCATTGTTCATTGTTCATTCCCTCGAAACACAGACCCACCAACCATAGCTGTCACCCGGCAAACCCGCGAATCCGGGGGTTATCTTTTTGGGTGATATCAATATGCTATTTGGGTATTTAAATTTTACTTTTTATACCTTTAAAGTTCGCGCTACCCGGCGTTACCCACGCCGGAACGGATAGCGCCCGCCGCATTACCCTTGCGGCGTCATGGACTCAAGATGACCTTCGATTTCGCTTTTATCCTCAGCACCTTGCCGGCGTTTCTGAAGGCCGTGGGGGTGACGCTGCAAGTGGGCCTGATCGCCATTGCCACCTCCTTGCTGGTGGCGCTGATCAACGCCGCGCTGCTGGTGTTTCGCACGCCCTACCTGTGGCGCCTGGTGGCGCTGTATGTGGAGCTGGCGCGCAACACGCCGCTGCTGATCCAACTGTTTTTCGTGTACTTCGCGCTGCCGGCCCTGGGCTTCAATATCTCCGGGTTCTGGGCGGCGATCATCACCATGACCTTCCTCGGCGGCGCCTACCTCACCGAAGTGCTGCGCGCCGGTGTGGAAGCGGTGCCGCTGGCGCAGATCGAATCCGGCAAGTCCATCGGCCTGTCCGACTGGCAGCTGCTGCGCCATGTGATCCTGCCCCAGGCCGGCATCCTCAGCCTGCCGGCGCTATTCGCCAATTTCATCTTTCTGCTCAAGGAGACCACCGTGGTCTCCGCCGTGGCGGTGCCGGAGATTCTCTACACCACCAAGAGCTACATCGCGCTCTACTACAAGACTTACGAAATGCTCGCCGTACTGACGCTGATTTGCGTGCTGCTGTTTTTGCCGTTGTCGCTGCTGCTCAGCCGCCTGGAAAGGAGGCTCCAGCATGGCCAGTTCGGGTCTTGAGTTGTTGTGGGTGTCGTTGCCGCAACTGGGCAAGGGCGCTGCGCAAACGTTGTCGATTTCCTTCCTGAGCATCGCCTTCAGCACTGTTGGCGGCGTGTTGTACGGCGTACTGCGCACCCTGAATAACCGGCTGGTCAACGCGGTGCTGCGGGTTTACCTGGAGCTGTTCCGGGCGATTCCGGTGCTGGTGTGGCTGTACCTGCTGTTTTTCGGCTTGCCGATTTTCTTCGGCCTGAGCATCCCGAGCTTCTGGTGCGCGGTGCTGGTGCTGTCGCTGTGGGGCGCCAGCGAAGTGGGTGAAGTGGTGCGTGGGGCGTTGCATTCGCTGCCGCGTGGCCAGCGTGAAGCGGGCTTGTCGATTGGCCTGTCCGACCCGCAGCTGTACGGCTACGTGCTGCTGCCCCAGGCCCTCAAACGCATGACGCCGCCGACCATCAACGTCTACACGCGGATCATCAAGACCAGCTCCCTGGCGGTGCTGATCGGCGTGGTGGACGTGATCAAGGTCGGCCAGCAAATCATCGAGCGCACCTATGAGTCGGTACTGATCTACGGCGTGCTGTTCCTGTTTTTCTTCTTTATCTGCTACCCGTTGTCAGCCGCCTCCAAGGTGCTGGAACGGCGCTGGGCCCAAGCATGAGCGCATTGATCGAGTTCCAGGGTTTCAACAAATTTTTCGGCGAGCAGCAGGTGCTCAAGGGCATCGACCTGCGTGTGCAAAGCGGCGAAGTGGTGGTGATCCTCGGCCCCAGCGGCTGCGGCAAAAGCACCTTGCTGCGTTGCCTCAACGGCCTGGAAGTGGCCCACAGCGGCAGCCTGCGTTTCGCCGGCAAGGAGTTGCTGGATAAAAACACCGACTGGCGGCAGGTCCGCCAGGACGTGGGCATGGTGTTCCAGAGCTACCACCTGTTCCCGCACATGAGCGTGCTCGACAACATCCTGCTCGGCCCGCTGAAGGTGCAAAAACGCGAGCCCCGCGAAGCCCGCGCCCAGGCCGAAAAACTGCTGGACCGCGTGGGCCTCGCCGACAAGCGTGACGCCTTCCCGCGTCAGCTCTCCGGCGGCCAGCAGCAACGCATCGCCATCGTCCGCTCGCTGTGCATGAACCCACAGGTGATGCTGTTTGACGAAGTCACCGCCGCCCTTGACCCGGAGATGGTCAAGGAAGTGCTGGAGGTGATCCAGGGCCTGGCCCGCGATGGCATGACCCTGTTGATTGTCACCCACGAAATGGCCTTCGCCCGTGCAGTCGCCGACCGCGTGGTGTTTATGGAGGCCGGTCGCATCCTCGAGCACAACACCCCCGAAGCATTCTTTACGAACCCGCAAACCGCACGCGCGCAGCAGTTTCTGGAGAAGTTTTCCTTTGTTTCAACACTGCCCAAAAAGATCAAGGAACTGGAGCTGCCATGAAAAAGTTACTGCTGCCACTGCTTGCCGTCGCCTTACTCGCCGGCTGCGATAAAAAGGCCGAAGAGCCTGTAAAACCCGCTGCCGTCAGTTACATCGATAAAATCAAAGCCCGCGACAAGTTGATCGTCGGCGTGTTTACCGACAAGCCGCCGTTTGGCTTTGTGAACGAAGCCGGTCGCTACGTCGGTTTCGATACCGACATTGGCCGCCAATTCGCCAAGGACTTGCTGGGCGATGAAAACAAGGTTGAGTTTGTCGCCGTCGAGCCGGCCAGCCGTATTCCGTTCCTGCAAAGCGACAAGGTCGACCTGATCCTCGCCAACATGACCGTGACGCCTGAGCGCAAGGAAGCGGTGGACTTCACCAACCCCAATCTTAAAGTCGCGGTGCAGGCCCTGGTGCCCCAGGACAGTTCGGTGAAAAGCCTGGATGACCTGGCCACCCGCACCACCATCGTGACCACCGGTACCACTGCCGATATCTGGCTGACCAAAAACCACCCGGACTGGAAACTGCTCAAGTTCGAGAAGAACTCCGAGTCGCTGCAAGCGCTGTCGGCCGGGCGTGGCGACGCGTATGCGCAGGACAACTTGGTGCTGTTCAGCTGGGCCAAGCAGAACCCAGGCTATCGCGTGCTGGAAGAGAAACTCGGCGACGAAGCGCCGATTGCGCCGGCGGTGAAGAAAGGCAATATCGAACTGCGCGACTGGGTGAATGCCGAGTTGGCGAAGTTGGGTGAAGAGAAATTCCTGCTCAAGCTCTACGACCAATATGTGCGTAAAGAGCTGAGCGATGACACCAAACCTGAGAGTGTGATTGTTGAAGGCGGTAAGTGGCAGGGTTGACTCTGCGCTATTGGTTCTGACGCTATCCTCCTGCGCAGTTAAGCATGCGCGCCGAGCCCTGTTGCTTCGGTGCTACGCTTAAGGTCTAGCGCAGGGGATAGCTACCGCTTGGTGGGACGTCAATTAATCGTCCCCGGCAGTTCACTCTTTGCCGTAATTTTGATTGGGAATGAATTTTCCGTCTTTATCAAAAGCGCCCACAATTTTTGAACCCGGAATGTTATCCCCGTAATTGATTTCCCAGGGCCTTAAAAAGTCGGTGCCACCGTTGCGGTTCTGTCCGGCGGCGTTATTGGCATACAGGTGATAGCCTTCAAGTTGTCTGCCATCGATCACGAAGGTGTGACCGCCCTTATCCCCACCATAGTAATAGGCGCCTGCCCCGGCTTGTTTGTAATAGCCGGATGTGGATATCCCCTTTCCGTCGGGGTCCAGCGCATCGCGGCCACCTCCAAAACCTCCTCGGCTGCCATTGACTTCAGCGATGTCTTTGACGGAAGTACGCAACTCGAACCCCTGTTCGAATAGCGTTTGCGGGTCGCGCATGTCGCCACGGAAAACAATGCCCTTCAATACGTAACCTTTGGGCTCACCCTCATTTGTTACGGTCTGGCTTCGGGTAGCGATTTCCTGAAAGGCTTCCGGGGTCGGATTTTTTGGAATCTTTATGGGCTCGAGCTTCACGGTGGAGGGTTTCAACGCCGGTAATGGAGCGGTGGCGACTGGATTGCTGATGGGTGCTTTGGGCGATGGTGTACTCGATGCGTTTTGTAGCCCGCCCGGTTGCCGAAGCCTGGGTATCACTCGCGGCGTTACTCGGGGTTTGACACTGCCCCCTGGTCCACCCGTTAAAAACGACAACCCTATATCTAAGAACAAGCCGGCCAGTGACGGTCTGGGTTGTCGAGCTTCATCCTTCGGAACGTCTTGCACGCTGACGTTTTTTTTGTCAAGGCCGGTTCTCCAGGCGTAGTGCTCTCTCTGATAATCCTGATACGACTGATTGATGTGCTGCTTTGGTTCTATCTGGGCTCCTGCTTGGGTTGGGGTGGGTTCGTAATAGAGTTGGGCGGCCTCCGAACTCGTTGCGTTATCCCGCTGCGTGTTATGGGGAGAGGGTAAGGGTGGCGGAGTTGGAGAAGGGTTATTGTTGATCTGCACCATAGACAGCCTCCAGGGTTGATGGAAAACGACGGAATGCCGTTTCAGGGGGCTGAGTGGTAGCGACTGTAGGATGGTTCCTTTGCTGTTCGTAGGTTGCAAAGAATTTTATAGCTAGGAGATTTTACCGATTGCCCCCACTCAGCGGGAACGCTCGTAAAGGACTACTCCGGCCAATGCCACGCCGGCGCATCCAACATGCCTTGCCCGACGACCCGCGTCTCGCCCAGCACCTTTTCCAACACAATTGAGTTGCACCCCTCATCCTGCTGCAACGCCGCAATCAGGCGGCTGGCATGCGACACCACCCACACCTGGCACTGCTGCGACGCTTGGATAATCAAGCGCGCCAACGCCGGCAACAGGTCCGGGTGCAAGCTGGTTTCCGGTTCGTTCAGCACCATCATGGTCGGCGGCCGAGGCGTCAGCAGCGCGGCGATCAGCAGCAGATAACGCAGGGTGCCGTCCGACAACTCCGCCGCCGACAAAGGCCGCAGCAAGCCTTCCTGATAAAACTCAATGGCGAAGCGCCCACCTTGCAACGGTTCGATATTCAAGCGTGCGCCGGGGAACGCATCGCTGACCGCGCGCTGCAGCGCGTCCGGGTCACCGATTTCGCGGATGGTCTGCAACGCCGCCGCCAGGTCGCGGCCATCGTGATGCAACACGGGCGTGCGCGTGCCCAGTTGCGGCTGGCGCACGGGCGCATCAACGTCGCTGCGAAAGTGATCGTAAAAGCGCCAGCCACGGATGCTTTCGCGCAGCAGCAACACCTCGGTTGAGCCGCGCAGGCTGCCGACCTGATCGAACAGGCTGTGGTAGTTCGGCGTGTGCTGTGCCAGCACATCCCAGGCGCGGCCATCGCGGGCGCGCACCATCGGCCCCGAGCGCTGCACCAGCAGGCTGGCGGGGCGGTAGAGGTGGCCGGCCCAGATGCATTCTTTCTTCACCTCGGGGTCCAGGGCGAAATACGACAGGGTTTTGTCCGGCAGCCCCAGGGAGATCGCGTAGCTGAAATCTTCCCCGGCAAACCCCAGCCGCAAGCGCCTCACACCCTGGCGCACGCTGGGTTCCACCGGCACCTCGCCGCTGTGCATGCGCCGGCTGATGGTTTCCGGCCCGGCCCAGAAGGTCGAATCCAGCCCACCCTCACGCGCCAGCGCGTTGATCACTCCACCTTGGGCGGTTTCGGCCAGCAGGCGCAGCGCGCGGTACAAGTTGGACTTGCCGCTGCCGTTGGGGCCGGTGACCAGGTTCAGCCGGTCCAGCGGCACTACCAATTTATTGATCGAGCGGTAATTGGCCACCGCGAGTGTTTTCAACATAGGTATTCAGTCGACGTGGGAACCATTGGAGTATGGGATCCTCCATGCAGATAAGGAACCCTGATCTAAGCTCACAGTCGCATACACACTGGCAAGTCGGCATCACGCAAAAGGAGCCTGCATGGGCGGTCGCACTTCGATATTTATACTCGGCCTTGGCCTACTGGCGCTGCTCAGCGGCTGTGGCCAGGAAAACACCGAGCCCAAGGCGCATTCACGGGTGTTTGTGCAGACCGTGCAGCCGGCGGATTTTGCCGCGGCGGTCACCCTGACCGGGGATATCCAGGCCCGCGTGCAAACCGATCTGTCCTTTCGCGTGGGCGGCAAGATCATCCAGCGTATGGTCGACGTGGGCGACCGCGTCACCGCCAAGCAAGTGCTGGCCAAGCTCGACCCCAAGGATTTGCAGACCAACGTCGACTCCGCCCAGGCCCAGGTCGTGGCCGAACAGGCGCGGGTCAAGCAGACCGCCGCCGCCTTTGTGCGCCAGGAAAAACTCCTGCCCAAGGGCTACACCAGCCGCAGTGAATACGACTCGGCCCAGGCCGCGCTGCGCAGCAGCCAAAGCGCCCTGGCCGCCGCCCAGGCCCAGCTGGCGAATGCCCGCGAACAACTGGGCTATACCGCGCTGGTCGCGGATGCGCCTGGCGTGATTACCGCGCGCCAGGCCGAAGTCGGCCAGGTGGTGCAGGCCACCGTGCCGATTTTCAGCCTGGCCCGTGATGGCGAGCGCGATGCGGTGTTCAACGTCTATGAGTCGTTGCTGGTGGAGCCGCCGACCGACGCGCCAATCACCGTCAGCTTGCTGGATAACCCGAACATCAAGGTGCAAGGCAAAGTCCGCGAAGTCACCCCGGCTGTGGCCGCCAACACCGGCACCGTGCAAGTGAAAATCGCCCTGCAGGAACTGCCCAAGGGCATGCAGCTGGGCTCGGTGGTCAGCGCTACCGCGAATGGCCCGGCCAAGGCCAGCATCGAGCTGCCCTGGTCGGCGCTCACCAAAGACCTCAGCGAACCTGCCGTGTGGCTGATCGACGGCGACGGCAAGGCGCAGCTGCACAAGGTCAGCGTGGCGCGTTACCTCACCGGCAAAGTGATCATCGGCGAAGGCCTTAAAGGCGGCGAAAAAGTCGTGGTGGCCGGTGGGCAATTGCTGCACCCCGGTATGCTCGTCGAGATCGCCCAGCAAGGAGCCCAGCCATGAAGCGCCTGACGCTCCTGCTCGCCGCCGGCCTGTTGCTGGCGGCCTGCTCCAAGGAAGAGCCGGCACCCGAACCGGTGCGCCCGGTGTTGTCGATGGAAGTGAAAGCCGAAGACCAGGAAAACCTCGGGCGCTTCGCCGGCACCATTCAGGCCCGCTATGAAAGCAACCTGGGTTTCCGTGTACCCGGCCGCATCGCCCGTCGCGCCGTAGACGTGGGCGCCGAAGTGGAGAAGGGCGCCTTGCTCGCCGTGCTCGACCCCACCGACCAGCAGAACCAGTTGCGCTCCGCCCAGGGCGACCTCGCTCGGGTGCAGGCGCAGTACATCAATGCCCAGGCGAATGCGCGTCGCCAGCAGGAATTGTTCAACCGCGGCGTCGGCGCCCAGGCCCAACTCGACATCGCCCAGACCGACCTGAAAACCACCCAGGCCACCCTTGACCAGGCCAAAGCCTCGGTCAACCAGGCCAAGGACCAGCTCAACTACGCCGAGCTGCGCACCGACCACGCCGGCATCGTCACCGCCTGGAATGCCGAGGCCGGCCAGGTGGTCAGCGCCGGTCAGCAGGTGGTGACCCTGGCACGCCCGGACATCAAGGAAGCGGTGATCGACCTGCCCGCCAGCCTCGCCGAGCGTCTGCCGCCGGACGTGGTATTCCTGGTGGCCGGGCAACTCGACTCCAGCGTGCACACCACCGCCACCGTGCGTGAGATCGAGCCCCAGGCCCAAAGCGCAACACGCACCCGTCGTGCGCGCTTGAGCCTGGCCGAGACGCCTGCCGCGTTTCGCCTCGGCACCGCGATCAGCGTGACCCTGAGCACCGCCATCGCGCCGCGCATCGAACTGCCCTTGAGCGCCTTGCAGGAAGCCGACGGCAAGACCCGCATCTGGCTGCTCGATATTCAAAGCCAGACCGTGCAACCGCGTGACGTCACTGTCATCAGCCGCGACGCCGACAGCGCCACGCTCAACGGCGGCGTCAAACCCGGCGAGCGTGTGGTCACCGCTGGCGTGAACAGCCTGAAACCCGGGCAGAAAGTCAAAATCGACGAGGACAGCCCGCGATGAAAGGGAGCTTCAACTTATCCGACTGGGCCCTCAAGCATCAGTCCTTCGTCTGGTACCTGATGTTCGTCGCGCTGCTGATGGGCGTGTTCTCGTACATGAACCTGGGCCGCGAGGAAGACCCCTCGTTTACCATCAAGACCATGGTGATCCAGACCCGCTGGCCCGGCGCGACCCAGGAAGAAACCCTCAAGCAGGTCACCGACCGCATCGAGAAAAAACTCGAGGAGCTCGACTCCCTCGACTACGTGAAAAGCTACACCCGGCCCGGCGAATCCACGGTGTTCGTGTTCCTCAAGGACACCACCAGCGCCAAGGCCATCCCGGAGATCTGGTACCAGGTACGCAAGAAGATCGACGACATCCGCGGCACCTTCCCGCAAGGCTTGCAGGGGCCATCGTTCAACGACGAGTTCGGTGACGTATTCGGCTCGGTGTACGCGTTTACCGGCGACGGCTTGTCGATGCGCCAGCTGCGCGACTACGTGGAGCAAGTGCGCGCCGAGATCCGTTCGGTGCCGGGGCTGGGCAAGGTCGAGATGATCGGCCAGCAGGATGAAGTGATTTACCTGAATTTCTCCACACGCAAACTCGCGGCGTTGGGGGTTGATCAGCGCCAGGTTGTACAGAGCCTGCAATCGCAGAACGCGGTGACGCCTGCCGGGGTGATCGAGGCCGGGCCGGAGCGGATTTCCGTGCGTACCTCGGGGCAGTTCGCCTCGGAAAAGGACTTGGCCAACGTCAACCTGCGCCTAAATGACCGCTTCTATCGCTTGGCGGACATCGCCGAGATCAGCCGTGGTTATGTCGACCCGGCGCGGCCGATGTTCCGCTTCAATGGCAAGCCGGCGATTGGCCTGGCCATCGCCATGCAGAAAGGCGGCAATATCCAATCCTTCGGCAAGGCCCTGCACACGCGCATGGACGAGCTGACCGCCGACCTGCCGGTGGGCGTCGGCGTGCACAAGGTCTCCGACCAGGCCGAAGTGGTGGAAGAGGCCGTGGGCGGCTTTACCAGCGCCTTGTTTGAAGCGGTGATCATCGTGCTGGTGGTGAGCTTTATCAGCCTCGGCATGCGCGCCGGGTTGGTGGTGGCGTGCTCGATTCCGTTGGTGCTGGCGCTGGTGTTCGTGTTCATGGAGTACAGCGGCATCACCATGCAACGGGTGTCGCTGGGCGCGTTGATCATCGCCCTCGGCCTGTTGGTGGACGACGCGATGATCACCGTAGAGATGATGATCACGCGCCTGGAAAAAGGCGAAACCAAGGAGCAGGCGGCGACCTACGCCTACACCTCCACGGCGTTCCCGATGCTCACCGGCACGCTGGTGACCGTGGCCGGGTTTGTGCCGATCGGCCTCAATGCCAGTTCGGCGGGTGAGTACACCTTCACCCTGTTTGCGGTGATCGCGGTGGCGATGCTGGTGTCGTGGGTGGTGGCGGTGTTGTTTGCGCCGGTGATTGGCGTGCATATCCTCAGCGCCAACGTGAAACCCGAGAACAAAGAACCGGGGCGCATCGGCCGCGCGTTCAATGGCGGCATGCTCTGGGCGATGCGCAACCGCTGGTGGGCCATCGGCATCACCGTGGGGCTGTTTGTGGCGTCGGTGTTTTCCATGCAGTTTGTGCAGAACCAGTTTTTCCCGTCGTCGGATCGCCCGGAAATCCTCGTCGACCTCAACCTGCCGCAAAACGCCTCGATCAACGAAACGCGCAAGGCCGTCGACCGCCTGGAAGCGATCATCAAGGACGACCCGGATATCGCGCGCTGGAGCACTTACATCGGCCAGGGCGCGATCCGTTTCTACCTGCCCCTCGACCAGCAACTGGAAAACCCTTACTACGCGCAGCTGGTGATCGTCAGCAAGGGCCTGGAAGAGCGCAGCGCGCTGATTGCGCGCCTGCAAAAACGCCTGCGCGCTGATTTCGTCGGCATCGGCAGTTATGTGCAGCCGCTGGAAATGGGCCCGCCGGTAGGCCGGCCAATTCAATACCGCGTGTCCGGCAAAGACACCGACCAGGTGCGCAAACACGCGATCGAGCTGGCGACCTTGCTCGATCAAAACACCCACCTGGGCGAGATCATCTACGACTGGAACGAGCCGGGCAAAGTGCTGCGGGTCGACATCGCCCAGGACAAGGCGCGGCAACTGGGGCTGTCGTCCGAAGACGTGGCGCAGTTGATGAACAGCGTGGTCAGCGGCGCGTCGGTGACCCAGGTGCACGACGATATCTACCTGATCAACGTGGTCGGCCGCGCCGAAGACGCCGAGCGCGGCACCCCGGAAACCCTGCAGAACCTGCAGATCGTCACGCCCAACGGCACTTCGATTCCGCTGCTGGCGTTTGCCACCGTGCGCTATGAGCTGGAGCAGCCGCTGGTGTGGCGCCGCGACCGTAAGCCGACCATCACGATCAAGGCTTCGGTACGCGATGAGATGCAGCCGACCGACCTGGTCAAGCAGCTCAAGCCGCAGATCGACAAATTCAGCGCCGGCCTGCCGGTGGGCTACAAGGTCGCCACCGGCGGCACAGTGGAAGAAAGCGGCAAGGCCCAGGGCCCGATTGCCAGCGTGGTGCCGCTGATGCTGTTCTTGATGGCGACGTTCCTGATGATCCAGCTGCACAGCGTGCAGAAGATGTTCCTGGTGGCGAGTGTCGCGCCGCTGGGGCTGATCGGCGTGGTGCTGGCGCTGATTCCCACGGGCACGCCGATGGGCTTTGTGGCGATCCTGGGGATCCTGGCGCTGATCGGCATCATCATCCGCAACTCGGTGATCCTGGTGACGCAGATCGACGCCTACGAGCGCGACGGCTACACGCCATGGGATGCGGTGGTGGAAGCCACCGAGCATCGGCGCCGGCCGATCCTGCTGACGGCGGCGGCGGCGAGCCTGGGCATGATCCCGATTGCGCGCGAAGTGTTCTGGGGGCCGATGGCCTACGCGATGATTGGCGGGATTATCATCGCCACCTTGCTGACGCTGCTGTTTTTGCCGGCGCTGTATGTGGCCTGGTACAAAATCCGCGAGCCGAAGCCAGAGCAACAGGAACAACGCGGTTAAAAATGTGGGAGCGGGCTTGCTCGCGAAAGCGGTGGATCAGTC
>NZ_JBAWDE010000291.1:0-29094 GCF_049590575.1 Pseudomonas sp.
AGTTGGATCAGCTTGACTGCATCCCGGCGATTGGCGAGGACCGCGCACCCGTGTGGCCCGCGCACATCAGCGGCTCGATCACCCACAGCACCGGGCGCGCCGCGGCCATAGTCGGGCACAAGGCGCAATGGCGTGGGCTGGGAATGGACCTGGAAAACCTGCTGAGCCTGGAGCGCGCGGAGCGCCTGGCCGGGGAAATTCTCACGGCGGACGAACTGCAGCGCATGGTCGCCCTGCCCCGCGAGCACATCGCGCTGCTGGTGACGCTGACGTTTTCGGCCAAGGAAAGTTTGTTCAAGGCGCTCTACCCGATTGTGCAGAAGCGCTTTTATTTTGAGCATGCCGAGGTGGTGGAGTGGACCGAAGCCGGGGATATACGGCTGCGGTTGCTGACCGATCTTTCGGCCGAGTGGTGCCATGGCACAGAGTTGATCGGGCAGTTTGCGGTAGACGGGGAGCAGTTGTTGAGTCTGCTGGCTGTCGGCGCTTGATACATTGCTATCGCCGGCAAGCCAGCTCCCACAGTTGGAATGTATTCTCCTGTGGGAGTGGGCTTGCCCGCGATGACGGTATCAGGGTTTCTGCTGATCCCTGGGCCAACTCAGGCTGAAGCACGCCCCGCCCAGGTTGTTGCTCTTGCCGATCAACGCCCGCCCGCCATGCCAATAAATAATCCGCCGCACAATCGACAACCCCAGGCCATGCCCACCGGAGGCGCGGGTGCGGCTGTCGTCGAGGCGCAGGAAGGGCGTGAAGATCCGCTCCCAGGCACTTTCCGGCACACCCGGGCCGTCGTCTTCCACATCGATACGGCAGCGCACCTGCCCCACCTGGTAGCTGATCAGCACCTGCCCCTGGGCGTGGCGCATGGCGTTGCTCACCAGGTTTTGCAGAGCGCGGTGCAAGTAGCGCGGCTCGGCATCGACCCAGGCGTCATCCCAATGCGCCGACGACAGGCAAATACCCCGGGCCACGTTGACCTGCGGGCGCAGTGGCGATAATTCGCCGATCACCTGATCGAGCAGCGCATTGAGGTCGACCCGCTGGAAATTCAGCTCCGGCGAGCCCTGCTCCAGGCGGGCATAGGTGAGCATTTCATCCACCAGGCCATCCAGGTCCTGGATATCGCTGTCCATGCCCTCCAGGTATTTGTGCCGGGCCTCAGGCGTTGCCGCTGCGCCGACCATTTCCAAGCCAAAACGCAAGCGCGCCACCGGGGTGCGCAGTTCGTGGGACACCGCGCGCACCAGTTCGCGCTGGATCGCCAGCAGTTGCTGCAAGTGCTCGGCCATGCCGTTGAACGCGGCCGCCAGGCGCCCGACCGAATCGGCGCCACGCGCTGGCACGCGCACTTGCAGGTTGCCTTTGGCGATGCGCGTGGCGGCGGCTTCGAGGCCCTTCAAGCGGCGCTCAAGCTGACGCACCAATAGATAGACGATCAGGCCAATCAGGGTCAGGCCGATCAAGGCGATCAGCACCAGCCATTGCGCCGGGTAAGGGTTCATTTGAAACAGTGGGCCGATTTCCAGCACCCACGGCGTGCCGACCATGCCGGCAAACACGCGGATCGAATCGCCGCCCTTGCCCAGGGCCATTACCGTATCGCCCTCCGACACTCGACGGCGCTGGTCTTCGTCCATATCGGCCTGGTCGAGGGGCACCAGGTGCATCTCGAAGCCAAAGCCCTTGGCTTCCTTTATATCGGCCAAGCGTTGCGGCTGTTCCGCTACCGGAAAGCGCACCAGTTCGTCGGCCAGCAGGTAAATCGTCGCGCGCGCCAGTTGTTCGCTGATTTGCTGCACTTCGCCGGTCAACACTAATTGCTCGCTTTCGCTGACCAGGCGCAGCACCCGCGCCGCGTGCGGCCCTGTCTGCTCCACCAGGACCTGGCCGCGTTGCAGGCGATTGCGCTGGCTGAGGTCCAGTTGGGCGTCGGTGAGGCTGCGCAACTCCAGAGGAATGCCGAGCAAGCGCTCCCACACCGCCAGGGCGCGCTGGCGCTCGATCGGGCTCATCGGCTGCAGGTTGTCGCCCATCAGTGCGAAGGTGCCGTGGGCCAGGCGCTCGCGGTACTGGCCGCTGCGCACCTCGTTGAGCAGGTGCAGGGCCAGCACGCCGAGCAGCGCCACCAGGATCAGCGCGGCGCACATGCCGCCATAAATGCGCAGGAAGATCGAATTCACAGCGGCATATCGGCAGCGGCTTCGGGGACGAACAGGTAGCCTTTGCTGCGAATGGTCTTGATCAGGCGCGGGTGGATCGGGTCATCGCCGATTTTCGGGCGGATGCGTGAAATGCGCACGTCGATGGAGCGGTCCTGGCCGTCGTAGCCGATGCCGCGCAGGGCGATAAAGATTTCTTCGCGGGACAGAATGCGCCCGGCATTCGCCACCAATAGCCACAGCAAATCGAATTCGGCGCTGGTCAGCTCGATGCTGCCGGCGTGCAGCCAGGCTTCGCGCAGGGCATTGTCGACCACCAGCGGGCCGAACTGCAGGCGGCGCTGGTTCTCGACCGCCGCAGGTTCGGCCAGCTCGCTGCGCCGCAGCAGGGCCTGGATGCGTGCCAGCAGCAGGCGCGGGCGCACGGGTTTGCATACGTAATCGTCGGCGCCCATGTCCAGGCCCAGCACCTGGTCCATGTCATCGGTACGCGCGGTGAGCATCAGGATCACGCCATCGTAGCGCTCGCGTACCTTGCGGCAGATGCTCAGGCCATCTTCGCCGGGCAGCATCAGGTCGAGAATCACCAGGTCCGGCTGCTCGGCGATGATCCGCGCCGCCGCCGCCGCCCCATCGCCTTCCACCGAAACACGCAGGCCATTGCTCTCCAGATAGTCGCGGGTCAGCTCAGCCAATCGCTGGTCGTCCTCGACGATCAATACCTGCCAGGCTTCTTGCTCCATGCGTGATCCTCGTTGTTATTAGAAAATCGTCAGGACAGCACAGTTTCAAATGTGGTTTTGATCTTCACCGGCCATACCTTATTTGTAATGTTGTGAGGGCATAACAAAGCCGATTGTAGCCATGGGCCAGCCCTCAAACACAAGCCGGGAAATCCATTCGGTGATCGCGTTTTTTTGTGATAGGGTTCGCGCCCTTCGAAAATGGCCAAGCTGTTTTGGTGCCGAAACATTTCATGACAAACGGTGCAACGCAGCAGTAACGTGGCCTACACGCACATTCCACCTTTCATACACATTTTACTCACAGCGTTATCCACAGGTTACTGCGTTGCCAACCCTTGGAAAACGCATTATCTTGTACCTCGGCGACGCAGAAGACCCTATATGTGGGGTTTTTGACCGGCGCGCCCAACCACACAAGTGGCTCGAAATTCAAGCGTTTTATTGCTAGCTCAGCGTGGAACCAAGAGATTTTCAGTAGACCAAACCGCTCACGCGGATGGCAGCTGTTCTCCATCCCGATATGGAAAACGGTACGGGTGTTGCAGGAAGAGCCTGGCACTCGCAATCAAATATAGAACGTGGAGACAACCCCCCATGCAAACCGACACAACTCGCGAGAACCCGCAAGGCTCCGTGCCGCAGGCCGCTGATTCGAATATGGATCTGTCCGCCACTGCACCTGGCCAATTGCGCGTGATCAAGCGTAACGGCACTGTCGTTCCTTATACCGATGACAAAATCACCGTCGCCATCACCAAAGCGTTTCTTGCAGTTGAAGGCGGCACCGCTGCCGCTTCGTCGCGCATCCACGACACCGTTGCCCGCCTGACCGAACAGGTCACCGCGACCTTCAAGCGTCGCATGCCGTCGGGCGGCACCATCCACATCGAAGAAATCCAGGACCAGGTCGAACTGGCCCTGATGCGTGCCGGCGAGCAGAAAGTTGCCCGCGACTACGTGATCTACCGTGATTCGCGCGCCAAGGAACGCGCCGTGCGCACCCCGGCTGAAGAAGCTGCCGTGCAGGCGCACCCGTCGATCCGCATCACCCTGGCCGACGGTTCGTTTGCACCGCTGGACCTGGGCCGCCTGAACACCATCATCACCGAGGCCTGCGAAGGCCTGGAAGAAGTCGACGGTGACCTGATCCAGCGCGAAACCCTGAAAAACCTGTACGACGGCGTGGCCCTGACCGACGTCAACACCGCCCTGGTGATGACCGCCCGTACCCTGGTCGAGCGCGAGCCGAACTACTCGTTCGTGACCGCCCGCCTGCTGATGGACACCCTGCGTGCCGAAGGCCTGGGCTTCCTGGGCGTGGCCGACAGCGCCACTCACCACGAGATGGCCGACCTGTACGCCAAGGCTCTGCCTGCGTACATCGCCAAGGGTATCGAATTCGAATTGCTGAACCCGATCCTGGCCACCTTCGACCTGGAAAAACTCGGCAAGGCGATCAACCACGAGCGCGACCAGCAGTTCACCTACCTGGGCCTGCAAACCCTGTACGACCGTTACTTCATCCACAAGGACGGTATCCGCTTCGAACTGCCGCAAGTGTTCTTCATGCGCGTGGCCATGGGCCTGGCAATCGAAGAGAAGCACAAAGAAGACCGTGCCATCGAGTTCTACAACCTGTTGTCGTCCTTTGACTACATGTCGTCGACCCCGACCCTGTTCAACGCCGGCACCCTGCGTCCACAGCTGTCGAGCTGCTACCTGACTACCGTGCCGGACGACCTGTCGGGCATCTACCACGCGATCCACGACAACGCCATGTTGTCCAAATTCGCCGGCGGCCTGGGCAACGACTGGACCCCGGTGCGTGCACTGGGTTCGTACATCAAAGGCACCAATGGCAAGTCCCAGGGCGTTGTGCCGTTCCTCAAAGTAGTGAACGACACCGCCGTCGCCGTGAACCAGGGTGGCAAGCGCAAAGGCGCTGTCTGCGCCTACCTGGAAACCTGGCACATGGACATTGAAGAGTTCATCGAGCTGCGCAAGAACACCGGTGATGACCGTCGTCGTACCCACGACATGAACACCGCCAACTGGATCCCGGACCTGTTCATGAAGCGCGTCTTCGATGACGGCCCGTGGACCCTGTTTTCGCCATCCGAAGTGCCAGACCTGCACGACCTGACCGGCAAGGCCTTCGAAGAGCGCTACGAGTACTACGAAGCCCTGTCCCAGTACCCAGGCAAGATCAAGCTGTTCAAGACCATCCAGGCCAAAGACCTGTGGCGCAAAATGCTGTCGATGCTGTTTGAAACCGGCCACCCATGGCTGACCTTCAAAGACCCGTGCAACCTGCGCAGCCCGCAGCAGCACGTCGGCGTAGTCCACAGCTCGAACCTGTGCACCGAGATCACCTTGAACACCAACAAGGACGAGATCGCCGTTTGCAACCTGGGTTCGATCAACCTGCCGAACCACATCGTCAACGGCAAGCTGGACACCGCCAAGCTGGAGCGCACCGTCAACACCGCCGTACGCATGCTCGATAACGTTATCGACATCAACTACTACTCGGTGCCACAGGCGCAGAACTCCAACTTCAAGCACCGTCCGGTCGGCCTCGGCATCATGGGCTTCCAGGACGCGCTGTACCTGCAGCACATTCCTTACGGTTCGGACGCTGCGGTCGAGTTCGCCGACAAGTCCATGGAAGCGGTCAGCTACTACGCGATCCAGGCTTCCTGCGACCTGGCCGACGAGCGCGGCGCCTACGAGACGTTCCAGGGTTCGCTGTGGTCCAAGGGCATCCTGCCGCTGGACTCGCAACAGATCCTGATCGAGCAGCGCGGCCAGAAGTACATCGACGTTGACCTGAACGAATCCCTGGACTGGGCACCGGTTCGCGCCCGTGTACAGAAAGGCATTCGTAACTCCAACATCATGGCCATCGCACCGACCGCGACCATCGCCAACATCACCGGCGTGTCGCAGTCGATCGAACCGACCTACCAGAACCTGTATGTGAAATCGAACCTGTCGGGCGAATTCACCGTGATCAACCCGTACCTGGTTCGCGATCTGAAAGCCCGCGGCCTGTGGGACTCGGTCATGATCAACGACCTGAAGTACTACGACGGTTCGGTGCAGCAGATCGAGCGCATCCCGCAAGAACTCAAAGAGCTCTACGCGACTGCTTTCGAAGTGGACACCAAGTGGATCGTTGACGCCGCCAGCCGTCGTCAGAAGTGGATCGACCAGGCTCAGTCGCTGAACCTCTACATCGCCGGCGCTTCGGGCAAGAAGCTCGACGTGACCTACCGCATGGCGTGGTACCGTGGCCTGAAAACCACTTACTACCTCCGTGCCCTGGCCGCGACCAGCACCGAGAAGTCGACCATCAACACCGGTAAGCTGAACGCGGTTTCCAGCGGCAACCACGGTGATGATTCGGTCCTGGCTGCTCCAGCCGGTCCGGCGCCAGTGCCAAAGGCGTGCGCGATTGACGAGCCGGATTGCGAAGCTTGCCAATAAGCTGAGCCGTTCCCGGGCTTGATCGCCCGGGAACAAAAAACCCGATAAACCCTGGATGCAGTTGGGTTTATCGGGTTTTTTATTGCTTGCACTTCACCAGCGCATAAACCGGGACGATCCGTCAATCTAAAGCAAAGGCGGTCGCGCCCGTCGGCGGAGGCGCGCCTTTACGACCCCAAATCTCTTCGCGCCCTCCAATCACTGCCATGGAATGCGCGCCCGCGCTCCATGGGGTTACAACATCGTGCTCAACGACACCAAGCTGCCCCCTCGCCAACTCGTCAGCGGTAGTTTCTCGGATGTGACGTCCCAAACCCAGCCGCTGCAACGCCTCAAGAGACCACTCACTATCATTGAGACTTTGTATTGCATGGCCGAAGCTTCGCCCGGCGTAATTATCATTGTTTTTTTCATACGCCCGCTTGGCACTCACAGCAAACAGAAACTTCGCCTCTTCCAGCATGGTCGGATCATTACCCTTGAATTGAGCACCCTCTGCTGCCTGGCGGAACTCGTCCTTGGTCAGATGCAGCTTGTACCCATCGCGCATTTCTACGTTATAGCCATCACCCGTTGGCTCAACTTTTTTGTAAATATCGCGAGGGCTCATACCAAACCTCATCATCGCGGCTTTTATTGCAGATACCGTGGCACAGTTTCCGTCCGGGCCCTGCTTGAAACCCGTCCAGATATTGCCGGCCTCGTTGCCGGTGCCAGGTTTCTTTCCCGCGCCCTTGACAGGCTTGAGTTCGACGTCATCCGTCTTCTCGGGAACAGGCCTTTCACTCACGGCTGCTTTGCCGTGAGATTTAGCTGGCTTAACAGGAGCTGTAGCAACTGACGATGGCTGCGACGGTGAAGGGGCAGAGGGAGAAGCAAGGTAGGCAGCCAGTGCTTTCAACAACCGCCCGGTACTCTCAAGTAAACCTGAGCCCAAAACTAAAAGCTGTTCCAGGTTCTTTGTGAGCGTTTGGTCTCCCGGAGATGCTCGATTGAGGTCGACCCGTTGCGCGATCATTTTCCCGCCATACGCAAGCCCCGACCGAGGCTGGGTGAAAGCGTTGACATTCGAAGCAATGCCATTCTTTTTATCCTCCTGACGGCGCTGCTCCCCCTGGTAATCGTGACGCGCACCCCCGACCACATGGCCAGGCGATAATGGAATTTGCATACCGGTCCACCCTGTAATGGCTTGATTCAATGTCTCTCGAGTGGATAAGTGGAAAAAAAGCGCTGGCCGGTTCCAAAAAGTATGTCGTTCAAGGAGCCGGCCGAAGGTGGGAAAAAAGCCTGAATTGAAGGTGGGCACGAGCGCCTTGTTGCTTATGAGAACAATACCGTCCTGATGCCCTCTTGCGGTTGCCCGCCTCGTCGCCCCCACAACTCGATTTGATTATCGATGACCGCCATGGAGTGACCACCGTACTCCACGGTGCCTACCATATTGTTTGCGAAGTCCGAGGCGAAAGCCGGTCGGTAGTTGTATTTCAGCCCCAGGCGATCCAGGCCCTCCCGGCTGACTTCACCATCATTGAGGCTGCGTAAAGCCTCGCCGTAATCGCGACCACTGATACCGTCGTTTCGTTCTATCTGCGCACGCTTCGCACTCATGGCATACATAAAGTTGGCACTGGTGATCATGGCTGGGTCATCACCTTTGAAGCGCGCCTGCGCTGCTGCCTGCTTGAGTTCGGCCTTGGTTAATGTATAGACCTGATTACTGTCTCTCATGACCACTTCATAGCCTTTGCTGGTCTCTTTTACACTTCTATAGACATCCGTCGGCTTTGAGCCGAACTGCATCATCGCCGCCTTTATCGCAGAGACAGTCACGCAATTACCGTCAGCCCCTTGGCTGAACCCACTCCAGATATTGCCTGGCTCACTTTTTTTGCCTGGTTTTTTACCAGGATTACTTTGGTCAGGTATGTAGTTGTAGTAGTCGGCTCCCTTTGTGAGCGGCTTGTTACTCACGGATGTGCTGGGACCAAAATCTTGCCGGTTAACACCACCACCACCACCACCACCTGGAATGACTGCTGGTGCGTGCGGTGCCGGATTATCCGGAAACAGCTCCGGAAACAACCTCATCAACAGCTGAAGCCAACTCTCAGTTATGTCTTTTTTTATCTGTTCGATGATTTTTTTGTACTCGTCCTCCCCCAGCTTGCTTCGTAGTTCATTGAGCTGGTTACGCACATTTTGTTCAGTCTGTGGCTTGGGCGCGTTCTTATCTGTAGCATCACTCAGTTGCTTGAGAAGACTTAAAACATGATCCTTATCGGTCCTGACTTGCCCCCTGTCACCCGCTGAGCCCGGCGCCCACACATTGCTGCTTTGTCCTAAACCACCCGTCACAACCCCGACACCTACGCTTTCCATACCACCTACCCCGACATGACTTTCTTTGCGGGATATGTGGAAAGATAGCGGTAGCCGGTTCCAACAACGCCCATCGAAAGGGCCGGGGGCCAGGGGTAGGAAAACCCTCGATAGCAAATGCCTCCAAAAAAAAGCCCCTCGTTCGAGGGGCTTTCTTATTGAATCGTCAGGCCAACCGCATCAGGTCATCTGAATGATGGTCTGCATGATAGTGCTCTGAGTGGAGATGGTCTTGGCGTTCGCCTGATAGTTGCTCTGGGCCTTGATCAGGTCCACCAGCTCGTTGGTCAGGTTGACGTTGGAGTTCTCCAGGGAGTTGGCCACGATCGAGCCCAAGGTGCCGGCTTGCGGGGTGTCATAACCCGGCTGGCCGGAAGCGAAGGTCTCTCTCCAGGCGGTGCCGCCTGCTGGCTGCAAACCCTGTTCGTTGTTGAAACTGGCCAGCGAGATCTGGCCGATGGCCTTGCTCTGCTGGTTGCTGAACGTGGCGAACAGTACGCCGCTGCCGTCGATTTTCAGGCCGGTGATCTGGCCGGTGGCGTAGCCGTCGGTGACCGGTGGGTTGCGGTAGCTGGCGGAGTTGTACTGGGTGATGTTGCCCATGTTGACGGCAATCCCGTCGAGGTTGGCGGCAGCGCCGTTGTCCTTCCATACGCCATCGACCAGGCCGCCCGGCTTCCAGTCGTCAATGGTCATCGTGGTGCCGGTCACGTTGGCGCCGACAATCGTCTGGAGCTTGCCCGACGTGTCAAAGGTCAACGTGGACGGTACGGGTGCCACGGCGCCCGTGCCGCTGATTGGCGTGCCATCAGGGTTACGGCCGTCGATCAGGGTGTAGGACTGCCAGATGTTGCCATCTGTTTTAACCATGTACTGCACCATCGAGTGGGCATTGCCCTGGGTGTCGTAAAGCGTGGTGGAGTACTGGGTGTTGAAGCTGTCGGTCTTGGTCGGATCGAACGGGTGGTCCGTCTGATTGATCGGCAGGTCCGAGGAGTTCAGGTTGCTGGTGGAATCGACCTTGGTCGACGCCTTCGGTGGCAGGTTCGACAGGTTCAGTTGCAGGTCGACCAGGCCGCCTTTGACGATTTTACCGTTTTCGTCAGCTGCATAGCCCTGCAGGCGCGAAGTACCGGTGTTGTTGGTGATGTAGCCGTCTTTGTCGGCACGGAAAGCACCGCTGCGGGTGTATTCCAGCGAGCCGTCGCTGCCTTTCTGCACAAAAAAGCCACCGCCCTGGATCGCCATGTCCAGGATGCCGCCGCTGTTGTTGACGTCACCTTGGGTGAACTGCTGGGACACGGCCGCCAGGTTCACGCCGTTGCCGATGCTGTTCTGGCCGGTGCCCAGTTTGGACGCGGCGTAGATGTCGGCGAATTCCGCACGGGACGACTTGAAGCCAGTGGTCGCGACGTTGGCGATGTTGTTGCCGGTCACGTCCAGTTGTTTGTTGGCCGCATAGAGGCCGCTAAGGCCGATATTAAAAGACATGTTTCTCTCCCTCTGCCGTATTTAGCCGGCTCTATGTACCGATAGTCTGAATTTGCGACAGCTTGACGCTGCCCATGCCACCGGCAAGGTTCAGCAGCATTTCGCCGCCGGTCTTGCTCAACGTCACGCTGGTGACCGTTGCCGGCAGCGAAGTTGCCAGGGCAACGGAGTCGCCCGCGTCATTCTTGGTAGTGGCCGCGAAGGTGTAAGTGCCGGCTGGGGCGACTTCACCCGCATCGTTCTTGCCATCCCAGATAAAGTCGGATGTACCGGCGCTCTGGGCACCCAGGTTGAGGGTGCGCACCACGTTGCCGTTCGCGTCGGTGATTTTCACCGCGACGTTGCCGGTCGCCGACGTCACCGCCACCGAGCCGGTCATGCTCTTGCTCGTGTCCACCAAGGCCTTGTCGGTCTGGGTGATGATCGAGCGGCCTACCAGCGACGAAGCCTGCAGCGCTTGCGAAGAGCTGAAGTTGCTGGAGATCGAGTTCACCGAGTCGTTCAGGGTGTTGATGCCTTCCAGGCTGCTGAACTGTGCAAGCTGGGCCACGAACGCGCCGTTGTCTTGAGGCGACAGCGGGTTCTGGTTCTTCAACTGGGTGACCAGCAGTTGCAGGAACGCATCCTTGCCCAGGGACTGGTTGCCGGTGGCAGCAGTGGAAACGCTGGAAACGTTGTCTGTGGCAGTCTTGACCTTGGTGTTGAAAAGGTCCTGGACTGCCGTGTTGGTACTGGTGTCAACGATGGCCATTATTTGGCGCCCCTTATCACTGACCCAGGGTCAGGACCTTTTGCATCATGGTTTTGGCGGTGTTCATCATTTCCGCGTTGGTCTGGAACGAGCGGCTGGCGGAGATCATGTCTGCCATTTCCTCGACCACATTGACGTTCGGGTAGTAGACGTAGCCTTTTTCGTTGGCTGCCGGGTGGTTCGGCTCGTAGCGCGCTTCCAGATTGCTCTGGTCTTCAACCACGCCGAGGACCTGCACGCCTTGGCCGGCGGCATCCTGGTTCTGGAACAGCGAATCGCCGCTGCCACTCTGGCCGGCCTGGCCGCCCTGAAACATGGTGGCGAACACCGGGTGACGGGCACGGTAGGTCTGGTCAATGCTCGAAGACACGGTCTCGGCGTTGGCGATGTTACTGGCGACGGTGTTCAAACGCGTGGTCTGCGCGCTCATGCCACTGCCGGCAATATTGAAAACACTGGCTAGGGACATGGCTTACTCTCCACGCAGGGCTGACATCAGCCCTTTGAATTTACTGTTGAGCAGGGTAAAGCTGGCCTGGAAGTTCACCGAGTTCTCGGCATACGCCGATTGCTCCAGTTGGGCGTCCACGGTGTTTTGGTCGATCGACGGTTGCATCGGCGTGCGATACAGCAGCGACTCATCACCACTGCTCAGGCCTTGCGCTTCGATATGACGGCTGTTGGTCATGTTCAAAGCGAAGGTGCCGTTCTTGGTCTTGTCTTGCTGTGCGGCGAGCACGGCGGAGAAGTCCAGGTCCCGAGCCTTGTAGTTCGGGGTGTCGGCGTTGGCAATGTTGTTGGCCAGTACTTCAGCACGCTGGGCGCGGAAGCCCAGGGCTTGTTCGTGGATACCGAGCGCTTTATCGAAGCTGATGCTCATGGCGGAAACCTTTAGGCTGACCTGCTTTTCGTAACAAGGTCATAGCAAGGCGCATGCCAATCTGGTGAAGACCCCTATTTCAAGGGTTTGCGAGGTGATTGCCGCCGGCAATGCCAGAAAAGCGGCAATAGGTTTCCGCGTGGCGCCAGTAAAGCGGCAATGGGCAGTTGCCGCTCTCTTGAAGTTTGCCGCAAATAAAAATGTGGGAGGGGGCAACAAGCCCCCTCCCACATTTTTGACCAAGCAGGGCTTACTTCGCCTGGTAGATGATCCCTGGGCTGCACTGCACCATCTGGTAATGATCCGGCAGGCCGTTGAGCGCCTCGGACGCACCGAGGAACAGGTAACCGCCGCGCTTCAGCGTGCCATGGATGCGCAACAGGATGTCTTTCTTCACCTCGGCCGAAAAGTAGATCAGCACGTTGCGGCAGAACACCATGTCGAACTTGCCCAGGCTGGCGTAGCTGTCGAGCAGGTTGAACGAGCGAAACTCCACCCGGCTCTTGATCGGCGCCTTGACCGCCCAGCGCCCCGCCCCTTTCGGGTCGAAGTAACGCTGCAGGCGCTCCTGGGACAAACCGCGGCCCAGGGCCAGGCTGTCGTACTCGCCGGTCTTGCAGTTGGTGAGCATAGTGCCGGACAGGTCGGTGGCAACGATTTGTGCGCCGGCCTTGAGCTGGCCCATGTTGGTCCGCTCGAACTCATCAATGGACATCGAAATCGAATACGGTTCCTGCCCCGACGAGCAGGCCGCCGACCAGATGCGCAGGCGCTGGCCGGGGCTGGCCTTGATGGCTTCCGGGAGCACTTTGCTTTTGAGCACTTCAAAAGGATAGGTATCGCGAAACCACAGGGTTTCATTGGTGGTCATGGCATCGACCACCATTTCTTTGAGCCCGCTGCGCGGCTGGCCCTGGATGCGCTGGACCAACTCACCCAGGGACTTGATGCCCTGTTGTTCCATCAGTTTGTTGAGACGGCTGGATACCAGGTATTGCTTGTTTTCACCGAGCAATATGCCACAGGCTTTTTCCAGGAAGACCCGGAACTGTTCGAAATCCAAATTACCCGTAGACAATGGTACCGCCTCTTAAATCGTGTGACCGCCAGGGAAAACCCCCTAGCCGTGATCTGCTGCTTTGATCCGGTCGACTACCCGGTTTGCCAGGTCATCAGGGCGGAATTTGGCCAGGAAGTCATCGGCACCGACCTTCTTGACCATCGCCTGGTTGAACACACCGGACAATGAAGTATGCAGGATGATATGCAATTTTTGCATGCGTGGGTCGTTGCGTATCTCGGCCGTGAGGGTGTAGCCGTCCATTTCCGGCATCTCGATGTCGGAGATCATCATCAAGAACTCTTCTTCCGGCTTCTTGCCTTCATCTACCAGCTTGCGCAGGTAATCCAACGCCTGGCGCCCATCATTAAGGGCCACCACTTCGACGCCGACGGTTTGCAGGCAACGGGTTACCTGCTTGCGCGCCACCGAGGAGTCGTCCACCGTCAGCACACGCAGCGAGATCGCCTTGTGCGCCGTTTCGGCGTCCACCACACCCACGGAGATCGATTCCGAGGTCGGTGCCACTTCGGCGAGGATTTTCTCCACGTCGATGATTTCCACCAACTGGTTATCCACCCGTGTCACGGCCGTCAGGTAATGATCGCGACCGGTGCCCTTGGGCGGCGGATGGATCTCTTCCCAGTTCATGTTGACGATGCGTTCCACCGAGCGCACCAGGAAACCCTGGGTCTTGGTGTTGTATTCGGTAATGATCACGAACGGGCTCTCACGGTCCTGCAGGGCCGCCGAACCGGTGGCCAGCGACAGGTCGAGAATCGGAATGGTCGCGCCACGAATGTTGGCGACGCCACACACCACCGGGCTGGACTTGGGCATGATCGTCAGCTTGGGGCACTGCAACACTTCTCGCACCTTGAACACGTTGATGCCATACAGCTGTTTGCCATCCAGGCGAAAAAGCAACAACTCCAGGCGATTCTGCCCTACCAGCTGTGTGCGCTGGTTTACTGAATCCATTACACCTGCCATGCCCAGACTCCTACGCTAAAACCTTTAGGGGTGCGACGCGCACCCAACACTAAACGGCACGAGCTTTGCTATTTATTGATCATGAACCTTAAAACGACAGTTTCCCGACACCTAGACCTCGCACGGCTGCGCAGAATGCTCTGCGCTTCGTCGATGGCACTGCTCGCCCTGTGCCTGGGCACCACGGCCCGCGCAGAGAACGTCACCTTGCCTGATCTACTTATCGGCGTCACTCAAGGCTTTCTTGAGTTCACTGTAGAAGATTATCTGGCGACCACCCAGACGCAGGGCCGTTATGAAATTCAGGTCAACCAGTTGGACCCGCGCCTGCGCATGCCGATGTGCGACAAGGAATTGACAGCCACCCTGGAAAGCCCCGCCCAGCCAATTGGCCGCGTGACGGTCAAGGTACGCTGCGAAGGCGCCTCGCCCTGGACGGTGTTCGTGCCGGCCCAGGTCAAATTGTTCCGCGATGTGGTGGTGGTTGCACGCCCGCTGAAACGCACCGGGATCATCGGCTTCGAGGACGTGGTGCTGCGCGAACGTGACATCAGCATGATCAACCAGGGCTACCTGACGTCACTTGACCAGGCGGTCGGCCAGAAATTGACCCGACCAGTGGTCACCGATCAGGTCATTACCCTGGTGCATTTGGAGCAGGCTGAAGTGATTCGCAAGGGTGATCAGGTAGTGATTTCCGCCAGCAGCGGGGCTCTGAACGTCAAAATGCCGGGCGAAGCGCTGTCCAACGGTGGCATGAGTGAGCAGATCCGAGTCAAGAACCTCAACTCCAACCGTGTGATCAAGGCCCGCGTGACGGCGCCCGGCCAGGTGGAGGTCGCTTTATAGACCACTGGTATCGGACGCCAGCTTTTCCTACACTGTCGGCTGGGTGCCGGCCTGTGCAGTTTATTGTCATTCGAGCCTAAAGTTTATCCGGGTATGGCCGAAAACATGGCAAGCGTCCAAATACCCAGAGGTTTTTTTATCATGGTCATCGATTTCAGTCGTTTGAATAACACCCCGGCCACGTCCGGCTCTACGCGCACCACGGGTGCCAAGGACAGCGTAGAAGCCAAGGCCCAGCCAGCGCCCGCCAAGACAGAACAGGCCAGCGCCAGCCAAGCCGGGGAATCCGTACACTTGAGCAATGAGGCTCAACAGTTGCAGAAGGTCACTGACTCGCTGCGCGATCAACCCGTCGTCAATAAAGCCCGTGTGGCCGAATTGAAACAGGCAATCGCCGATGGCAGCTATAAAGTCGACAGCAACCGTGTAGCCAGCAAGCTGCTTAATTTCGAAGCCGAGCGCTAGGCAAAGGCCTGCGCCGGGCTTTTGGACGCTTAAACCCCAAGGCCAGCCATGCATCACGACGAACATTTGCTTCAACTGATCATCGATGATCACGCGCCGACGCAACAGTTGCTCGAGCTGCTCAAGGAAGAATCCCTGGCCCTCTACGGTCGGGACATGCCTTTGCTCGAAGAAATTCTTGCGCGCAAGCAGTCGTTGATTGTCCTGCTGGAACAGCACGGCAAAAAACGCAGCCAGATCCTCATCAGCCTGGGCCTTCCGGCAGACCACGACGGCCTGGCGCAATTGGCCAGCCACTCCTCGGTCGGCGATCAACTACTGGCCCAGAGCAAAGAACTCAATCAATTGCTCGCCCAATGCCAGGAAGCCAACCGGCTCAATGGTCAGTCGATCCAGCTACAGCAGGCGACGACCGCCAACCAGTTGCGCATACTTCATGGCGGTGAGCCTCCGGCGCTGTATAACGCCCAGGGTTCCACCTCGCGCCTGGTCAAGCCAAGCACCCGCAGCCAAGCCTGATGCCTGTTTACAGCGCGCCCTATCCAAGGCGCTCTACATACTGGCAGAATGCCTGCTTTTGCGTGTAGTCGTATTTTGTCTGGAGATGAAAGACCGTGTTCAACGCCCTTAATGCGGAAGACGCTCCGCAGCCCCCCAAGGTCCTCACCACGCCTCTGGAAATCGCCAGCACCCTGCGGATGCTGCAAGAAAGCCATGACCCGCTGATCATCACCTTCCACGAACGCAGCCAGCGCTTCCAGAGTTACCTGGTAGATGTCGACCGGGACGGTGGCACCATGGCCCTGGACGAAATGATCCCGCGTGACGGCGAGCGCCATCTGGAAAACGGCGAACCGTTCCGCATTGAAGGTTTCCACGATGGCGTTCGCGTCGCCTGGGAAAGCAACGGCAGCCTGAACATCAGCGAAAAGGACGGCCACCGCATCTACACCGGCAGCCTGCCTGACGAAGTGGTTTACCATCAGCGCCGCAATGCCTTCCGCGCGGCCTTGAAGCTGGCCCAACTGGTCAATATCGAGCTGGGCGGCGAGAAGCTCAAGGCGCCCGTCAGCGGCAAACTGCTGGATATTTCCGCCACCGGCTGCAAATTGCGCTTTGAGGGCGACATCTCCGAGCGCCTGCAGTTGGGCCAAGTGTACGACCGCTTCATCGCCGCCCTGCCCTTTGGCAGCATGACCACCTCGGTCGAACTGCGTTACCTGCACTTCGAAGAGAAGATCAACACCACCTTTGCCGGCGTGCGCTTCCACAACATGAGTGGCCTGGTGCAGCGCCAGGTCGAGCGCTTCGTATACCAGTTGCAACGCGAAGCACGGCGCTTCGACAAAGACGACGACTTTTAAGGCTTAAAGTCGCAACAAAAAAACGGGCAGATCCTGATGGGATCTGCCCGTTTTTGCTTTCAGGGGCGCGCCCTGCTCAAATCGTGGGGATGCTCGTCCGGGTCCAGCGGATCGGATGGTTCCTGCGGCGCGGGCTCATCCTCCGGCGCTTCGGGCTCGGCTTCGGGCTCGGGCACAGGGTTCTGCATCTGCTCCTGCACCACCTGCTCATCTACCCGGGGGTCGAGCGCTGCCACCAGCGGCGAACTGGACATGCTGTCGGGCATCGCCACGTGGTGCAGCGGTGCATCGTCCACTTGATGCAGGTTGGTGACAGCCTTCGGGCGGATTCGCCACACCAGGATCAACGCACACAGGCTGAAAAACGCATACAGCATGTGGCTGCCGAACAGCTTCATCACCACACCCGCGAGCAACGGCCCGACACTGGCGCCGACGCCGTAGGTCACCAGCAACATGGCCGTCAGCGACACGCGGCGATCACCTTCGACATGGTCGTTGGAAAACGCCACCGCCAGCGGGTACAGGCAAAACTGCACCAGGGAACACAGGAATCCGGCCACGAAAAGGACCTCGAGCGGCACCTGGGTCATCACTGCCAACGGCAATGCCGCCACCGCCAGGCACAGCGCGAAGCAGCGAATCAACAACGCGCGATCATAGCGGTCCGACAACCAACCCAATGGCCACTGCACCAGCAGGCCAGCAAAGATGCAGCTACCCATGAACAGACCCACCTGCTCGGTAGTCAGGCCCTGCTGAGAGGCGTAGAGCGGTGCCAAACCGTAGAACGAGCCCACGATCAATCCAGCCCCCAGCACTGTGCTCAGGGACTGTGGCACACGCTTGATAAAGAAGCGTGGTTCCATCGGCGCCGGGTGCAGGGGCGCCGGGTGAATGCGTCGAGTCATGGCCACCGGCACCAGGCACAGGGCGAAACACAGCGCCACCAGCATCAGCAACTCGAGGCCAAGCTCGGGGTGCATCACGAGAATCAGTTGGCCCAACACCAGCCCCAGGTAAGACGCGATCATGTAGCCGCTGAACACCACGCCACGCTGCTTGGCTTCTGCCTGCTCATTGAGCCAGCTTTCGATGACCATGTACTGGCACATCATCCCCAGGCCCACGATCACCCGAAGCACGATCCAGGCCGGCAGCCAATTGACCAACCCATGCCCCAGCACGGCCGCGCCGACAATCCCGGCGCAGGTGGCGTAGGCGCGGATATGCCCAACCCGGCCGATCAGGCGATGCCCGATCTTGCCGCCCAGCACTAGGCCAAAATAGTTGGCGGCCATCAGCGCACCGACCCACAGGCTGTCGACATGGTCGGCCGCCAGGCGCAGGGCCAGGTAGGTACTGAGCAGGCCGGAGCCGATCAGCATCATCAAGGAGGCGAAATAAAGGGCTCGAAAAGGTTTCCAGATCTGGCGCATCGGCGTTCCGAGCGGCTCCTTGCAGTAAGAGACAGGGCTATCGGCATGATAGTCCGGGGATGCCGGGCCCGGACAGGCGAAAGGCACTGTTTCCGGGGATTATTTTGCATAACAGCTCAGACGTTGCCCAAGGGTGTGCGAGGTACACCGTTGCGAAAAATACCCACGGCACCTGCTGTGAACATCGATCGACGGCAAGGTTCGACCGGTGTTGGAAAAGATCGAGCACATACGAAAAAGCCCCGCCTAGCGAGGAATCCATCCCGCGCAGTGTCAATGAAAGTACATCGTTGGCTACTGCATTTGAATCAGTGCGAGATTTAGAGGGTCATCAGCAAGGAAGGGTGATCTGATAGACCGCCAGAGGTACCTGGTCCGAGTAAAAGACCGCCTTGGAATGAGACATACAGCGCTATAAGCCACCCATGCGCCAGGCGCGAATGGCCCCCGAGCGAAAATGGCGTTAGCATTCCGTTCACTCGGCTTAAACAGCCTGTTTTTCAGATCAGGGTCGCATTGTGGAAAAGCTAAAACGCCTCCAAAGTGGAATAGAAGGGCTTGACGCTCTGCTCAAGGGAGGTCTGGTCGCAGGCGCTTCGTACATTATCCAGGGGCGCCCAGGGTCCGGAAAAACGATCCTCGCCAACCAACTTGGGTTCCATCATGCGAACAATGGAGGCCGAGTCCTGGTCGCCACGCTGCTGGCAGAGTCCCATGACCGTCTTTTTCAATTTCTTTCTACTCTGAGCTTTTTCGACGCCTCCAAGGTCGGCGCCGAAATTCAATTTGTCAGCGCGTTCGACACCCTGGAAAACGAAGGTCTGGACGAAGTCGTAAAACTCCTCAGGCGCGAGATAAGCCGCCAAAAAGCCACCGTGATGGTGGTAGACGGCCTGCTGAATGCGCGCTCGAAAGCCGATTCGCACATCGACACCAAGAAATTCATTTCAGAGTTGCAAGGGCACGCCGCTTTCGCCGGTTGCACGGTGCTGTTTCTCACCAGCTCCCGTCTCGACGATGGCAGCCCTGAGCACACCATGGTTGATGGCGTCATCGAGATGGGCGAAGAGCTTTATGGCACTCGCTCAGTACGCCGCATTCAACTGCGCAAAACGCGTGGCAGCGGAGCAATGACCGGTCTTCATGAATGTGAGATCACAGACCATGGGCTGGTGGTTTACCCGCGCCTGGAAAGCCTCTACAGCCATCCGTCCGCCCCCGACAGTGCCGACATGACGCGCATTCCCAGCGGCATTGGATCGTTGGACGGCATACTCGGTGGAGGCCTGCACAGTTCGAGCGTGTCTCTGGTGATAGGCCCCTCCGGGATTGGCAAAACCACGCTGGGTCTCAAATTCCTGGCCCAATCAACGGTGCAAGCTCCCGGCTTGCATTTTGGTTTCTACGAAAGCCCGCAACGGCTGCGACTCAAAGGTCTGTCACTGGGCATCGACATCAAAGGTATGGAGGACAGTGGTGCACTGAGCATCGCCTGGCAGCCGACTACCGAAGGCCTGCTGGACGGGCTGGGTGCAAGACTGCTCAGTATCGTGGAAGAAAAAGGCATCAAGCGTCTGTTCATCGATAGCCTGAGCGGTATGACGCGAGTGTCCACAAACCCGGCGCGAATTACTGACTTCTTCAGTGCGCTGATGAACGAGTTGCGCTCCAGAGGCGTGACGGTGTTTGCCTCCTGGGAAATGCGCGATCTATTTGGCTCCGAGGTCAGCGCACCCAACTCCGACCTGTCCAGCATCGTCGACAACCTGATGCTGATGCGATTCTCGGAGAATCACTCTGAACTAAGCAGGACACTGTCCATTCTTAAAATACGAGATAGCTCTTATGACCCCTCGCGATTTGAGGTGGTCATCCAAGATCAAGATGTTTTCCTGAAAAAGGCTTTAAGGCATGAACCGTCAGTCCCCACTGAGTCATCCTCCGGTTCGATCTCCTAAGCTTTTGAGTGGGTTTAACTAACATGACCACCATCCTGGTCGTCGACGACGAGTATTTGATCGCTGACATTCTCAGCTTCGCACTGGAGGATGAGGGGTTCATGGTGGTGACGGCCAGTAATGGCCGAAAAGGACTCGAGGTGCTGGATAGAGAACGGCCAGCCTTGATCATTACCGACTTCATGATGCCGGTCATGGACGGCCTGGAGTTCGCCGCCGCCGTGCGGGCCCTACCTTCCGCTAATAAATTGCCGATCATTTTGATGAGCGGTGCTCAGGCACATATCGGCATGCAGAGATCGGATTTGTTTGATGCGGTATTGGCAAAGCCATTCAACATCGACTTGATCATTGCCGAAGTCAAAAAGCTCTTGAGTGCCGGGTAGCGGAATACAGCGCGCGGGCGCATAAGATGGTGTCCCAGGGCCGGTTCGAACGGCCAACCTTCCCCTTAGGAGGGGGATGCTCTATCCAATTGAGCTACTGGGACCAATGACAGCCATCCGGCCAGGGGCACCGCGATGGACGGCGTGCATGTTAACGGCCGAGGTGCCTTTTGTCATGTCGTCCGTGGGCTTTTTGAGTGTAGGTCGATCCTTGTCTTGTTGTTTCAGAATTCGTCATGCAAACACGGGCGCATGGCAGCATCGTGCAAAATGCACTGACTCAAAATGCCGGCCTTGCAAATTGCAACCCACCAGCCCTTCGAAGTAGACTCAAACCTTTGATTTTATTGAAATAATAGATTGGCATGAGACCTGCAATACTTCTCCTACAAACACCCATTCAGCCACGGCGTTTAGCGGAGAACATGACCATGAACAGTGCCATTCTGTTAGCCCTCAATACCGTAGCCCTGGCTGCACTGGTGACGTTCCATTTCCAATCCACCGGCAGCGACGACCCTGCGCAGATCAGCCAGGCAATTCCGCACCACCTGCAACAGCGTCCGCAGCTGGCGGTGATGACTCCAAACGCGCAATCGCCGGTACGCCTGACCCAAGGCACCCAGGCTGCGCCTGCATCTGAACATTGGGTTTTCTGAGGAAGCCACTTGTGAGCAAATTTGCCTGGCTGTTTTTATGCCTGACTGTGACCACCGGCATCCTGGGCCTGAGTGCGAGTTCTGACGATGCACAAACCACCGCCCTGGTTGCCACTGGCGTTTTTGCGAGCCTGCTGCTGCTGACGCTCATACTGGGCCGCAGAATCAAGTTTGACCCCGTCCTACGCTGATCCCCTCCCCGCCCCCTCCTACCTTATGTCGCCTCGTGCTAGTAAATCGGCAAATTGCCACTAGTCTTAAAAACGAGGGCAAAAGGCCACTTTGCTATAGGATGTGCGGCCTCAAAGCCCGCGATGACTTGGCTTAACGGGAAGTTCCCTTGCCCGACCACGGGTTGAAAAGTTTTCCAACCAGTCCGCAAAAATGCAAATGAGTGCTGGCATAAAGCCTCTAGGCAGTTCAATATTTGTCACAGAATTGACGCCAAGTAACTGTCAAATCTGAGGCATGATGCGGCCTCTTTGCAATTAGGGTTGAACTTTAGTCGTGAGCCTTGTCTTAACACTCATCTTGCGGCCAATTCCAAAAACCGCTCCCCTGAACTAACCGGTTAAATATATGCGCCCATTGAAACAGGCAATTTATTCCAGCCGTACGGCTGACAAGTTCGTCGTACGTCTGCCAGACGGAATGCGGGAACGCATTGCCGAGGTGGCTCGCAATCATCACCGCAGCATGAACTCCGAAATCATCGCGCGCCTGGAACAAAGCCTTATTCAGGAAGGTGCGCTGGGCGACGAGTTGAGCATGCGCCTGGACAGCCCCGAGCTGTCACTGCACGAACGCGAACTGCTGCAGCGTTTTCGTCAGCTCTCCCACCGCCAGCAAAATGCTCTCGTTTCGCTAATCGCGCACGACGTTGAAGCGGCCGCAGAAGCCAATTGATTCAAGACTGAAAGCAGAAGCCAGCCATGTGCTGGCTTTTTTTTGCCTACGATTTGGCGAGCACTATCAGCAAGGGAAAGCAAGGCGGGAGCAGATCTGCCCCCGCCGAAAGGATCAGAGCAGGAAGATCGTCGCCAAACCCAGGAAGATGAAGAAGCCACCGCTGTCGGTCATGGCCGTGATCATCACGCTGGCCCCCATCGCAGGGTCGCGCCCCAAGCGTGCCAGGGTCATAGGGATCAATACCCCCATCAGCGCCGCCAACAGCAGGTTGAGGGTCATTGCGGCCGTCATCACTACGCCCAGCGACCAGCTGCCATACAGCAAGTAGGCCACCACACCGATCACCCCGCCCCACACCAGGCCGTTAATCAGGCCCACGGCCAACTCTTTGCGCAGCAGGCGCGAGGAGTTGGCGGTACTCACCTGGTCCAGCGCCATCGCGCGCACGATCATCGTAATCGTCTGGTTACCGGAGTTGCCGCCGATACCCGCCACGATCGGCATCAGCGCCGCGAGGGCCACCAGTTTCTCGATGGAGCCTTCGAACAACCCGATCACTCGTGAGGCGATGAAAGCAGTAATCAGGTTGACTGCCAGCCAGGCCCAACGGTTATGCAGGGAGCGCCAGACGGACGCGAAGATATCTTCCTCTTCACGCAAACCCGCCATGTTGAGGACTTCGGTTTCACTCTCTTCACGAATCAGGTCAACCATTTCATCAATGGTCAAACGGCCAATCAGCTTGCCGTTCTTGTCGACTACCGGCGCGGAGATCAAGTCATAACGCTCGAACGCCTGGGCGGCCTCGTAGGCGTCCTCGTCCGGGTGAAAACTCACCGTGTCGCTGGCCATCAAATCGGCAACTTTCTTGTCCGGATCGTTCACCAACAAACGCTTGATCGGCAGCACACCCTTGAGGATGCCCTCGTAGTCGACCACGAACAGTTTGTCGGTATGGCCGGGCAACTCTTTCAGCCGGCGCAGGTAACGCAGGACCACTTCCAGGCTGACGTCTTCGCGGATGGTGACCATCTCGAAGTCCATCAGGGCGCCGACCTGATCCTCGTCGTAGGACAACGCGGAGCGCACGCGCTCACGCTGCTGGCCGTCGAGGGCCTCCATCAACTCATGCACAACGTCGCGAGGCAGCTCAGGCGCCAGGTCGGCCAGCTCGTCGGCGTCCATCTCCCTGGCAGCAGCCAGGAGCTCGTGATCGTCCATGTCGGCGATCAGGGTTTCACGCACGGAGTCGGACACTTCGAGCAGGATGTCGCCGTCGCGGTCCGCCTTGACCAACTGCCACAAGGTCAGTCGATCGTCCAGCGGCAAGGCTTCGAGAATGTAGGCGACGTCGGCGGAGTGCAGGTCGTCAAGCTTGCGTTGCAGCTCGACGAGGTTTTGCCGGTGGACCAGGTTTTCAACGCGGTCGTGATTCGGACCTTCCTGGCGGTGCGTGAGGTCTTCGACCACGCGCTGGCGCTGCAGCAGCTCGATGACTTGAGCAAGGCGATCCTGCAGGCTTTCTTGTGTTTTCTTTACTTCTACTTCGGTCATAGGCGAACTCCACTCCCAGCAGCAGGGCACGCCGGAAGGATCAATCAGTCAATTCATGATTGGTAAAACGGGGTACTGAGTAACTACTGGGTAAGTCCATGGAGGTATTCCACAAGCCCCGGCGGGGCTGACGGGCGCAATGATACACGCTGCGTGCGCTTTTAACGTCAAAAAACTGGAAAGAACAAGCGCTTGCGAGCCAAAGTTGAGTTTTGGCTGCATCTATGAACTGCGACGACGCGACGAGGGAGGAAAACACATGGGAGCGCAGGAAAAGACAAAATCCTACCCAAACCCCAGACGGCAAAAAGCCCGCACTAGGCGGGCTTTTTGTTTGTATGGTGCACTCGACAGGATTCGAACCTGTGACCGCTCGGTTCGTAGCCGAGTACTCTATCCAGCTGAGCTACGAGTGCAGATTGTGTTTTTAGACCAGATCACAACTGGTTGAAACCGAGCTGGCTGCATTGCTGCAACCGACTCTTAAATGGTGCACTCGACAGGATTCGAACCTGTGACCGCTCGGTTCGTAGCCGAGTACTCTATCCAGCTGAGCTACGAGTGCATTTGTTGCCGCACATTATAGGCCGTTCAATCTCTATGTAAAGCTATTTTTTCGAGTAATTTCAACAACTTACCGAAAAAACCAGATTGCAACGTACTAAGCAAATAATGGCGGAGAACGGGGGATTCGAACCCCCGACACCCTTTTGAGGTGTACTCCCTTAGCAGGGGAGCGCCTTCGGCCACTCGGCCAGCTCTCCGCAACACGGGGCGTATATTAACCACGTTCATCCCCGTTTGCAAACATAAAAAACGATAAAAATTAAAGGCTTGGTTCTTCGTCCTTCTCTTTCTTGATCCGCAGGTAGATTTCCTCGCGATGGACCGCTACCTCTTTCGGAGCGTTAACCCCGATACGTACTTGATTGCCTTTGACGCCGAGCACGGTCACGGTGATTTCGCCATCACCAATAATCAAGCTTTCTGCGCATCGACGAGTCAGAATCAGCATACCTTTCTCCTCACGCATTTCATTTCAGGAACAACAGTCTGCAAAAAAGGCGTTCGACCTATGACCTGGCGGCCACAGCCCTAACGACCTAAGTATTGTCGAGCGCACGCAAAAGGCCATACGCCCGGCAAAAAAATGAAAGGCGCGATAACCGCGCCTTCCGGGCCCTGCATCACTCGCCCTGTCGGGCCGGAGCGTCGAGCTCAAAAGCTGTGTGCAACGCGCGTACAGCCAGTTCCAGGTACTTCTCTTCGATCACCACCGAGACTTTGATTTCCGAAGTGGAGATCATCTGGATGTTGATGCTTTCCTTGGCCAAGGCCTCGAACATGCGGCTGGCAACGCCGGCATGCGAGCGCATGCCCACACCCACGATCGACACCTTGGCAATCTTGGTATCACCCACCACTTCACGGGCGCCAATTTCGCTCGCGGTGTTCTGCAGGATTCGCTCCGCCGCATCGTACTCGTTGCGGTGCACGGTGAAGGTGAAATCGGTGGTGTTATCGTGCGAAACGTTCTGCACGATCATGTCGACTTCAATGTTTGCGCCGCTGATAGGGCCCAGGATCTTGAACGCCACGCCCGGGGTGTCTGGCACGCCACGGATCGTCAGCTTGGCTTCATCGCGGTTGAAAGCGATGCCGGAAATGATCGGCTGTTCCATGGATTCCTCTTCATCAATAGTAATGAGGGTGCCCGGACCCTCTTTGAAGCTGTGCAGTACGCGCAGCGGAACGTTGTACTTGCCGGCGAATTCCACCGCACGGATCTGCAACACCTTCGAACCGAGGCTGGCCATTTCCAGCATTTCTTCAAAGGTGATCTTGTCCAGGCGCTGAGCCACGGACACCACACGCGGGTCAGTGGTGTAAACGCCGTCCACATCGGTATAGATCTGGCATTCATCGGCCTTGAGAGCCGCTGCCAGCGCCACGCCGGTGGTGTCCGAGCCGCCACGCCCCAGGGTGGTGATGTTGCCTTGCTCGTCCACACCCTGGAACCCAGCTACAACTACCACGCGGCCAGCTTTCAGATCTGTGCGGATTTTCTGATCATCGATCTGCAGGATGCGCGCCTTGGTATGCGCACTGTCCGTCAGGATGCGTACCTGGCTGCCCGTGTAGGACACGGCCGGCACACCACGCTTGTTCAGCGCCATGGCCAACAGGGCAATGGTGACCTGCTCGCCAGTCGACACAATCACATCCAGCTCACGCGGCAGCGGTTGCTGCTCGCCACTGATTGCCTTGGCCAGCTCGATCAGGCGATTGGTCTCGCCGCTCATGGCCGACAGCACCACCACCAGGTCGTCGCCGGCATCGTGGAATTTCTTAACCTTGTCGGCCACCTGCTCGATTCTTTCGACAGAGCCGACCGAGGTGCCTCCAAATTTCTGTACGATCAAAGCCATTTCTAAGCCGCCTCAGCCCGTAAAGGGGCGCCTATTATCCAATCAACCAGCACTGCGTCGCCCGCGACTAGACCACGGGCGAGTTAAAAGCGCCTTAAATACCAGCCTCGACAAACGGCACAGTCAGGGCCAAGGCCGCGTCCAGGGCACCGGCGTCCACACCACCGCCTTGCGCCATGTCCGGACGACCACCGCCCTTCCCGCCCACTGCCGCAGCGGCTTGCTTCATCAAATCACCGGCCTTGAGTTGGCCAGTCAGGTCCTTGGTTACACCGGCAACCAGCACGACCTTTTCTTCATGCACACCGCCGAGCAGGATCACTGCGCGGCCGAGCTTGTTCTTCAACTGATCGACCAGGGCCAACAGCGCCTTGCCGTCCTGACCGTCCAGGCGCGCAGCCAGGACCTTCACACCCTTGACGTCTTGTGCTTGAGCAGACAAATCGTCGCCCGCCGCGCTGGCCGCCTTGGCTTGCAACTGCTCCAGCTGTTTCTCCAGGGCACGGTTGCGCTCCAAAACGGCTGACAGCTTGTCGATCAGGTTGTCGCGGCTGCCCTTGACCAGGCTGGCCGCTTCCTTGAGTTGTTCTTCAGCCGCATTCAGGTAGGCCAGCGCCGCAGCGCCGGTCACTGCCTCGATACGCCGCACACCAGAGGCCACACCGCCTTCGCTGATGATCTTCAGCAGGCCGATGTCGCCGGTGCGGTTGGCGTGGATGCCGCCACACAGCTCCACCGAGAAGCTGCCGCCCATGCTCAGTACGCGCACGTTGTCGCCGTATTTCTCGCCGAACAGTGCCATGGCGCCTTTGGCCTTGGCGGTGTCGATGTCGGTTTCTTCGGTTTCGACCGGGGTGTTCTTGCGCACTTCGGCGTTGACGATGTCTTCGAGCGCCTTGATCTGCTCCGGCTTGATCGCTTCAAAGTGGCTGAAGTCGAAGCGCAGGCGCTGGCTGTCGACCAACGAGCCTTTCTGCTGGACGTGCTCGCCCAATACTTGGCGCAGTGCCGCGTGCAGCAAGTGAGTGGCCGAGTGGTTCAGCGCGGTTGCATGTCGTACGTCGGCATCGACCTGGGTGTCGACCGGCGCACCGACCGTCAGGTTACCCAGCACCAGCACACCGTGGTGCAGGAACGCACCGCCGGTCTTGGTGGTGTCACGCACTTCAAAACGACCGGACGTCGAACTCAGGAAACCACAATCACCAATCTGGCCACCGGACTCGGCGTAGAACGGGGTCTGGTCCAGCACGACGACAGCCTCATCGCCTTCGCTCAACACGTCGACCGACTTGCCATCTTTATAAATCGCCACGATCTTCGCCGAGCCAGCGGTAGCCTTGTAGCCGATGAATTCGGTAGGCACGTCAACTTTGACCAGCGTGTTGTAGTCCAGGCCAAAAGAGCTGGCAGAACGCGCACGCACGCGCTGGGCTTCCATCTCGCGCTCAAAACCGGCCTCATCGATGGTCAGTTCGCGCTCACGGGCAATGTCGGCGGTCAGGTCCATCGGGAAGCCGTAGGTGTCGTAGAGCTTGAATACGACATCGCCGGGCACCACGCTGCCTTTGAGCTCAGCCAGGTCCTGCTCGAGAATCTTCAAGCCATGTTCCAGGGTCTTGGAGAACTGCTCTTCTTCAGCCTTGAGCACGCGCTCGATGTTGCCTTGCTGCTGCTTGAGCTCCGGAAAGGCGTCGCCCATCTCGGCGACCAGCGCCGCGACGATTTTGTAGAAGAAGCTGCCGGTAGCGCCCAGCTTGTTACCGTGGCGGCATGCGCGACGGATGATACGGCGCAGCACATAACCACGGCCTTCGTTCGACGGCAGCACACCATCGGCGATCAGGAAGCCGCAGGAACGGATGTGATCCGCCACGACCTTGAGCGAAGACTGGTTGTCGTTGGCGCAACCAATAGCGGCAGCCGACGCGCTCAGCAAATGGGTGAACAGGTCGATTTCATAGTTGGAGTGAACGTGCTGCATCACCGCACTGATCCGCTCCAGGCCCATGCCGGTGTCTACCGACGGCGCCGGCAGCGGGTGCAACACGCCGTCTGCGGTGCGGTTGAACTGCATGAACACGTTGTTCCAGATCTCGATGTAACGGTCGCCGTCTTCCTCTGGCGAGCCCGGTGGGCCACCCCAGATATCCGCGCCGTGGTCGTAGAAGATCTCGGTGCAAGGGCCGCACGGGCCGGTATCGCCCATGGTCCAGAAGTTATCGGACGCGTAAGGCGCGCCTTTGTTGTCGCCGATGCGAATCATGCGCTCGACGGGCACGCCGATTTCTTTGGTCCAGATGTCATAGGCTTCATCGTCCGTCGCATAGACGGTGACCCAGAGCTTTTCCTTGGGCAACTTCAACACGCCGGTCAGGAAGGTCCAGGCAAAGGTAATCGCATCTTTCTTGAAATAATCGCCAAAGCTGAAGTTGCCGAGCATTTCGAAGAAGGTGTGGTGGCGCGCGGTGTAACCGACGTTTTCCAGGTCGCTGTTCTTGCCGCCGGCGCGCACGCACTTCTGGCTGCTGGTAGCGCGGGTGTAGGCGCGCTTTTCCTGGCCCAGGAAGCAGTCCTTGAACTGGTTCATCCCCGCGTTAGTGAACAGCAGGGTGGGGTCATTGCCTGGGATCAAGGAGCTGGAGGCGACACGGGTGTGACCTTGCTCTTCGAAGAAGCGAAGGAAGGCTTCACGGATTTCTGCGCTTTTCATTAGATTCTTCCACGGAGGCTGCGGCCAAAGGCCAGTGCTAAACGTCATCAGACGGAGCGACGGCAAAGGGCCGCATTATATCGGCCCTTTGCCGGTGGTACAGCGTGTTTATGCGATAGAGAGGTTCAATTAGACGGTCTGCAGGGTCATTTGCGCGAAAATTCGACGAATGTCTCCAGCACCTGCTCGATCTGTGCCCGGCTCACGTCCAGATGCGTGACCATACGCAGGCGCGGCGCGGCGCTCAACTTGATCCCGCGCTCGGCGGCAAAGGCCTTCAAGGCCTGGGCCTGCGCACCGATCTGCACGTAGACCATGTTGGTCTGCACCGGCTCCACCTCGAACCCCGCGCTGCGCAACGCATCGCCCAGCCACTGGGCGTTGGCATGGTCGTCGGCCAGGCGTTGTACCTGGT
>NZ_JBAWDE010000292.1:0-15723 GCF_049590575.1 Pseudomonas sp.
GGCTCGATCACGGGCGCGGCAGCTTCAGGCGCAGGCGTAACCGGGGCAGGCACAGCCACGACTGGCGCGACAACCGCCGCGCCAGCCACTGGTTTGGCGGAATCAACTGTGGCCTGGCTGATCCCCACTGGCTTTAGCGGCTGTCTCGGCGCATCTGCCGAGTCTGCCGGCCTGAAGGCCAGCATGCGCAACAGGACCATTTCAAAGCCACCCCGCGGGTCCGGCGCCAAGGGCAAGTCCCGGCGACCGATCAGGCCCATCTGGTAGTAGAACTGCACGTCTTCGGCCGGCAGCGCCTGGGCCAGGGCCAACACGCGGTCGCGGTCGCCATGGCCGTTGTCGACACCTTCCGGCAAGGCCTGGGCGATGGCGACGCGGTGCAGCACATTGAGGATTTCCGAGAGTACGCCGTTCCAGTCCGGGCCTTGCTCCGACAGGTGGCGCACCGCCTCGAGCAGCGCCTTGGCGTCGCCTTCGATCAGCGCGTGCAGTACGTCGAATACCTGACCGTGGTCCAGCGTACCGAGCATGGCGCGCACATCGGCGGCCATGACCTTGCCTTCACCAAAGGCGATGGCCTGGTCGGTGAGGCTCATGGCGTCACGCATCGAGCCATCGGCGGCGCGGCCGAGCAGCCACAGTGCGTCGTCTTCGAACGGCACGTTCTCGACGCCCAGCACATGGCTCAAATGCTCGACCACCCGCTCAGGCGTCATGTTTTTCAGGGAGAACTGCAGGCACCGCGACAGAATCGTTGCAGGAAGTTTCTGCGGATCCGTGGTGGCCAGGATGAATTTGACGTAGGGCGGCGGCTCTTCCAGGGTTTTCAACAAGGCGTTGAAGGAATGGCTGGAGAGCATGTGCACTTCGTCGATCAGGTAGACCTTGAAGCGCCCACGGCTCGGCGCGTACTGCACATTGTCGAGCAGCTCGCGGGTGTCTTCGACCTTGGTGCGGCTCGCGGCGTCGATCTCGATCAGGTCGACGAAACGCCCTTCGTCGATTTCCCGGCACACCGAGCAGGTGCCGCAGGGCGTAGAAGTGATACCGGTTTCACAGTTCAGGCATTTGGCGATGATGCGCGCGATGGTGGTCTTGCCCACCCCCCGCGTACCGGTGAACAGATAGGCGTGGTGCAGCCGTTGGCTGTCCAAGGCATTGATCAGAGCCTTGAGCACATGGGTCTGGCCGACCATTTCGCGGAACGAGCGCGGACGCCATTTACGTGCAAGAACCTGATAACTCATCGAAAACCGTCGCAACTGGGAAGCGGAAGCCGGTAATGCTAGCGGAGCAAGGGGGAAATTGCATCCGGCACGCTCGCCTAATCTGACTAAGCTCTGCTGATCGGCCCCAAAAAGGCCTGAACCCGGAGCGTGTATTCGCGTAGTCCTGGGCGCTTTATGGATGCTCACCACGGCCAGCCCGACAGCGCCCCTCCAGGCTGATGGCGGCCACGCTGGCCAGCACGATCACCGCGCCCAGCATCACCTGCACGGCAATGTGCTCGCCCAGCAGCGTTGCGGCCATCAGCATGGCGACCGGCGGGATCAGGTACATCGCCACCGACGCGCGGCTGACCTCGACATGTTTCAACACATAGCCCCAGGCCAGGTACGCCAGGGCACTGGGAAAAACCCCCAGCACCAGCACCGCCAGGTTCTCCGGCAACGGTGCGCGCGCCACGGCGGCGGGCAGCCCCGGCAGGTTCACACAGAGCATCAGGGTGCCCGCCCACACCATGTAGCACGCCATGGTCAGCGGGCTGTAGCGGTGGGCATAGTGTTTCTGCAGGGCGAAATACACACTCCAGGACACCGCCGCCAGCAGGATCAGCAGACCCCGTGGGTCGATATCGCCCACGCCCTGATCGCCCCAGATCACCACCAGCACGCCCAGCAAACCGAGCAAGACGCAGCTCCAGCGCCACAGGCTGACCCGTTCTTTCAAGCAGAAAAACGCAATCAGCACACTGAACAGCGGCGCAGACTGCGCCAACACGCTGGAGGCCGCGGCCGTCACCCATTGCTGCCCATAATTGAGGCAGGTGTGGTGCAGGAACACCCCGAAAAATCCCAGCACCAGCAACCACGGCACGTCGCGCAAACGTGGCCGACCGATGCCCAGCACCAGCGCCACCGCGCCCATGAATACCGAAGCAATCAAGAACCGCAGTAACGCCAGCTGGCCTGGGCTGTAGCTGTGCAGCCCGATGTGCACGCCAATCGGCGAATAGGCCCAACAGAGGATGACGCTGGCAATGACTAGCGTAAGCTTTACGGGTGAAGGGGCATTCATCGATGGCGTCCGCAATCAGGCAAGGAATGCCGTCAGCATTGGCCCCGGCAAGGCGCAGGACAATTAACCGTTTCTGACATCTGAAATCACTGGAACTGAGCAATGGAACTGGCCCAACTGAAAATGGTGCGAGCCGTGGCGCAAACAGGCAGCGTGGCCCAGGCCGCCCTGCAATTGCACTGCGTGCCGTCCAACATCACCACGCGCATCAAGCAGTTGGAGGGCGAGCTGGGCACGCCGCTGTTTATTCGCGCCGGGCGTGGGCTGGCGATCAGTGCCGCCGGGGAGATCTTCCTCGACTACTGCGAGCGCATCCTGGCGCTGGTGGATGAATCCAAGCGCGCGGTGGACGCCGACGCCATTCCCCGCGGCACCCTGCGTATCGGCGCGGTGGAGTCGAGTGCCAGCGGCCGCCTGCCGCCGCTGCTGGCCGAATATCACCGGCGTTACCCGGACGTCAGCCTGGAACTGGTCACCGGCGCCTGGGGCCAGTTGCTGGACGACCTGCAACACCATCGCCTGGACGTCGCGTTGGTGGCCTCCGGCAACCCACGCGCGAAGCTTGAACACAGCGTGGTGTACAGCGAACGCCTGGTGCTGATCGCCAGTGCTTGCAGCGCGCCCATCCACAGCGCCGAGGACCTGGCCGGCCGCACCCTGCTGGTGTGGCCACCCGGCTGCCCGTATCGCGCCGCGCTGGAAAACTGGGTCAAGCCCCATGACTTCAAGCCGAGCATCGCCAGCTATGCCAGTTGGGGCACGATCATCGGTTGTGTCAGCGCGGGGATTGGCGTGGCGTTGGCGCCGGAAGGCATCCTGGCGCGCTATGAGCAGGCCAACCAGTTGGCGTCCTATCGGTTCGACGCGTTGCAGGCGGTGGACAACCTGCTGTTCTGGCACAAGGACACCCAGCGCCACTTGGCGCGGGATGCGTTTGCAGGGTTGTTGCGCGAGACTTTTGGCTAACCTGTCAAATCCATTTCAGGTATCCTCCCGCGAAATTAATTCAAAATGTAAGGGACTACCATGAATTACTTCCGCCTGTTACTGGCGGCGGCCGCCCTGAGCCTGCCTGCCACCCACGCTTTTGCTGCCGCCAAGCCCGAGCCCGCGCCTGTCGAAGCCAGTGCCCCCGCCGAAACCGCCGAACACTTCCTGGCCTCACTCAAGCAAAAAACCGGCACCGTCACCCTGCCCAGCGGCATCGCCACCCTTAAGCTGAACGACGAGTTCTACTACCTCGACCCTGCCGATACCGAACGCTTGCTGACCGATGGCTGGGGCAACCCGCCAGGTTTCAAGACCTTGGGCATGATTGTGCCAAAGGCGGTGAGCCCGCTGTCGGAGCGCGGCTGGGGCGTGATCGTCAGCTATAAGAATGACGGGCACATTTCCGACGAAGACGCCGCGAAGATTGACTACGCCGACCTGCTCAAGCAAATGCAGGAAGAAGACGAAGCCGATAACCAGGAACGCCAGAAACAAGGCTACGCCGGCCTGCATTTGCTGGGCTGGGCCGAGCCGCCGCACTACGACGACACCACCCACAAGATGTACTGGGCGCGTGAGCTGAAAGCCGACGACGCCGAGCAGAACACCCTCAACTACAGCATCCGCGTGCTTGGCCGTGAAGGCGTGCTGGAACTCAACGCCGTCGCCGCCATGGCCGACCTGCCCACCATCAAGCAGGAATTGCCCAAGGTCCTGGCCTTCACTAACTTCACCGACGGCAACCTGTACACCGACTTCAACCCGAAAACCGACAAGCTCGCCACTTACGGCTTGGCAGCCCTGGTGGCCGGCGGGATTGCGGCCAAGGCCGGGTTGTTCGCCAAGATCGGTATCTTCCTGCTGGCCGCGAAGAAATTCCTGGTGGTCGGCGTGGTGGCGCTGTTCGCGGTGATCCGCAAGCTGTTCAACCGCAACAAAGGCTGAGCCCAGTCATAAGCGCCCGACCATAAAAAACGCCGCAACGTGCCTGACACGTTGCGGCGTAATTATTTCTGCGCAGTCGGCGCTGCCTGCTCCGCACCCGGGCAGGGGTTGACGATCGCAAACTCATCGACGCTCGCCATCCCCGGCTTGAAGCCTGGCGTGGTGACATAGCGCACAACCCGATTACCGGTCATTTTCACAAACGAACCCTCGACACCGGTAAACACCTTCTGCTGATTGCCGAGCAAATAGTCGAAAATCTTCAGCTTCATCGGCATATTCATACGGCCGCCCGGCGTGATCGGGGCCAGCATGAAGGCATCTTCCTGGGTAAACACGTAGAAGATTTCCGGCTTGTCGCGCCCTTCCGTGACCTTGGCGCACATCACCTCATCCACGCGCAGGGTTCTGACCGGAATGTAGGTTTTGTTCTCATAGACGCTGAGAATAAAGCCCTTCTTGGTCAGCACGCCCAGACCCTGGGTGGCATGGCAGATCTCGGCGATCCCATAGGTGTAAGGGCACCAGTTGGTCTCGGTGATGCCAATGATATCGGCCGGCGCAACGCTCAGGTCGTGTTCGATTTTGGCCCGGGCTTCGGGGCTTTCATAAGGGATCATCACGCAGCCGGGCAAACACAGCACCAGCACGGATAACAGCGCGAGGGGGAAAAGACGCATAGGGGACCTCCATGTCTACGGGAGGCGCATGCTACCTGAGCCGGCCGCTGGAAACACGGCCGACTGGAATTCACTGATCAGTGCTGGGGCGCGGACAGACGGCTGTATTGGTCCTGGCTGATCCAACCGGTGAACGATTGGTCCTTGGCGTTGGTGAACTCGACCTGAGCCCAGCCATCCTTGAAGGCCAGCACCCCGACCACATCGTCCTTGACGATATACGGGCGCTTGGCCACATCGGCGCCCGGCGTGTTCAGCAGGTAAGCCTTGTCGGCGGACACGGTCACCAGGCCGATCCAGTTCTTGCTGGCGGTCTGGGTCAGGTCCAGGCCGGTGGCAATCTCCGGCATCAGCACGCTCATGCAGCCGGGATGCTGGCGGGCCTGCTCCACGGTCAGGGTCACGCCGTCGGACGAAGGCGCTACGCTGCCGGGGTAGGCATTGTCTAGCCAGGTGGTCAGCGCTTCGGGCTTGCCTTGCAGGTAGAACGCGCAACTGCGGGTAACGCCCTCGCCCAATTCTTCGGCGTAGTAGCCTTCGACCTGATGCTCCGGCGTCACGGCCAGCATCAGTTCTTCGTATTTGCCCGAATGCAACGTAGCAGCGCCAGCAACCACCGGCACCACCGCACACCACGACAACACGCCAACCGCTAGAAAACGATTCATCTTATTTTTTCCCTTCAAGTGCTTCGTAGGCCTTTTTAATACGGCGGTCATAGTCGCCGTAATCCTTGCCGTTATAGTTGCGCGCCATGGCGACATAGTCTTTCTCCTTCATCGCTTTGATCAACGAAGGGCTCTGACTGCAGAAACTGACGAACGCCTTGAGTTGATTGCCGGCATTGATCTTCAAGGCTGCGGTAAATTCAAACACCGACTTGTAACCGCAGGATGCGAAGTTGAAGCCCATCATCTGAAACATGCCCCAGGACGCCGACTTCAAAGCGGCTTCCTGGTCCAGGGCAAAGGCTGTGGCCATGGTTTCCCAGGCCTTGACCTGGTCCTTGTTGTTGACCTGCCACTGCGGCCCGGCCTTTTTCACATAAACGTATGACAGCAGAGGGTGCGCCTGGTCGTAGATGCTCTTGGTGTATTTACGAAACCAGTGCCCCTCGAAGGCGATCACCGGCAACTTGGCCGGCCCGAAACCGGAGCGCCCGCCGGACTCCACCGTGGCGAAGGCCTTGATGATGTTCACCGAGATCCCATTGCCCAACTGCGTGGCGGCGTTCTGGAAGTCGGTATCAGTCAGGGTCATGCCGCCGTCGCAGGTGGACTGCAACATCAATTGACGGTTACGCCGCTCGGCCTCGACCATCGCGCGCATGCGGTCCAGGTAGACGTTGACCGTGGCTTGCACCGCGTCGCCCTGGTTGTTGCCGAACGCATTCAGGAAGCTTGGAATACGCATGCTCGGGAACGCCTTCACCGGCACTTTCACCGCTTCTTCAATCAGGCTGTTGAAGGTGCGGCCGGTGGGATCGATCACGCCATCCGGGTGCGCGTACTTCAGGTGCCGGAACTGGTACTGACTGATGCACTGCACCAACTGACCATCGCACTTGCCGTTTTCCGGCAGCGGGAAACCCATCTTGGGAATGATCAGATTGAATAAATACTGGATGCACTGAACATCGGCGGGCAGGTTGCGCGCTTTGCCGGGCGCGCCCACCGAAGCGCTGATAAGACGGGGCAACCCTTGCAGGCTTTTCATCACGGACATCCTTGTTAGTTAAAGAAGTGATAGCACTTCAATATCAACGCAACACACTTGTCATAACTTGAAACATGTGGCCGGCGCAAACTAACAAGTTGGTTTTGGGTTGTCCAGCAGCCGTCTTGAGGGTTGTGAGGCAGGCCTCACAGGCCGTTAATTTTTGCGCTCAAGCGCCTCATAGGCTTTTTGAATGCGGCGGTCGTAGTCGCCGAAGTCCTTCCCGTTGTACTGGGTGGCCATGCCTGCATAGTCCTTGTTCTTCATGGCTCTGACCAACGCCGGTTTCTTGCGGCAAAAACCGACGAACGCCATGAGTTGCTGGCCAGCATTGACCTTCATTGCGGCGGCAAACTCGGTCACGGTGGCGTAACCGCAGGCAGCGAAGTTGAAGCCCATGATCTGGAACATCCCCCAGGACGTCGCCATCAACGCGGCTGCCGGGTCCAGTTTGTAGGCAGCGGCGAGGGTCTCCCAGGCCTTGGCCTGGTCCTTGTTATTCGCGCGCCATTGCGGGCCGGCCTTTTCCTTATAGGGGTAAGACAGCAAGGGGTAGGCCCTGTCGTACTTTTGCTGGGTGTACTTGCGGAAGATATGCCCTTCATACGCGATCATCGGCAACTTGGCCGGGCCAAAGCCGGAACGCCCACCGGACTCCACGGTAGCGAATGCCTTGATGATATTCAGCGAAATCCCGTTACCCAATTGAGTGGCGGCCTTCTGGAAATCCGCCTCGGTCAGGGTCACGCCGCCGTCGCTGGTGGGCTGAGCGATCGATTGCGGTTTGCTTGGCTCAGCCGGGACCGGCGCCGGCGTGCGCTGTGGGAGCTGGGGGCCAGGCACTGCCTTGCGCGCGTCTTCAACCAGGCTGTTGAACGTCCGGCCTGCCGGGTCAATTACCCCATCAGGGTTGGCGACCTTGAGACGATTCAATTGATAATCGTTGATGCGCCGAAGCAGCAGCGGGCCGCATTTTCCGTCCTCCACTAACACGGGAACGGATGCTGGCGTGATCAGATTAAACAGACGTTGAATGTATTGAACATCGGCAGGCACATTGTGGGCCTTGCCGGGAGTGCCGACGGAAGCACTGATAAGACCGGGCATACCTTCAAAGCTAGCCATGGCAATCATCCCTGTTGAGGACTTGAGTGCCATCACTTCTTAACTACTCCAGCACGACGGTCATTTTGTAAAAATGCACATGCATCAAGCTAGCAGGCAGCCTGGAATTGTCCAGCCGAGGTTTTTCAGGATTTTGGGGCAAAGCAGTAAATTGCCGACTGCGCATTCACTTTCGATCCCGATAAAGAAAGTATTCCGTGATGCGTTGGGCTACTGTTACGGGCGCAAAATACACTGACGCAGTTTTTCAAGGATTGAAATGAAAGCCACATTGCTTATGTTATCTGCCATCTTCCTGCTCTATGGCTGCACCACGCCGCTCACCTCCGACATGTCCAGTCCGTCAATTGCCGAGACCAAAACGGTGGTGTTCGGCGGCAAGACGTTTGTCCTGAAATTCCAAAAGCCGGGCTTGTGGGAGTATTTCCCAGCAGAGGAAAGCATGGATGCCTGGAATGAAATGGTCGACTTTACCGTCGTGCCTCGCGAGATGAACCGCTTCAAGCCCCTCGACCTCGGCAAACGCGCCATCCAGTTGCATCAGCAGGAAAACCCGAACATGCCGGCTGTCCTGCTGACCGACAATAGAACCGGGATCGATTACGCGATGATGTTTTATCCCACTTCACTGCGTAAAGACGGGGAATTCTCGGAGATCAGCTATTTCAAGTATTACAAGGATGGCACCACCGGCCAGACCATCATTTTTCACTTCGCCCGGAACATTCCAAAATCGAGCAACCCCTCTGCCAGCGCAGCAGAGATGGGCCAGGAGATACCACCGCTGATGGAAGCATTCCCGCTCTACCGGCCGTAATGCCGCTCAGCGGACTTGATTGGTATGGCCTGGCATCAAACGCCCACCGCTGGAAATGCAGGCATGACGACTGAATCGGCTACGTCACGCGACGACGTCCCAATCGAATCAAAACAACGGGCGAATCACATCCGGCACCACGCTTCGGCAGCAGTAGACCGAGTGGCAGGAAAGCAAAAGGTAGGACGGGAGGGTCAACTCGGCTGTCTCACGCCTTGCACCACCGCGTGGTAAAGGGTGAAAAACCGTAAAGCATCAATCAGGAAGAGCGTTATGGAGGCAACCCCACCAGCCACACCCCGGCACACAATGTTCCCGCTGTGGCTGCTGCCTTCCGGCTCTGACCAGGTTCACGGGTAATCGTTGCGGGGGGACCGATGGGGTCACCATAACGACGCCTGCCTCTCGGCAAGCGGGGCCATTGTACCGATCTCATCGGAAGTTACAACCATTCACGCCGGATTAAAAATATGAAGCGGCTCAAGCACTTGTACCGCTACAAAATCACCGCCTCATCGGCCCGGCCGCCCTCCTCCTGGATCATCAGGTGAATAAAGTGCAGTTTGGCGATCACCGCCGGGGGTAGCACAAATGGATAGAAGTCCGGTTGGCCCATGCTGCGCGACAGTTCGTTGAGCATGCCGGCCAGTTCGATCCAGGCGTTGACGAACGACAGGAATGCCGGGCCGCCTGGGTGCTCGGGGTCGTAGAGGGTGGTCAGCGGGAACGGCGGGTAATCCAGGTCGATCCCGCGGGCGCTCATGCCGAAACCCAGTGCGGTGTCGACAGCGTCCATCATGTGCAGGTAGTGGGCCCAGGTTTCGGCCCAGTCTTCCCATGGATGCATGGTGGCGTAGGCGCTGACGCAGGTCTGCTGCCAGTCAGGGCGTGGGCCATTTTGGTAATGGTGGTCAAGCGCCTCGGCATAACTGGCGCGTTCGTCGCCGAACAGGCGGCGAAAAGGTTCAAGCCAGTGGCTGTTGGCGATCAGCCGGTCCCAGTAGTAATGACCGACTTCATGGCGGAAATGGCCGAGCAAGGTGCGGTAGGGTTCACGCATCTGCACGCGGACCTTCTCGCGGTGCGCGTCATCGGCCTCTTTGATATCCAGGGTGATCAGGCCGTTGGCGTGGCCGGTGGTGGGCGCATTGCCCTCCAGGTCGATGCCGACGAAGTCAAAGGCCAGGCCCGTGCCCTCGTCCACACTCTTGGGCACCACTTGCAGGCCCAGACTGATAAGCTGCGCGACCAGCCGGCGCTTGGCGGTCTCGACCTTGCGCCAGCGCTCGTGGTTCTCCGGGATCGACAGGTCGGGAATCGTGCGATTCAGGCTGCAGGCCACGCACAGTGCCGCGGTGCTGTGGGCCGGAATCAGCCAGTTGCACGCGGCCGGGGTGTCGAGGTTGGCGCAGCGGCGGAAGGCGCCGGCGTCGAGGTTGTCGTCCTGCAGCCAGGTATCAACCACAGGCCCGGGCTGCAGGGACGATAAGCGGCTCTGTTGCGGCTGATAGCCCAGCAGCGCCTGGCAGGCCAGGCACTGGCTGTTGCGAAAGAACAGCGATTGCCCGCAACGGCATTGCCACACCTTGCTGTCGCGAGATGAGCCTGCCATGAACGGTGCGGCGATGCGCGAACTGAGTTGCTCGAAGTAGCGGAACATGGCGATCTCTCCTGGGTGACCAAGACTAGATCATTTGGGATTTAAGTTCGTTCCACTTTCTTGAGGCAGCGCGTCAGACCGTAATGTTGTGCTTGGCCAGGAAGGCGACGAACGCCTCTTCATCCAGCACTTTAAGGCCCAACTCGTTGGCCTTGGCCAGCTTGGAACCGGCACCCGGCCCGGCCACCACGCAATGGGTTTTCGCCGACACTGAACCCGCCACCTTGGCGCCCAGGCTTTCGAGTTTGTCCTTGGCCACGTCGCGGCTCATCAGCTCCAGGGAACCGGTGAGCACCCAGGTATGCCCCGCTTCGGGCAAGCCTTCGACGACCTTTTTTTCGCTCTGCCAATGCATGCCGAAGTCCTTGAGCTGCTGCTCGATGACCAGGGCACGGTTGGCGTTGCATTCATTATCGAAGAACTCACGCACCGCCTTGGCCTGCTTCTCGGGCAATGCCTGGCGCATGTCGAGCCAGTCGGCCTTGATCACGCCTTCGAGGCTGCCGAACTTGTCCGCGAGTTTCTGCGCGGCGCCCGGCCCGACGCTCGGCACGTGCAGCTTGTCGAGCAAGCCACCCAAGGTGGTGCTGGCGGCAAACTCGGCGCTCAGTTCGCCTTGATCCTGTAATTGCAGGCCACACTCGTGCGGCGACAGCAGCGCGCCGATCACCTCCTGGTTATGGCTGTCTTCAAAGAAGCTGTGGATCTCGTGGGCCACTTCCAGGCCCACGTCCGGCAGGTACGTCAGCACTTCCGGCAGGGCCTTCTGCACCCGTTCCAGGGATGCCAGCGAGCGCGCCAGCACCTTGGCGGTCTCCTCGCCCACGTCGGGAATGCCCAGGGCATAGATAAACCGCGCCAGGCTCGGCGACTTGCTGTTTTCGATGGCGATAATCAGCTTCTTGCTGGAGATATCGGCAAAGCCTTCCAGGTCGATGACCTGCTCGTACTTGAGCTTGTACAGGTCAGCCGGCGAACCGATGAGTTTTTCATCCACCAGTTGCTCGATGGTCTTGTCGCCCAGGCCGTCGATGTCCATGGCACGGCGCGAAACGAAGTGGATAATCGCCTGCTTCAGCTGCGCGCCACACGCCAGGCGCCCGACGCAGCGGTACACCGCGCCTTCGCTGACGGTTTCCTTGCCCTTGCTGCGCTTGACCAGTTGCGTGCGCTCCACATGCGAGCCACACACCGGGCAGCGCTCGGGGATCTGCACGGCGCGGGCGTTTTCCGGGCGGCGCTCGGGCACCACCGAGACCACCTGCGGGATCACATCACCGGCGCGGCGAATGATCACTGTATCGCCGATCATCAGCCCCAGGCGCGCGACTTCGTCCATGTTGTGCAGGGTCGCGTTGGACACCGTGACACCCGCGACCTTGACCGGTTTCAAGCGGGCAACCGGGGTCACGGCGCCGGTACGGCCGACCTGGAATTCCACGTCGAGCAGTTCGGTCAGCTCTTCCATGGCCGGGAATTTATGCGCGATGGCCCAGCGCGGTTCACGGGCGCGGAAGCCCAGTTCACGCTGGGACGCAATGCTGTTGACCTTGAACACCACGCCATCGATTTCGTAGCCGAGGCTGTTACGCCGCTCGCCGATGTCGCGGTAGTAGTCCAGGCATTCCTGAATACCCTGGGCCAGCTTCAGCTCGTGGCTGATGGGCATGCCCCACTTCTGCAACTGCTTGAGGTTGCCGATATGGGTGTCGCTGATATCCGCCGTCACTTGGCCGATGCCGTAGCAGCAGAATTCCAGCGGGCGGCTGGCGGTGATTTTCGAATCCAGCTGGCGCAGGCTGCCGGCCGCGGCATTGCGCGGGTTGGCGAAGGTCTTGCCGCCGACTTCCAGCTGCGCGGCGTTGAGCCGCTCGAAACCGGCCTTGGACATGAAGACTTCGCCGCGCACTTCCAGGGTCGCCGGCCAACCAGTACCGTGCAGTTTCAGCGGAATATTGCGCACCGTGCGCACGTTGACGCTGATGTCTTCGCCGGTGGTGCCGTCACCACGGGTGGCACCGCGCACCAGCTCGCCGTCCTGGTACAGGAGGCTGACCGCCAGGCCGTCCAGCTTGGGTTCGCAGCTGTATTCCACCGCCGCGCCGCCACTGAACAGATCGCCCACCGGCAGGTCGAGACCTTCGGTGACGCGGCGATCAAACTCGAGCATGGTGGTTTCATCAAACGCGTTACCCAGGCTGAGCATCGGAATCTCATGACGCACTTGGGTAAAGGCCGACAGCGCCGCACTGCCGACCCGCTGCGTCGGTGAATCGCGCGTTACCAGGTCCGGGTGCTCGGCTTCCAGGGCCTTGAGCTCGTGGAACAGCCGGTCGTACTCGGCGTCCGGAATGCTTGGCTCGTCGAGGACGTGGTAACGGTAGTTGTGCTGATCCAGTTCAGCGCGCAGTTCGAGGATGCGGGTGTGGGCGGCGGTCATGGGTGTTCTCTCAGAAAGCAAAAGAGCAGCCGAAGCTGCTCAATATGTTAGTGCGCTTATTCTACTGACAACGCTGAAGACCAATCCTCAGCGTTTCTGTGTCAGGGCGCGACGCTCGAACTCGACGATGCGCTGACGGTAGTGCTCGATGGTCTGGGCGGTCAGCACGCTGCGCTGGTCGTCCTTGAGCTCGCCGTTGAGTTCCTGGGACAGCTTGCGGGCTGCGGCCACCATCACGTCGAAGGCTTGCTTGGGGTGACGCGGGCCTGGCAGGCCAAGGAAAAAGCTGACTGCCGGGGTGCTGAACAGGTCGATGTCGTCCAGGTCGAAGGTGCCCGGCTTGACCGCGTTGGCCATGGAGAACAGCACTTCGCCGTTACCGGCCATGCTTTCGTGACGGTGGAAAATATCCATCTCGCCAAAACGCAGGCCGCTTTCGAGGATGTTCTGCAACAGCGCCGGGCCTTTGAAGCCGGCGGCGTCGCGGCAGATCACGCTGATCACCAGGACTTCTTCGGCAGCCGGCTGATCGTTTACGGATTGGCGCGGCGCAGCAGTCTTGGCGACGTTTTCATCCGGGAAATCGTCATCGCGGCTGCTGAAGCTCGGGCCTTCATCGACGTCGAGGTTCAGGTCGCCCTGATGCGGTTCGGCAACGCTGGCGGCAGCGCGCTTGCCACGCTTGGAAGACGGCTCGCGGGCTTCACGCAACGGCGCGCTCATCGACGGCAGGTCGTGCTCGTCCAGTTGCGGCTCTTTATGGGTGTCGAGCACGCGGGGCGGCCCCAGCAGCTCGGCGCTGCCGTCGTCGTCGGGCAAGTTGGACAGGTTGCGGTCCAGACGGAATTTGAGCTTGCCCTTGCCACCGCGCATGCGGCGCCAGCCATCAAAAAGAATACCGGCAATGACAATGATGCCGATGACGATCAGCCACTCGCGCAGACCGATTTCCATGTAATCCCGTGCCTCTAATAAAAAATGCTGAAAAATAAGGGGTTTAGCACCGTGCAAACCGCTTTAAAACGTGGCGCCAACTCTATGTTCTGACTGACGTTTTGCCCACGCATACGAAAATTTGACATTAAACTAGCACGACCAAAGATAACTTTACACCGTCTGTCAAAATGCCTTGAACAAATATGTCCATTTGGCACTTTCGCCAGGCCGGTAAACCGCCTTACATCGTGCTGAAAAAATTCTCTGGCAGCGAGGCTCAGGATTCCACCATCGCCATCGCTTCTTCGACATCCACCGCCACCAATCGCGAACAGCCGGGTTCGTGCATCGTGACACCCATCAACTGATCAGCCATTTCCATGGCGATCTTGTTGTGGGTGATATAGATGAACTGCACGGTCTGAGACATCTCTTTAACCAGTCGCGCATAGCGTCCAACGTTAGCGTCATCCAGCGGGGCGTCAACTTCGTCGAGCATGCAAAACGGCGCCGGGTTCAACTTGAAGATGGCAAATACCAGGGCCAATGCCGTCAGGGCTTTCTCGCCACCGGACAACAAATGGATGGTGCTGTTCTTCTTGCCCGGCGGCCGCGCCATGATCGTCACCCCTGTATCGAGTAGATCTTCGCCCGTCAGTTCCAAGTAAGCGCTGCCGCCACCGAAAACTTTCGGGAATAACGCCTGTAAACCGCCATTAATCTGATCAAAGGTATCTTTGAAGCGATTACGGGTTTCCTTGTCGATCTTGCGGATCACGTTTTCCAGGGTTTCCAGGGCTTCCACCAGGTCGGCGTTCTGGGCATCCAGGTAACGTTTACGCTCGGATTGCTGCTGGTATTCGTCAATGGCCGCGAGGTTGATCGCGCCGAGCCGCTGAATACGCGCGGCAATTCGCTCAAGCTCTTCTTCGGCGTCTTTTTCGTTGGCCTCGGCGGTCAACGTATTGAGCACGCCGTGCAGGTCGTAGCCGTCTTCGAGCAACTGGTCCTGCAAGGTTTTGCGGCGCACGGTCAGGGCTTGCCATTCCATGCGCTGTTGTTCGAGCTGGCCACGGATCAGCTGGGATTGCTGCTCGGCCTGGGTCCGGCGTTTTTCCGCGTCACGCAGCTCGCGGTCGGCGTCTTCCAGGGCGACCTGCGCGGTCTTGAGTTCTTCGTCGACGGTCATGCGTTTGTCGAGCAATTCCTCAAGCTTGAGCCGCAGCTCCTCCAAGGGGGCCTCGCCCTCCTCCAGGTTAAGGCTCAGTTGCTCGCGCTTTTCGGTCAGGCGTTCGGACTGCATCTCCAGGCGTTCAAGGGCCTGGGCGGTGGAAGTGTGCTGGGCCCGGAGCGAACCCAGGCGCACCGCCAATTGGTGCGCGTGGTCTTTGTGCTGGCGCGCTTCCTGGCGTACGCGGTCGAGGCGTTCGCGCAGGCTGTCGCGCTGGGCCAGCAGCAGTTCGCGCTGCTCGGTATCCAGCGCCATGCTGTCGAGGGCTTCCTGCAACTGCAGGCGCGCTTCGCCGATCTGTTCGTGTTCGAGGGCACGCTGCTCGCCCATCTCGGCCACTTCGTCGTCGAGACGGGTGCGGCGCAGGGTCAACTGCTCGGCCTTGGCCTTGCTCGCCGAGAGCTGCGCCTTGAGTTCGCCTTGCTGGCGCGCCTCGTCCTGCAACAGCCGGCGCAGGTGTTCGCGGCCGGTCTCTTGCTGGCGCTGAGTGGCGCGCAGGGTTTGCAGTTCGGTTTCCAGGCTTTCCAGGGTGGCTTCGCGTTCTTCACGCTCGGCGCTCAGGCTGACGATTTCCTGGCCACGGGCCAACACGCCGCTTTCCGCTTCACTGGCGCGGCGCACGCGTAAAAAGTGCCGGCCGACCCAGTAGCCATCGCGGCTGATCAGGCTCTCGCCGGCGCCAAGCTGGCCGCGCTGGGCCAGGGCCTGCTCAAGGGATTCGACTGGCCTGACCTGGCCCAGCCACGGCGACAGGTCAAGCGCCGCCTCGACCTTGTCCAGCAAACTGCCCGGCACCCGCGTGCCGTCGGCCGCCGGGCTGAGCAGACGCAGATCGCCCTGGGCAAAACCGGCCAGGTCGAAGCCGCCAAAGTCGTCCACCAGCAC
>NZ_JBAWDE010000293.1:0-14671 GCF_049590575.1 Pseudomonas sp.
TGACTGAACCACCGCATTCGCGAGCAAGCCCGCTCCCACATTGGTTATGTATTGTCTGTTATTTACGCTGCAGCAAGCCTGGCAACTGCGCCACCAGCTTCTGGTTATTCAGCGGCGCACGGATAAACCCGCGTTGCGTACCATCCGGGCCGATCAGCGCGAGGTTGCCGCTGTGGTCGACGGTGTAGTTCGGCTTGGTCGTGTCGGCAGGAATAAACGGGATGCTCACCGCATTCGAAACCTTCTGCACATCGTCCACATTCGCGCCGGTCAGGCCTTCGAACTGTGGGTCGAAGTAGCCCAGGTACTGCTTGAGCTGAGCCGGCGTGTCGCGATTCGGGTCGACACTGACCAGGATCACCTGCAGCTTATCCACCGCGTCCTTGGGCAGTTCGCTCTTGATCTGGCGAAGCTGGGCGAGGGTGGTGGGGCAGATGTCCGGGCAGAAGGTGTAGCCGAAGAACAGCAGGCTCCACTTGCCTTTCAACTCATTGAGCAGCACCGGCTGGCCATTCTGGTCAGTCATGGTCACCGGCGGCAGCTGCCGACTTTGCGGCAGCAGAATGATGCCGGCGTCGATCAGCGCGGTAGGGTCGCCCTGGCCTTTGCCCGAAAGCACTTTGTTGACGGTCAGGCCCATGATCAACGCGACGATGGCCACCAGGATGAAGACGGTTTTTTGAGTTCGGGTCATAGGTTCAACAGTAAGTAGTGGTCTACGAGCAACGCGATAAACAGCAGGAACAGGTACCAGATAGAGTACTTGAACGTGTTGATCGCCGCGTGCGGCTGGGTGCCACGGTACAGCACCCAGGCCCATTGCAGAAAGCGCCCGCCCAATACCAGCGCGCAGGCCAGGTACAGCAGGCCGCTCATGTGGATCACATAAGGCATCAGGCTCACCGCCAGCAGGGCGAAGGTGTAGAGCAGGATATGCACCTTGGTGTAATGCTCGCCGTGGGTGACCGGTAGCATGGGGATATCGGCCTTGGCGTATTCCTCCTTGCGATGAATGGCCAGGGCCCAGAAGTGCGGCGGCGTCCAGGCGAAGATGATCAGCACCAGCAGCAACGGCTCGGCGCTGACGTGCCCGGTGACCGCCACCCATCCCAGCAACGGCGGCGCGGCACCGGCCAGCCCGCCGATGACGATATTTTGCGGGGTCGCGCGCTTGAGGAAGCCGGTGTAGATCACCGCATAACCGAGCAACGACGCCAGCGTCAGCCAAGCCGCCAGGGGATTGGTAAACGCCAGCAACAGGGCCAAGCCTGATACAGCCAGAAACAATGCAAAGGCCAATGCAGCCACTGGCGATACGCGCCCTTCGGCCATCGGGCGTTTATGCGTGCGTGCCATTACCGCGTCAATCCGCCGATCCACCACATGGTTGACCGCCGCCGCGCCACCAGCACACAGGGCAATCCCAAGGTTGCCAAGCACCAGCACCGTCCACGGCACCCCGGCGCGGGTGGCGAGGAACATGCCGACCAGCGAGGTGATGAGCATCAGCACCACCACTTTCGGCTTGGTCAGCTCCAGGTAATCGCGCCAGATCGCCTGATCGTGACGTGCGCCGATCAAGGTCGCCATGGCATCTCTCCTTTAAGGGTGATGAGGCCCGACACGTGTTTGCGCGGGATAAAACGCCAGCCGAACGGCAACTGGTTGCGCACCCGGACCAGGCTGGTGCGCGCGTGGTAATTGACCAGTACCAGCGTCAGCAGCAAGGCCGCGCCCCCTGCGTTATGGCCGACCGCAACCGCCAGCGGCAGACCGAAATACACGTTGCTCAGGCCCAGGCAGATTTGCGCCGCCAGCGCGATCAACAGCAGGCCTGCGAGCCGCGTCATACCCACCGCGCGCAGTTGCCAGGCCAGGCCCAGCAGCACCAGGCTGACCAGCACCGCGCCGATGCGGTGGGTCAGATGGATGGCGGTACGTGCCTCGCTGTCGAGCTGCCCTCCAAGGTAATTTGGGCCGATGTGCTGGGTCAGGTGAAAGCCGTTGGCGAAGTCCGCCGCCGGCCACCACTCACCATGGCAGGTGGGCAAGTCGACACACGCCACGGCGGCGTAGTTGGAACTGACCCAGCCGCCCAGCGCGATCTGCCCGATCACCAGCACCAACCCCGCCGTCGCCCAATATTGCAGGCGCCTGGGCACGATCAACGCGGGCAGCACGCCGGACAGGCGCAGGGTCAGCAGGAACAGCAGGCTCAGGGTCGCAAAACCACCGAGCAGATGGCCTGTCACCACTTGCGGCCAGAGTTTCAAGGTCACCGTCCACATGCCGAATGCTGCCTGGGCGAATACCACCGCTAATACAAACAGCGGCAATTTCACCGGCTGGCCCGGATCACGGCGATGGCTCCACGAACGCGCCGCCAGCAGCACGATCAGTAAACCCAGGGTGCCGGCGAAGTAGCGATGAGTCATCTCGGCCCAGCCTTTGTCGGCCTCCACCGGCGTATCGGGAAAATGCAGCTCGGCATGCGCCAACTGGGCTTCGCTGTGCGGCACGCTGATAAAGCCGTAGCAGCCCGGCCAATCCGGGCAACCGAGGCCGGCGTGGGTCAGGCGCGTATAGGCGCCGAGCAGCACGACGATCAGCGCCAGCAAGGTGGCAAACAACGCGAGGCGAAATCCAGGTTTGGCCATGACGGTGCCCTTATCCGATGTTCGACAGTTTCAGCAGCAGACGCAGATCGTTGAGCAGGTCCTTGCCCTTGACCTTGGCGTCGTAGCGCAGCACCAGGTTGCCGTGGGGGTCGACGATCCACAGTTGTGCATCGCCGGGCGCGGCGGCGTCCTTGGTGAAGGTCGTCAGGTCCAGTGGGTAGCGCTGCAGTTGCGGGTACTCCGCCTTGAGCTTGGCCTCGTATGCAGCGCTCACCGGCTGTGCGCTGGCCAGGGCATGGCTGGCGCGGGATGCGTCGCGGCCCAGGCTGATTTGCAGCTGGCGCGCCAGGTACACCAGTTGCCGGCAGTCGGCGGTGCAGGCGGTGGGAGCGGTCACCAGCAGTTGCCAGCGGTCCTCGTCGGCCTGCACGCCGATGTCGGCGCGGGTCTGGCCGTTGCCGATCATCTCGCCGTGGTAGCTGCGACTGTCCGGCACCCAGAACTGCAATTTGTACATGAAGGTGGCCAGCACCATCGGGCCGATCACCATCATCAGGATCAGGATCAGCTGCCAGCGGCCTTTGCGGCGGTCGGGCATCTCAGACACGTTGAGTGGATTCATGGCCGCTCCCATGGTGCTTCTCCTTTGTGTTGTGCCATCCGAGGTAGAGGTAAAGCGCCAGCAGCGCCAACGCCATGGCGAACCACTGCACGGCGTAGCCCAGGTGTTTTTCCGGGCCCATGGCGACGATTGGCCAGGTGGTGTCGTACGTGCCGGGGCCGGCTTCGGCGCGCAGCTCGTAGGTAAAACCATTGCGGCCCAGTTCGGCCCAGAGGGCGGCGGGGTGCAGGGCGGTGAGCAAGCGCGGCCATTGCGCGCTGGCCGGGTCGGCGTGCAGCTGGAAGGTTTCGCCGGGGGCTACGTAGACCCAGGCGTCGAGATTCAGGGGTTGTTGCGGGGTGCTGAACGCGGGCGGGGTGCGCCGATCCGGCCAGGGCAGCCAGCCGCGGTTGAGCAGCAACCACTGGCCGCTGGCCTGATCGTGGAAGGGTTGCAGCAGCTCGACACCGGCCTTGCCGTCACGCATGCGGTTGTCGAGTAAAACGCTGTGTTCGGGGTCGAACAGGCCGCGCAGATGCACACGGCGGAATGCCGGGTCGGCCATCTCATTGAGTTGCACACTGCTGATCGGCTCCGCCGCGCGCCGCTCGGCGTAGCTGTCCACCAGCAGCTGTTTTTCATGGCCGCGCGCGAGCTGCCAGAACCCAAGGCCCACCATCAAGGGCAACAACACCAGCACTACCAGGGTGGGCGCGATGCCTGGGCGAAAGCTTTTCATGGCGCTGGCTATACTTGTTTTCATTGCCCGCCCATCCAAAGGGAACCCGACCATGCTCAAAGCAGCCATTGCCCTGATGCTGATCGCGACTGTCGTGAGCCTGTTCAGTGGCTTGTTTTTCCTGGTCAAGGACGGGGGCAGCTCCAACCGCCTCGTCACTGCCTTGACCGTGCGTGTCGTACTCGCCGTGATCACCGTGGGGTTGATCGCCTGGGGCTTTTTCAGCGGCCAACTGGTGTCTCATGCGCCGTGGTAGCGCGCCTCACAGCACATAGACGAAGAAAAACAACCCGATCCACACCACATCTACAAAGTGCCAGTACCAACTGGCCGCCTCGAAGCCGAACTGGTGCTCGGCATCGAAATGCCCACGCAGGATGCGCATCAGCATCACAAACAAAATGATCGTGCCGATGGTCACGTGGGCACCGTGGAAGCCGGTGAGCATGAAGAACGTCGCGCCGTACACGCCCGAGCCGAGGGTCAGGCCCAGCTCTTTATAGGCGTGGATATATTCCTCGGCCTGGAACCCCAGAAACGCCAGGCCCAACAGCACCGTGATCGCCAGCCAGATCTTCAGCGCGCCGCGATGGCCTTTGCGCAGGGCATGGTGGGCGATGGTGATGGTCACGCTGGAACTTACCAACAGGATCGTGTTGACCAGCGGCAGGCCCCACGGGCTGATGGTGCCTTGCGGCGCGGGATAGAGTTTGGGGTCGGGGTTATTCAGCAGCGGCCAGGCAAACTCGAAGTTCGGCCACAGCATATGCGCAATGCCCTTGTGGCCTTCGCCGCCCAACCAGGGGCCGGACATATGCCGCACATAAAACAGCGCGCCGAAGAACGCGATAAAGAACATCACCTCGGAAAAGATGAACCAGCTCATGCCCCAGCGAAACGAGCGGTCCATCTGCGCGCTGTACAAACCGGCGCGGCTTTCCTTGATCACCGCGCCGAACCAGCCAAAGAGCATGTAGGCCACCAGCAGTCCACCGACGAAAAAGATCCACGGGCCGTGGGATTCCGGGCGTGCGGCCTTCAGATCGTTGAACCACACCGCCAAGCCATACACCGTGACCAGCATGCCAATTGTGGCAATTATCGGCCATTTACTCTGCGCTGGTACGTAGTACGTATCATGAGTCGACATGTATTCGCTCTCCTGATTGAGGGGGCAAACAGTAGCTAGCCGCCGCTGCGAGCAGCCACCGGCGGTTGCCGCGCCGTGATATCAAACAGCGTGTACGCCAGGGTCAAATGCTTCACATCCTTGGGCATATCGCGGTCGACGATGAACCGCACCGGCATTTCGATACGCTCACCTGGCTGCAGCACTTGCTGGGTAAAGCAAAAACATTCGGTCTTGTGGAAGTACATCGCCGCTTCGGCCGGAGAAATGCTCGGCACGGCCTGGGCAGTCATCGGCTTGTCAGTCGGGTTATGGGCGATAAACAGCATCTCGGTCACCGCGCCCGGGTTGACCACCACCTCATCGGCCTTGGAATGAAACTCCCAGACCATGTCGATGGCATTGGTGGAGAGGAACTGCACGCGCACCTGGCGCGTGGCGTCCACCACCTGCTCGCCCTCGTACTGTCCGGCGGTCTTGCCGTTGATGCCGAACGCCTTGCACATCACGTCGTAGATCGGCACCAGGGCAAAACCAAAGGCGAACATCGCCAGCACCAGGATCAGCAGGCGGGTGACCAAGCGTTTGAGAGGGATGGAGTCAGCCATGACGATCACCCAAGCGGAATTCGGTCAATGTGGGAGGGAGCTTGCCCCCGATGGCGATGTCGACTGACACACCGCTATCGGGGGCAAGCCCCCTCCCACACTGGAAGTGTTCGCAGCGCACAGATCTGTTCATTTCACCTCCGGCGGCGTGGTGAAGGTGTGGTACGGCGCCGGGGAAGGAATGCTCCACTCCAGGCCTTCGGCGCCATCCCACGGTTTGGCCGGCGCCGGCGGGCCGCCGCGGATGCACTTGATCACGATGAACAGGAAGAAGATCTGCGTGGCGCCAAACATGAACGCGCCAATCGAGGAGACCATGTTGAAGTCGGCGAACTGCAGGTTGTAGTCCGGCACCCGGCGCGGCATGCCGGCGAGCCCCACGAAGTGCATCGGGAAGAACGCCATGTTCATGCCCACAAAAGACAACCAGAAATGCAGCTTGCCCAGGGTTTCGTCGTACATGTGGCCGGTCCATTTCGGCAGCCAGTAGTAGGCCGAGGCGAAAATGCCGAAGATCGCACCAGGCACCAATACGTAGTGGAAGTGCGCCACCACAAAGTAGGTGTCGTGGTATTGGAAGTCCGCCGGGGCAATCGCCAGCATCAGGCCGGAAAAGCCGCCGATGGTGAACAGAATCACGAAGGCCACGGCAAACAGCATCGGCGTCTCAAAGGTCAGCGAGCCTTGCCACATGGTGCTGACCCAGTTGAACACTTTTACCCCGGTCGGCACCGCGATCAGCAGCGTGGCGTACATGAAGAACAGTTCGCCCACCAACGGAATCCCCACCACAAACATGTGGTGAGCCCACACGATGAACGACAGGAACGCGATGCTCGCCGTGGCATACACCATCGAGGTGTAGCCGAACAACGGCTTGCGCGAAAAAGTCGGGATGATCGAGCTGACGGCGCCGAACGCCGGCAGGATCATGATGTACACCTCGGGATGCCCGAAGAACCAGAACACATGCTGGAACAGCACCGGGTCACCGCCGCCGGCTGCGCTGAAGAAGCTGGTGCCGAAGTGAATGTCCATCAGCATCATGGTCACGCAACCGGCCAGCACCGGCATCACCGCGATCAGCAGGAACGCGGTGATCAGCCAGGTCCAGACGAACAGCGGCATCTTCATCAGGGTCATGCCCGGCGCGCGCAGGTTGAGGATGGTGGCGACCACGTTGATCGCGCCCATGATCGAACTGATGCCCATCAAGTGAATGGCAAAGATGAAGAACGTTACGCTTTCCGGCGCGTAAGTGGTGGAGAGCGGGGCGTAGAAGGTCCAGCCGAAATTCGGCCCGCCTCCGGGGCTGAACAGGGTCGATACCAGCAGCAAAAATGCCGCCGGCAGCAGCCAGAAGCTGAAGTTATTCATGCGCGGCAGGGCCATGTCCGGCGCGCCGATCATCAGCGGGATCATCCAGTTGGCCAGCCCGACAAATGCCGGCATCACCGCGCCGAACACCATGATCAGGCCGTGCATGGTGGTCATCTGGTTGAAGAACGCCGGCTCGACGATCTGCAGGCCGGGCTGGAACAGCTCGGCGCGGATCACCATGGCGAACGAGCCGCCCAGCAGGAACATGGTAAAGGCGAACCACAGGTACATCGTGCCGATGTCTTTATGGTTGGTGGTCAGCACCCAGCGCATCAGGCCTTTGGCGGGGCCGTGGGCATGGTCACCGGCGTGGCCATGGTCGTCGATCACAGTGCTCATGGCCGTTCTCCTGCAAGCGATGGAGCGGGGCGGGTCGAGTTAAAAGCGATGAAATCGGTCATTTGCTTTCCGCCTGCTTGATGGCCAACACGTCTTTAGGCGTGACCATGTCGCCTTTGTTGTTGCCCCAGGCGTTGCGTTCGTAGGTCACCACGGCGGCGATATCCACTTCCGAAAGCTGTTTGCCGAATGCCGCCATCGCGGTGCCAGGCTTGCCGTGATAAACGATGCTCAGATGGCCCTCTTTCGGCCCGGTGGCGATCTTGGAGCCCTTGAGCGCCGGGAACATCGGCGGCAGGCCCTGGCCTTCAGCCTGGTGACAGGCCACGCAGGTGGTGTGGTAGACCTTGTCGCCACGCGCCACCAGCTCTTCCAGCGTCCACTCTTTGGAGGTCAGCTCCTTGAGCTTGGCGGCGTCTGCCTTGCGCTCGCCGAGCCAGGTGTCGTAGTCGGCCTTGGACTTGACCTCGACCACAATAGGCATGAAGCCATGGTCTTTGCCGCACAGCTCGGCGCACTGGCCCCGGTAAATGCCGGGCTTCTCGATACGCGTCCAAGCCTCGTTGACGAAGCCGGGGATGGCGTCGCGCTTGACCGCAAACGCCGGCACCCACCAGGAATGGATCACGTCGGCGGCGGTCACTAGAAAACGCACCTTGGCGCCAACCGGCAGCACCAGCGGCTGGTCGACTTCCAACAGATAATGCTCGCCCTTGGTCGCCTGGTTATGGATCTGCTCGGCGGGCGTGGCCAGGTTGCTGAAGAATTCCACGTCCTGGCCCAGGTATTTGTAATGCCACTTCCACTGGTAGCCCGTGACCTGGATATCGATGTCCGATTCACTGCTGTCGTAGATATTGATCAGGGTCTTGGTCGCCGGAATGGCCATTGCGACCAGGATCAGCAAGGGGACTACGGTCCAGAGGATTTCCACGGTGGTGCTCTCGTGGAACTTGGCCGCGACCTGGCCCGTGGACCGGCGGTGAAGGATCATCGACCAGAACATCGCGCCAAACACGACAATGCCGATCACGACACAGATCCAGAAAATCGTCATGTGCAGATCAAACACAGCGTGACTGACTTCAGTCGCCCCTGGCGCCATATTCGTTGTCCAGGCGGCATGTGCCTGGCCGAATACCGACCACAACAGGAGGCCCATCCAAACATGTGGATGTCGCATCATTGCGGGTTCCCCTTATCGTTCTTGTTATCCCGCCGGTTTGCACCTGCGTCGAAGGGAGCGGCTTCCATATTGCTTACAACCGCTTAGCCTTGCCTGCTTATGCAGTCTGGCGTCATCAGCTAATCGCGTACAAATCCGAGTATAGACAGGCTCTGCAACCCCGCAATGTGTAGGGGCAAATGAGTAAAAATGATCGGGCGGCGTCAATAAAACCAGGAGCGGAATCGTTTATCCTTCGAACGTTGGCAATTGGATATAACACCGTTGCATAACCATGAAATAATTATGACAAATGCGTCTTAGGCCCTCATATAAACGAGCTACCTTGTCCATTCCCTTTTCCTACGCCTGCGTCACTGGAGCTTTCATGAACATCGCCGCATTGCGCGAGCAGATTTCCCGTGCCCATCAACACGAAGCCAGCACAGGCCAGCTTGCCCAGCAACTGGAAAAACAATTGCCGCACCTGCATTCGGCCATTTCCCTGGCTGACGGTGATAGCACCCAAGTAATGACCCGCTTCGTCACTGCCTATATCGAGCTGGTGCCCGATCTGCTGGACGCTGCCAATGACGTGGCCCGTGAAGCCGGGATCGAAAGTCAGATCAAGCCGGTGCTGAAGATTGCCGAGCATTTCTTCCTGCAACCGCCGGCAATCCTGGCCGGACATGAAGGGTTGGACGGCTTGCTGGACGAGGCCTACCTGGCCCATCGCCTGGTGGAAGAAGTCAACGACCTGTACATCAAACACTTTGGCCAGCCGCTGATTCCAGCGGATACCACGGTCGCCAACCTGATTGCCCATCAACTGATCGGCGAGGAATTCGCCAACCAACTGGATGAAGCCGTGCATCTGGCGGTGGATGAAATGCTCAACGAAGAAGGCTTTGCGCTGGAATCGGTCGAGGCCTACCGCGAAACGCTCAAGAGCCCGAACACGGAAGCCGCGTGGAAGCGCTGGCCGTGCCTGTCGCGGCAACTCGGGGTTGAGTTGGCGCTGGATCAGCCGGCTTAAATCTCAGAGCCCATAAACACCAAATGTAGGAGGGGGTTGCCCCCTCCCACATTTTTTAACCCCGTGTTTTCAACCGGCAGACGCCGCCGAACCTATCCCGGTAGTCATCCGCACCCGGCCTTCCAACCGCCGTTTCAACCCGCGGGCTTCGATCACCAGCTTCGAGCCCTTGGCGGCATTCGCCCGACCCCATTCCTCCAGCAACTCCAGGCAGGAATGGTCGATGTAACTCAAGTTGCTGAGCGGCACATGCAGGGTTGTGCCAGCAGGCACCGTCGACAGCACCTGGGTCAGCGCCGGCACTTTCAGAAAGGTCGCCGCACCGGTCAGGCGCAACTCCATCTCGCCGTCCTGGGGCAGGTCGATCAGGCTGACCTTGAGCCGCGAGGCCTTGAACGCCAGCTTCACCAACGTCAGCCCGAAGCCCACCAGTACACCGGTCAGCAGATCGGTGAAGATGATCGCCAGTGCCGTCGCGGCGTAGGTGAACATCGGCATCCGGCCATATCGGCCCAACGCCTTGAAGGCCTTGATGTCCACCAGTTTGATCCCGGTGTACACCAGCACACCTGCCAGGCTCGCCACCGGAATGCTTTGCAGCACGCTCGACAGCAACAGCACGAAGCCCAGCAGCCACAGGCCATGGAACATCGCCGACAAGCGCGTGGTAGCGCCGGCCTGCACGTTGGCCGAGCTACGCACGATCACGCCGGTCATCGGCAAGGCGCCGACCAGGCCGCAGAGCATATTGCCTACACCTTGAGCAGACAGCTCCTTGTCAAAATCCGAGCGCTGGCCGCTGTGCATGCGATCGACCGCCGCCGCGGACAGCAGGGTTTCGGCACTGGCGATAAACGCCACCGCGAACGCGGCGATCAACAGCTGCGGATCAGCGAGGTTTAGCAGGTCGCTGGGGCGCAGCCAGTCGATGGCATCCGAGAGATTTTCCGGGACTTCCACACGCTTGACCTGCAACGCCAGCACCAGGCTGGTGACGGTTGCCAGGCCCACGCCGAGCAAGGCTCCGGGTACAAAACGCAATTTTTGCGGGCGGAATTTATCCCAGAGGTACATCACCAGCATCGTCGACAAGCCGAGCAAACCCGCTTGCCAGCCCAGGCCGCCGCCGAGGGTCGGAACCGCCTCGATCACAGCCGCCGGGAAGCCCGCCAGGTTGTCCAGCCCAGAAGGCTTGGGCGCGCCGTCGAGCATCACATGCACCTGCGACAGCACAATCAATACGCCGATCCCCGCCAGCATCCCGTACACCACCGCCGGCGCCGTGACGCGGAACCAGCACCCCAGCCGCAAGCGCCCGGCTACCAGCTGCAGGAAGCCCGCCAGTAACAGGATGGGCCCGAGCATCATCATGCCGTGCTGGCGCACCAGCTCGAACACCAACACCGCCAAACCCGCCGCCGGGCCACTGACCTGTAACGGCGAACCCGCCAACCAACCCACCACCAGGCCACCGATAATCCCGGTGATCAATCCTTTGGCCGGCGGCATGCCGGAGGCGATCGCGATGCCCATGCACAATGGCAGGGCAACCAGAAACACAACCACGGAAGCCAGCAGCTCCCTTGGCAATACAGCTTTTAATTGAGCAGCACGCATGATGACTCTCCCGAGGCATTCGCCGGGCGCGGCAAAGCCTGGCTGCATCCTTGGCAGCCACCGCATTACCCGGCAGGAAAGTGTTTTAGAAGCGCGCTTTAGGCGTCGCGGAAGGAATCGGCCCTTCGCCACCCAACGGTCGGAACGCTGACTCATCCGCATCGTAGGCGCGGATTTCGCTGGTCTCGATGTTGTAGATCCAGCCATGGATAAACAACTGACCGTTAGCCATGCGCGAGGCCACCGATGGGTGGGTGCGCAAATGCTGCAATTGGGCGATGACGTTTTCTTCGGTCAGTACCTTCATGCTCTCGCCTTCATTGGCGCAATCGCAATTATCCTCAACCATGGACTTGGCGACCTCGGCATGTCGTAACCAGGCCCTGACCGTCGGCATCTTCTCCAGGCTGGACGGGTTGAGCACTGCGCGCATGGCGCCGCAATCGGAGTGCCCGCACACGATGATGTGCTGCACGCCCAGGGCGAGTACCGCGTACTCGATGGCCGTGGAAACACCGCCGTTCATTTGGCCGTAGGGCGGCACTACGTTACCGACGTTACGGGTCACGAACAGGTCGCCCGGGGAGCTTTGGGTGATCAGCTCGGGCACGATGCGTGAGTCGGCACAGGTGATGAACATCGCCCGTGGGCTTTGAGCCGTGGCGAGTTTCTTGAACAGTTCTTCCTGCTGGGGGAAGACGTCGTGATGGAAGTGCAAAAAGCCGTCAACAATATGCTTTAGCGCTGCATCGGCGGTTTCCGCCACTTGAGGGGCTGAAGCCGACGCAGCCAACGGCTGTTTATCCTTATCACTCATGATTCATCCTCTTGGTTAATGCAGGGGGGTCAAGCACGTTCGACGCCGGGCAAATGGAATAGTTGTAAATGCCAAAAACCGGGTCGCCGACTCATCGGTCACTGGCTGAATAAAGTAACCGCCGAAACTTAACTCAAACTGAATGAACCGCTCTAGATCGCCGGTTTAGCTGATGTCAATATGCGACCATTCCCACGGTTTTGACAGGCTATTCCTATTCAGTTTACAACAATGCCATCTGCCTGCCCGGCGGGCAAAATGCCGTGCAATCCAGATTGAATCCTTCCCGCCGATTCAAGCCCAGCCGCTTGATCGCCTTGCTGAAGCGCTGCGCCAGCAAATCGGCAAACGGCCCCTCGCCGCGCATGCGTACGCCGAACCGGCTGTCGTACACCTCACCACCGCGTACCTGGCGCACCAGGCTCATCACGTGCGCCGCGCGCTGCGGGTAATGCGCCGCCAGCCACTCCTCAAACAACGGCGCCACCTCCAGCGGCAAGCGCAGCATCATGTAGGCCGCACTCTGCGCGCCGGCGGCGTGGGCTTCGGTGAGCAGGCTTTCCAACTCGCTGTCGTTGATCATCGGGATCATCGGCGAGCACAGCACGCCCACCGGAATGCCCGCCTCGCGCATCACCCGAATCGCCCGCAAGCGCGCCTTGGGCGCCGCCGTGCGCGGCTCCAGGATGCGCTTGAGCTCGTCGTCCAGGCTGGTGAGGCTGATCATCACCGCTACCAGGCGCTGCCGGGCCAGCTCGGTCAGCAGGTCGAGGTCGCGCAGAATCAGCGAGCCCTTGGTGATGATAGTCACCGGGTGCCGGTAACGCAGCAGCACTTCGAGGGTTTGCCGGGTGATCCTGTACTCACGCTCGATGGGCTGGTAAGGGTCGGTATTGGAGCCCAGGTTAATCGGCGCACACACATAACCGGGCTTCGACAGCTGTTGCTCGAGCACGTCGGCGGCATTGGTCTTGGCGATCAGTTTGGTTTCGAAATCGAGCCCCGGTGACATGTCCCAATAGGCATGACTGGGCCGCGCGTAGCAGTAGATACAGCCGTGCTCACAGCCGCGATACGGGTTGATCGAGCGATCGAAGGGCAAATCCGGCGAGTTGTTGCGGGTGATGATCGTCTTGGCCGTTTCTATACGCACTTCCGTGCCCTGGGTCGGCGGCACTTCCTGGAACCAGCCGTCGTCCTCGGCCACGCTGACGGTGGGCGCAAAGCGGTTGTGCAGGTTGGTGCCGGTGCCGCGCCCGCGAGGTGGAAGGGAAGCGTTCATGGGGCATACCTCATAACTGTATCGATATACAGTATTTCAGTTCGCCATTTTCTGCCACCGCCGCTCGGCGGGAAGACCTCAGAGCTAGACAAGACTCACGCACTTTTTATAAATCACAAGAAACAAATCGGCAAACTTATGCGATGGATTAACTTTAGATGCGTGATTATGATTCCGGCTCAATTAACCATTATCGCAAAAGGATTTCTATGTCTCAGGATGAACTACGGTTGTCATGCGAAGATTTCGAAAATGATAACAATGCGGAAATTTTACTCGAGCGGTTTACCGACGGTAATCTTTCATACGCCATGTATGCCTCTTCCTCCAATAAGGACGGGCACTACGATAACACCTCGTCTCCTACAGACCTGGACAATGACGGGGATTTTGACACCGACGACAAGGCACTTTTCCTAACCATGGCCAACGCGTTCGCAAAAATATGCGCAGCAAAAAATCAAACTAAGCAATCTTAACGACCAACAATGCCCCAACCTCTATCTGCAAATAGACATAGGTCGGGGCATCAATATTTAAAGTGCGTAATTTAAACTTTCATTGTCACAATTTTATTTTTTAGCCTCACGCAGATGGGCCACTTGAGCAGCACTTACTGTTGCGCCTTTATTACCCCAGCTACCACGTACGAAACTCACCACATCCGCCACTTCCTGATCCGACAGACGCCAAGCGAAGGCCGGCATGGTGAACGTCGACGGCGCTGCGTGGGTGGCCGGCAGCGTACCGCCGTTCAACACAATGTTGATCAACGACGTGGCATCCGCCGTCTGCAATACCGGGTTGCCCGCCAGCGCCGGGAACACGCGTGTATAACCATGGCCGTCGGTACGGTGGCAGGCCGCGCAGTTGTCGATGTACACCGACGCGCCCGGCTTGCTGTCGTCGCCTTTCCACAATGCTTGGGCGACCTGCTTGTCGTACTGGTGCGGCTGGTCCTTGGGGTCGACCGCCGGCAGACTCTTGAGGTAGCGGGCGATAGCGGCCAGGTCGTCCTGCGACATGTACTGCATGCTGTGCACGATCACATCGCTCATGCCGCCAAACACCGCGCTGCGATCACTGCGACCGGTCTTGAGGAATTGCACCAGTTGTTCCTCGCTCCAACTGCCGAGGCCGTCCTTGTGGTCACCGCGCAGGCTTTTTGCGATCCAGCCTTCCAGCGGCGCGCTGCCGGACAGGAACGCAGTGCCGTCAGTCGCGCTCAGGGCTTTTTCCTGCATGGTCAGGGCACGTGGCGTATGGCACGCGCCACAGTGGCCGAGGCCCTCAACCAGGTAGGCGCCACGGCTGATCGCCGGGTCGGCGGCGGCTTGCAC
>NZ_JBAWDE010000294.1:0-3726 GCF_049590575.1 Pseudomonas sp.
GATCGACGGCCGCCTGCGGGTGCCGCTCAACGCGCCGTTCTTCAAGGCCGGCCCGGCGCTGGTCATCACCTGCGTCACGCCTGAAAACCAATTCCCGCGCGGGCCTGAATGCCTGGTGGTGCCGGGCGTTGACGGTCAGGTCGACCTGCGCTCGGCGTTGGTGGCGCTGGCCGCGCGTGGCGTCAACGAAGTGTTGGTGGAGGCCGGCCCGAGCCTGGCCGGCGCGTTTGCCCAGCAGGGGCTGGTGGACGAGTACGTGATATTTGTCGCCGGCAAGTTCCTTGGCTCCGCCGCCCGGCCTTTGCTGGACTGGCCGCTTGAGAAACTGGCCGACGCCCCCCAACTCAAGATCACTGAAATGCGCGCTGTAGGCGACGACTGGCGAGTCACTGCCATCCCGCTACCAGCAGCGAGCGTATAATTCTGACCGGGCGCCCAGGCGCCCGCACCGTTTTCCAGGAGAAGGCCATGTTCACCGGCATTATCGAATCCATCGGCAGCATCCGCGCCATGACCCCAAAGGGCGGCGACGTGCGCCTGCTGGTTGAAACCGGCAAGCTCGACCTCGGCGACGTCAAGCTGGGCGACAGCATCGCCGTCAGCGGCGTTTGCCTGACTGTCATCGAGCTGCCGGGCAACGGCTTTGCCGCCGACGTCAGCCGGGAAACCCTGGATTGCACCGCGATGAACGACCTCAAGGCCGGCAGCCCGGTGAACCTTGAAAAAGCCCTGACCCCGACCACCCGCCTGGGCGGCCACCTGGTCAGCGGCCACGTCGACGGCGTCGGCGAAGTGGTTGCGCGCAGTGAAAACGCGCGCGCCGTGGAGTTCCGTATTCGCGCGCCGAAAGAGCTGGCCAAGTACATCGCCCATAAAGGCTCGATCACCGTCGACGGCACCAGCCTGACCGTGAACGCCGTGAATGGCGCTGAATTCGAACTGACCATCATTCCCCACACCCTGAGCGAAACCATCATGGCGTCGTACCAGCCAGGTCGCCGGGTGAACCTGGAAGTCGACTTGCTTGCCCGTTACCTGGAGCGCCTGCTGATGGGCGATAAGGCCGCAGAGCCTGCTGCCGGGAACATCACTGAAAGTTTTCTAGCCGCCAATGGCTACCTGAAATCCTGACCAAGGGGGTGCCGCGTGGCGCTCAATAGCATCGAAGAACTGGTTGAAGACATCCGCCAAGGCAAGATGGTCATCCTGATGGATGACGAAGACCGCGAAAACGAAGGCGACATCATCATGGCCGCCGAGCTGTGCCAGGCCGAGCACATCAACTTCATGGCCAAGCACGCCCGCGGGCTGATCTGCATGCCCATGAGCCGCGAGCGCTGCGAACTGCTCAAGCTGCCGTTGATGGCGCCGCGCAATGGGTCGGGTTTCGGCACCAAGTTCACGGTATCGATTGAGGCCACGACCGGCGTCACCACCGGTATCTCCGCCGCTGACCGCGCGCGCACCGTGCAAGCGGCCGCCGCGAAAGATGCCAAGGCCGAAGACATCGTCAGCCCGGGCCATATCTTCCCGCTGATGGCCCAGCCGGGCGGCACCCTCGCGCGCGCCGGCCACACCGAAGCCGCCTGCGACCTCGCGCGCATGGCCGGTTTCGAGCCGAGCGGGGTGATCTGCGAAGTGATGAATGACGACGGTACCATGGCCCGTCGCGCCGAACTCGAAGCGTTTGCCGCCGAACACAACCTCAAGATCGGCACCATCGCCGACCTGATCCATTACCGCATGATCCACGAACGTACCGTTCAGCGGATTGCCGAGCAGCCGCTGGACAGCGAACTGGGCCAATTCAATTTGGTGACCTACCGTGATTCAGTGGAAGGCGACGTGCACATGGCCCTGACCCTGGGGAACATTTGCGCCGACGAGCCGACCCTGGTGCGCGTGCACAACATGGACCCGCTGCGCGACCTGTTGATGGTCAAGCAACCCGGCCGTTGGAGCCTGCGCGCCGCCATGGCCGCGGTTTCCGAGGCCGGCAGCGGGGTGGTGTTGCTGTTGGGTAACCCGGTGGATGGCGACGTATTGCTCGCGCATATTCGCGAAACCGCTGAGCACACCCAGGTCAAGACGCCGACCACCTACAGCATCGTCGGCGCCGGCTCGCAGATCCTGCGCGACCTCGGTGTGCGCAAAATGCGCCTGATGAGCGCACCGATGAAATTTAATGCGATATCCGGTTTCGATCTGGAAGTTGTAGAATACGTGCCCTCCGAATAAAGGCTGGCGCTTCTTGCCCCTTGTTCGCGGTTAAATCATCACTGAGGGACGCACTTTTCGCGTCCCGGCTCTTTAAGAGATTTGTCGAATGACCCTGAAGACCATCGAAGGTACCTTCATCGCCCCCAAAGGCCGCTATGCCCTGGTGGTTGGCCGCTTCAACAGCTTCGTGGTTGAAAGCCTGGTAAGCGGTGCCGTGGACGCCCTGGTTCGCCACGGTGTGAGCGAAAGCGACATCACTATTATCCGCGCCCCTGGCGCCTTCGAAATTCCACTGGTTGCGCAAAAAGTTGCTCAGCAGGGTGAATACGCGGCGATCATCGCCCTGGGCGCGGTCATTCGTGGCGGTACGCCGCACTTCGAATACGTGGCCGGCGAATGCACCAAGGGCCTGGCCCAGGTCTCCATGGAGTTCGGCGTGCCCGTCGCTTTCGGCGTACTGACCGTTGATTCCATCGAGCAAGCCATCGAGCGTTCCGGCACCAAGGCCGGTAACAAAGGCGCTGAAGCTGCCCTGTCCGCCCTGGAAATGGTCAGCCTGCTGTCGCAGTTGGAGGCCAAGTGATTTCCGACGAGAGCGATCGTTTCAACCCGCGCGACGAGCGTCCAGCCGATGCTGGCAAGCCGTCGAAGAGCGAAAAGCGCCGTGCTGCCCGTCAGCTCGCGACCCAGGCGCTGTACCAGCGGCACATGGCCGGCACTTCGCTGAACGAGATCGAAGCGCAATTTCGCGTCGATAACGACTTCACCTTTGCCGACCAGAGCTACTTCCACGACATCCTGCACGGTGTGCCGGCCAACCTGACCGAGATCGACACTGCGCTGGCGCCGTGCCTGGACCTGACCCTCGAAGAGCTGGACCCGGTTGAACTGGCCGTGCTGCGACTGTCCACCTGGGAACTGCTCAAGCGCGTCGACGTGCCGTACCGCGTGGTGATCAACGAAGGTATCGAACTGGCGAAAGTCTACGGTTCGACCGACGGCCACAAGTTCGTCAACGGCGTGCTCGACAAGCTGGCCCCGCGCCTGCGTGAAGCCGAAGTGAAGGAACACAAGCGCTGATTTGCGCTCAGGTTCCCAATGGGCGAGTTTGAGCTGATCCGCAAATACTTCGCCGCCGCGCCCTGTGCGCAGGGCGGCGAAGGCATTGCGCTGGGGATCGGCGACGACTGCGCCTTGCTGGCGCTCCCCGCCGGGGAGCAGTTGGCAATCTCCACCGATACATTAGTCGCCGGCGTGCATTTTGCCGACCCGTGTGATCCGTTCCTGCTCGGCCAGCGCTCGCTGGCCGTGGCGGTGAGCGACTTGGCCGCCATGGGCGCCCACCCCCTCGCCTTTACCCTTGCCCTGACCACGCCGACCGTCGATGCCGATTGGCTGCAACGCTATGCCCAAGGCTTGAACGCCATGGCGCAGAGTTGTGGCGTGGGCCTGGTGGGGGGCGACACCACGCGCGGGCCGCTGAGCCTGACCCTGACCGTGTTTGGC
>NZ_JBAWDE010000295.1:0-7839 GCF_049590575.1 Pseudomonas sp.
CTTCCACCCGCTGGCCGTCGAGTCGCCCACCGCCCAGGCCCACGCAGCCCGGCCGGATGCGGCGGATGAGCCGCAGCACGCGGTGCTGGCCTGTAAGAAAATCCTCCACACTTTTGGCATCAAGCCACGGGCATGGCGGGCGGGGCTACCGGCGTTGCTCGACCGGTTCTATCGCCACAGCTGACCCAGCACATAACCAATGTGGGAGGGGGCTTGCCCCCTCCCACATTGGTTATGCAGTGTTGCTTAGAACTTGTAACCAATACCCACCATGTACACCATCGGGTCGACGTCCACGTTGACCTTGGCGCGGGTGCCCTGGCCCAGCGCGTTGTTGTCCACAGTGGCCTTGGTGCTGATGTCGATGTAGCGCGCCTGGGCGTTGATCATCCACTTGTCGTTGATCATGTAGTCGGCGCCGATCTGCGCCGCCCAGCCCCAGGAGTTCTCCGCCTTGAAGTTGCTGAAGCCTGCGCCCTGTGCACGGCTGCCAACGTGTTCGTCGTAGATCCAGGTGTAGTTGATACCGGCGCCGACATAGGGTTGGAACGCGGATTTATTGTCCAGCGGGTAGTACACCACGCTCAGGGTCGGCGGCAGGTGTTTCAGGGTGCCGAGCTTGCCGTTGGCGGCGCCGAGGGCGGTGCCTTTGATTTTCACGTCATGCTCGAACGGCGTGGCTGCCAGCAGTTCGATACCGACGTGGTTGGTCAGCATGTAGGCGAAGTTGAGGCCCAGTTGGGTGTCGCTGCTCATGGTCGCCTTGCCGCCCAGGTTGGTGCCCGCCAATGGGCCCTGGTCAACCTTCACGTGGCCGCTGTCGGCTTTCGGGTTCACGGTGATTGCACCGGCGCGAACCAGAATGTCGCCCGCTTCGTGAGCGTGTACGGCGGGGGCGGCGAGGGCGAGCGCGAAGAGGGACGCGCCGAGCAGAGACTTGTTCATGGGAGCTCCAAAAGGACGTTAAAAGTTGTACGTCCAATGGTAAAGATCGTTCCGCCCGATCTTTTGACTCAGCTCAATGAAAGGTCGATCAAGGCTATTCCTGCAGCTCGTAGATATAAATCTTCTCGGCATCCATTTGGTACCCGGCATCGGCCAGTTCGCTGCTGGACGGCTTGACCTGCATCGCGCCCTCGATCCAGTACGGCTGGTACAGCTCATCGAGTTTCACCCCGACTTCGCTTTTCACGTGCACGATCTGGTTCGATGGCGGCGGCGGCACATGGATGCACGCGCCGAAATACGGCACCAGCAAGAACTCGGTGGTGCGGCCTTCTTCGCTGACTTCCAGCGGCACGATATACCCCGGCAGGCGAATGTGCTGGCCGTCGAGGCTCTGCACCACCGGCGCGTTGGGCAGGTCCTGCTTGGCGGCGGGCGCCGCCTCGACCGACAGCGCATCGGCCATGTTCGACAGGTTGTGCAGCGGTTTCATATTGGGGATTTCCGGCGGTGCGTCCGGCGGGATCATCTCCTGCCAGGACAGATCCCTGGGCTGTTCTTCGGCCCAGGCCGGCACCGCCACCCACAGCAATAACGCAAACACAACGCGACGCATCGAAGCCTTCCTCATAAACGTATCGACAGGCCATCGGCCAGGGATTGCCGGTAGGCGCGCCACGCGGGCACGCTGCCCATCAACAGCGCAGCGGCCAGGATGCCCGCGAGCAAGGTCCACTCATAGTCGCTCGGCCAGGCCAGCGGCAGTTCCAGGCCGTAATTGGCCTGCAGGTACCCGCGCGACGCGGCGATGCACACATACAGCAGGCCCACGCCCGCGACCACGCCGGCTAGCGCCAGGGCCAAGGCCTCGAAAATCAGCAGCGTCGCGATATGCCAGGGCCGCGCGCCCACCGAGCGCAAGATCGCCATTTCACGGCGGCGCTCGTTGAGGCTGGTGAGGATCGCCGTGAGCATGCCGATCAGACCGGTCAGCACCACGAACAGCGAGATCACGAACAGCGCTTTTTCGGCGGTGCCCATCATGCTCCACAGTTCTTGCAGCGCCACGCCGGGCAGAATGGCGAGCATCGGCTCGCCCCGGAATTCATTGATCTCGCGTTGCAGGGCGAAAGTGGAAATCTTGTTGTTCAGGCCGAGCATAAACGCGGTGATGGCCTGCGGGGTCAGGTCCATATTGCGGGCCTGGTCGGCGCTGATGCGGCCTTTGCCCTGGGCCGGCACGCCGTTGTGCCAGTCGATATGGATCGCCTCCATGCCGCCCAGGCTGATATGCAGCGTGCGGTCCACCGGGGTGCCGGTGCGCTTGAGAATGCCGACCACGGTGAAGGGTTTGTCATCGTGTTTTACCAGGCTGACCACCGCCACGCCGTGGGCCAGCACCAGCTTGTCGCCGAGTTTGTAGTGCAGCGCGTCGGCGACTTCGGCGCCGAGCACCACTTCGAATGGGTCGGTGGCGAAGGCGCGGCCGCTGGCCAGTTCGAGGTTTTGCTTGCGACCGTACTGGTAATGCTCGAAGTAGGATTCGTTGGTGCCCATCACCCGGTAGCCGCGGTGCGAGTCGCCCAGGGAAATCGGGATTGCCCATTTCACTTGGGGGCTGGCGGCGAAGTGCTCGTAGCTGTCCCAGCGGATGTTGTTGGTCGCGTTGCCGATGCGGAATACCGAGTACAACAGCAGGTTGACCGAGCCCGAGCGCGCGCCGACGATCAGATCGGTGCCGCTGATGGTGCTGGCAAAACTGTTGCGCGCCTCGACGCGCACGCGCTCCACCGCGAGCAACAGGCAGACTGAAAGCGCGATGGCGAACGCGGTGAGGATCGCGGTAAAGCGGCGGTTAGCCAGGCTGGCCATGGCTAGACGGAACAGATACATCTCAAACCTCTGCGGGCGTGGCGGCACGATTGAGTTCGGCCAGCGACAGGTTGCGGTCGAACAGCGGGGCCAGGCTCTGGTCATGGCTGACAAACAACAGGCTGGCGCCGGCTTCGCGGCATTCGGCGAACAGCAGTTGAATGAAGGCTTCGCGGGCGTCGTAGTCCAGGGCCGAGGTGGGTTCGTCGGCGATCACCAGCTCAGGTTGGCCGATCAACGCACGGGCGGCGGCCACTCGCTGCTGTTGGCCGATGGACAGCGAGTCGGCGCGGCGCTCAAGCAGGTCCTTGTCCTTCAAGCCCAAATGCGCGAGCAAGGTCGCGGCGGCCTGGTCGACACTGCCGTGGCGCTGTTTCGCCCGTTGCGCGCGCAGCTTGGAGAAGTGGCAAGGCAGCTCGACGTTCTCGCGCACCGACAGAAACGGCAGCAGGTTGAACTGCTGGAAGATATAGCCGGTGTGGTCAACGCGAAAGCGGTCACGGGCGCCGGCCGAGAGCTCGGTCAGCTCCTGGCCGAGCAGGCGGATGCTGCCGCGGCTGGGTTTCTGCACACCGCCAAGCAACCCGAGCAGGGTGGTTTTGCCACTGCCGCTCGGGCCCTTGAGAAACAAGGTTTCCCCTGCTTCCAGGCGGAATGCGGGAATATCCAGCAGTTGTGGGTGACCGGGCCAGTTGAAGCCCAGGTCAGACAGTTCGATCAGTGCTTGGGTCATGTGAACTCAGAACTTCAGGGTGGCTGCGGTGGCCGTCGCTTCAACACCTTGCTGGCCGCTCGGGCCGATCAGTTGTACCTGAATTTTCTGGGTGGCGGGGAAGGTCTTGAACACCTGTGTCAGGTCCAGGTTGCCCAGCGCTGTCGGCGTGGAGCAGGTGAACTGGTAGTGGGCGTGGATTTCGCTGTGGTCGTGATGATGCTCGTGGGCGCCCTCTTTGGCGTCATCATCGTGGTCATCGTCGTGATCAGCTTCGGGCTTGTCGCCGAACAACGGGCTGTTGAGTTCCTGGGTGCTGACCACGCAACCGGCGGCCTTGGGCAGGTTGAACAGCGCCGCAGGGTTTTCCAGTTGTTTGCGCGCGGCGGCGACCTTGGCCTTGTCGGCGGCGGTAGTGGCCAGGTGTTCGAAACCCACGAGGTTCATCGCCGGGCTGTCCAGTTCAAGCTCCAGGGCCTGGCCGTCGAGCACCGCGTTGAGGCGACCGACCCCGTGCTCATGGGCGCCGAGGCTGCCATGTTCGTGCGCATGTTCGTGCTCGTCAGCGGCATGCGCGATGGCGAGTGGCAGCAGGGCAAACGGCAAAGCAAGCAGCAGACGGCGCATGAGAAGGCTCCAGAAGATGAAAGTTTTGTTATGTGATCTTATAACAATAACGCCGAGAGTTTGACCGCCCGCTTGGCGTTGCGCAAGCCGCATGGGAGCATGCCGGTCAGAAAAGTGCAGGAGGAAGGACGATGTTGCGAATTCGTGGAACCGTCGGTGACATGCCGGTGGACTTGACCCTGGAGCTGGACGACGGTGATTGGGCGCGGCTTGGCGCGCAGTTGCAGGCGGCGCCAGTCGCGACAGCCGCGCCAGTGGCGCCGGTCAAGCATACTGACGACCTGTGGCAGAGCGCCCAGGACCTGTTGCGCAGCGCCGGGCAACTCAATGGCCTGGAATTGCTCGATCAGCTCGAAGGTTTGGCGGGCGAGGCCTCGGCGGGCAAGCGCCTGCTGGTGCGCCTGCGCCATAGCGCCAAGGTCAAGGTCAGCAGCGGCGGGGATACACCGCTGTACAGCTGGGTCGGCGATTAATACAGCGCGGCGAACAGCTTGCGGCGGTACACGCTCACCAGCGGGTGATCATTGCCCAGCAGTTCGAACACCTGCAGCAAGGTCTTGTGCGGCAGGCCTTCGCTGTAGCCGCGATTGCGGATAAACAGCTTGAGCAAACCTTCAAGCGCCGCGTCGTACTGCTGGCGCGCCAGTTGCTGGATGGCCAGTTGATAGGCCGCTTCATCGTCCTGCGGGTTTTGCGCCAAGCGGCTTTTCAGGTCGGCGGCGTCCGGCAGGTCGGCCGCCTGGCGCAGAAAGGTGATTTGCGCCTTGGCGCCGGCGAGGGCGGCTTTGTGCTCGTCACTTTTGACCGCGTCGAGCACGGCCTGGGCTTCACCCAGTTCACCGCGTTCGGCTAGGCAGCGCGCATACAGAATCAGCGCGGCGGCGTTGGTGTTGTCTTCGCCCAGCAGCGCGACCAGCACGGCTTCGGCGTCGCTGATACGGCCTTCGGCAAACAGCGTCTGGGCCTGTTCCAGCGGGTCGGCCGCCGCCGGTGGTGGCATCTGCACGTGCGGTTCCAGCATCGCGCGCACTGCCGACTCCGGCTGCGCCCCGGCAAACCCGTCGACCGGCTGGCCATCCTTGAACAGCACCACCGTCGGCAGGCTCTGAATGCCAAACCGCGCGACGATATCCTGTTCGGCCTCGCAATCGACCTTGGCCAGCAACAACTCGCCCTGATAACTCTCGGCAATTTTCGCCAGCATCGGCATCAGCGCCTTGCAGGGCGCACACCACTCGGCCCAGAAGTCCACCAGCACGGGTTTTTCGAAAGAGTTCTGGATCACCGCCTGCTCAAAGCTGGCGGTGGTGACGTCGAAGATATACGGCGTGGGCTCACTCATGGGGCGTCTCGAATAAAGCGGGAATGGGGCAACTATAAGGGCTGGCACGGTTGACCGGAAGCATGGTGAATCCAATAGAGCTATCGCAGGCAAGCCCGCTCCCACAGGAGGACGCGGTCAACTGTGGGAGCGGGCTTGCCCGCGATGGTTTTAAGGGCGCCGCGAATGGTACAGGCTCACCTTGCGAAACTCCCACGGCTCGGCCAGGTCCGGCAGGGTCAGGGCATCGAGGATCTCAAGCCGGCGATAGGCCGGGTGCTGGAAGTCGCGCACACGCGAATCCGCCACCAATGCTTCACGGCTGCGTGTCAGGAACTGATCGAGCAGCGGCAGGTTGGCGCGGTCGTAGAGCACGTCGGCCACCAGGATCAGGTCGAAGCGGTCGGCTTCGGTGAAAAAGTCCGCTGAATAGCCCAGTTCGACACCATTGAGCTCGGCATTCGCCCGACACGCGGCCAACGCCAGCGGGTCGAGGTCGCAGGCCACCACTTCCAGCGCCCCGGCCTTGACGGCGGCAATCGCGGCTACGCCGGAGCCGGCGCCAAAATCCAGCACGCGCTTACCCGCGACCCATTCCGGAGTCGCCGCCAGGTAGCGCGCCAGCGCCAGGCCGCTGGCCCAGCAAAAACTCCAGTAGGGCGGCTCGTGCAGGATGCGCCGGGTTTCTTCGGGGCTGAAGGCGCGGTCCATGTTGTCCGCATCCAGCAGCCACAGCGACAGCGCGGTCCCCGGCAGCGGGCAGGGCACCAGGTGCGCGTCGCCGATCAGTTCACTCAGCGCGGCTTGCAGGTCCAGCGGTGGCGTCATGGGGCCTTGACGAGTTGCAGGGGGCCGGTGGTCTGGGTGATCGCCTGGGTGATGCGCACAGCGGGCAGGTGCAGGATCAATTGGCCGGACTGGCTGGCGCGCCCGCGCAACTCAACCCGTGCGCCAGCCGGGAACGCCTCGGGGTTGTAGCGCAAACGGAACGCCAGCGGCTGGCCATTGCCGGTGAGTACGCTGCTCGCCAGCAGTTGTTGCGGGCGCGAGCGATCATCAATCACCAGCAGGGCCATTTCGACTTCGGCACCGGCCGGCACGTTGGTCAGGCTGCCGCTGATTTCACGCTGATAGGCGGGCAGGGGGCCCATGTCTTCAATACCCGGTACTTTTTTCTCTTGTGCGGGCACCGGTTGCGGCGCTGCGGGCTTGGGGGCTTCGCTGCTGCAGGCGACCAGAACACTGAACACGCTAAGCAAAACAAGTGGTCGTAACTGCATGAACGGCTCCAGAAAGGGCAAAATCCGTGACTTGAAAAATATGAAACATAATTGTCAGCCTATATACCGTAAAGGCTATGGCTTGTCTTGCCACGGGGATGCGCTACCATGGCCCTCCCTTTTTTTGTTGCCTGCCACCATGCACTGTCCCTTCTGCGGTGCCAACGACACCAAGGTCATTGACTCGCGACTGGTCGCCGAGGGCGATCAAGTACGCCGCCGGCGCGAATGCCTGGCCTCTGGCTGCGGTGAACGTTTCACCACCTTCGAAACCGCCGAACTGGTATTGCCACGTCTGATCAAGTCCGACGGCAGCCGCCAGCCTTTCGACGAAGACAAACTGCGCGCCGGTATGCAGCGCGCCCTGGAAAAACGCCCGGTGAGTGTCGAGCGGCTGGAGGCGGCACTGGTGCATATCAAGCACAAGCTGCGCGCGACCGGCGAGCGCGAGGTCAAGAGCCTGGTGGTTGGAGAGCTGGTGATGGGCGAGCTGCAAAAGCTCGACGAAGTCGCCTATATCCGTTTCGCCTCGGTGTATCGACGCTTCCAGGACCTCAATGAGTTCCGCGAAGAGATCGACCGCCTGGCCCGTGAGCCCGCCAAAAAATGACCTCACCGTCTGCTGAACAAGCCATCCTCGACGCCCATTACATGGCCCGCGCCCTTGAACTGGCGCGCAATGGCCGCTACACCACGCACCCCAACCCACGGGTCGGCTGCGTGATTGTGCGCGGTGGGCAGATTGTCGGCGAAGGCTGGCACGTGCGCACCGGCGAGCCCCATGCGGAAGTGCACGCCCTGCGCGCGGCCGGCGACAAGGCGCGTGGCGCCACGGCCTATGTCACCCTCGAACCTTGCAGCCACTATGGTCATACCCCGCCGTGCGCCGATGCGCTGGTGAGTGCCGGGCTGGCACGGGTGGTTGCGGCCATGCAGGACCCCAACCCGGAGGTCGCCGGACGTGGCCTGCAGCGCCTGGCCCAGGCCGGCATCGAGACGCACAGCGGTGTGCTGGAAGGCGAAGCGCGAGCCCTCAACAAGGGCTTCCTCAAGCGCATGGAACACGGCCTGCCGTTCGTGCG
>NZ_JBAWDE010000296.1:0-17418 GCF_049590575.1 Pseudomonas sp.
GCCTGCGCCCGTGACCAAGCCTGTTGTGCCAGCGCCAGCGCCAGCCGCCAAGCCAGCCACGGCCGCCAAGCCTGCTGAAAAACCTGCCACCGTTGCCAAGGCCGGTGCTGCGGGCAGCAGCTGGTACAGCAGCCAGCCGACCGGTAACTTTGTGGTGCAGATTCTCGGCACCAGCTCCGAAGCCAACGCCCAGGCGTTCGTGAAAGAGCAGGGCGGCGAGTACCGTTATTTCAAGAAAGTGCTCAACGGCAAGCCTCTCTACGTAATCACCTACGGCAATTTCTCCAGCCGTGCCGCAGCTGATTCTGCGATCAAAACCTTGCCAGCGAAGGTTCAGGCTGGTAAACCTTGGCCTCGCACTGTCGCCAGCGTTCAACAAGAACTGGCAACAGCTCGCTGAAGACCCGGCGGCCTTACCCAGGCCGCTCTCTCAGCACCTCAAAAAAAACAACACAGCGTGCAGCCCTGAAGGCCGCGCGCTTTGTGGTGTCTGCGCAAGTCACTTTTGAGTCGTAGCGGTCAGAATTAAAAAAGTTTTGACTAGCACAGCATATCGCTTTAAACCTTTCATAAATGCGACATAGATTTGCGACATTTCGTCGCTAAATTTGTGAGCGTTCGTGTCGGTGTGTACAATGACCTCCCTTTTGCCCCCGCTAAGCCGGCGTACGTTCGGCGTGGAAGGTAACCGGTTGAATTGAAAAGAAATTTGCCTCGAAATAAGAGGCAGCCTGGTGAGAAAGTGTCTATGAAAGCAGGTCTGTACCAACCCGATGAATTCAAGGATAACTGCGGTTTCGGCCTGATAGCCCATATGCAGGGCGAGCCCAGTCATACCCTTTTGCAAACGGCCATCGAGGCCCTGACCTGCATGACCCACCGCGGTGGGATCAACGCCGACGGCAAGACCGGTGACGGTTGCGGCTTGCTGATTCAAAAGCCCGACCAGTTCCTGCGCGCAGTCGCCAAAGAGCATTTCGGCGCCGATCTGCCCAAGCAGTACGCCGTGGGCATGGTGTTCTTCAACCAGGACCCGGTCAAAGCCGAAGCCGCTCGCGAGAACATGAACCGCGAGATCCTGGCTGCCGGCCTGCAACTCGTCGGCTGGCGCAAAGTGCCGATCGACACCAGCGTGCTCGGCCGCCTGGCCCTGGAGCGCCTGCCGCAGATCGAGCAAGTGTTCATCGCCGGCGACGGCCTGAGCGACCAGGACATGGCGATCAAGCTGTTCACCTCGCGTCGTCGCTCGTCCGTGGCCAACGCCGCCGATGCCGACCACTACATCTGCAGCTTTTCGCACAAGACCATCATTTATAAAGGCCTGATGATGCCGGCGGATTTGACCGCCTTCTATCCAGACCTGAGCGATGAGCGCCTGCAAACCGCAATCTGCGTGTTCCACCAGCGCTTCTCCACCAACACCCTGCCGAAATGGCCGCTGGCCCAGCCATTCCGCTTCCTCGCCCACAACGGCGAGATCAACACCATCACCGGCAACCGCAACTGGGCTGTGGCCCGTCGCACCAAGTTCGCCAATGATTTGATGGACCTCGAAGAGCTCGGCCCGCTGGTCAACCGCGTGGGTTCCGACTCCTCGAGCATGGACAACATGCTCGAATTGATGGTCACCGGCGGCATCGACCTGTTCCGTGGCGTGCGCATGATCATTCCGCCTGCGTGGCAGAACGTCGAAACCATGGACCCGGACCTGCGTGCGTTCTACGAGTACAACTCGATGCACATGGAGCCGTGGGACGGCCCGGCCGGCGTGGTCATGACCGACGGCCGCTACGCGGTGTGCCTGCTCGACCGCAACGGCCTGCGTCCGGCGCGTTGGGTCACCACCACCAACGGTTTCATCACCCTCGCCTCGGAAATCGGCGTGTGGGACTACAAGCCTGAAGACGTGATCGCCAAAGGCCGTGTAGGCCCTGGCCAGATCCTGGCCGTGGACACCGAAACCGGGCAGATCCTCGACACCGACGCCATCGACAACCGCTTGAAGTCGCGCCACCCGTACAAGCAATGGCTGCGCAAGAACGCCCTGCGCATCCAGGCGACCATGGAAGACAACGACCACGGTTCGGCTTTTTATGACGTCGACCAACTCAAACAGTACATGAAGATGTACCAGGTCACGTTCGAAGAGCGCGACCAGGTGCTGCGCCCGCTCGGCGAGCAAGGCTACGAGGCCGTCGGCTCGATGGGCGACGACACGCCAATGGCCGTGCTGTCCCAGCGCGTGCGCACGCCGTACGACTATTTCCGCCAGCAGTTCGCCCAGGTGACCAACCCACCGATCGACCCGCTGCGTGAAGCCATCGTGATGTCGCTGGAAGTGTGCCTCGGTGCCGAGCGCAACATCTTCCAGGAATCGCCGGAGCACGCTTCGCGCGTGATCCTCAGCTCGCCGGTTATCTCGCCGGCCAAGTGGCGCTCGTTGATGACCCTGGAACGCCCGGGTTTCGACCGCCAGATCATCGACCTGAACTACGACGAGAGCCTCGGCCTTGAAGCCGCTGTGCGTAACGTCGCCGATCAGGCTGAAGAAGCCGTGCGCGCCGGTCGTACGCAGATCGTGCTGACTGACCGTCACATCGCCCCAGGCAAGCTGCCGATCCACGCCTCGCTGGCGACCGGCGCGGTGCACCATCGCCTGACCGAAAAGGGCCTGCGTTGCGACTCCAACATCCTCGTCGAAACCGCCACTGCCCGTGACCCGCACCACTTTGCGGTGCTGATCGGTTTCGGCGCCTCGGCGGTCTACCCGTTCCTCGCGTACGAAGTGCTGGGCGACCTGATCCGGACCGGTGAAGTGCTGGGCGACCTTTATGAGGTGTTCAAGAACTACCGTAAGGGCATCACCAAGGGCTTGCTGAAGATCCTGTCGAAGATGGGCATCTCCACCGTCACGTCTTACCGTGGCGCACAGCTGTTCGAAGCCATCGGCCTGTCCGAAGAGGTTTGCGAGCTGAGCTTCCGTGGCGTGCCGAGCCGCATCAAGGGTGCGCGTTTCGTCGACATCGAAGCCGAACAGAAAGCCCTGGCTGCCGAAGCCTGGAGCGCGCGCAAGCCGATCCAGCAAGGTGGCCTGCTCAAGTTCGTGCACGGTGGCGAATACCACGCCTACAACCCGGACGTGGTCAGCACCCTGCAAGCCGCCGTGCAGCAGGGCGACTACGCCAAATTCAAGGTCTACACCGCGCTGGTGGATAACCGCCCGGTGTCGATGATTCGTGACCTGTTCAAGGTGAAAACCCTGGACACGCCGCTGGCCATCAGCGAAATCGAACCACTGGAATCGATCCTCAAGCGCTTCGACTCCGCCGGTATTTCCCTCGGCGCCTTGTCGCCCGAAGCTCACGAAGCCCTGGCCGAAGCCATGAACCGCCTGGGTGCGCGTTCCAACTCCGGCGAAGGCGGTGAAGACCCGGCGCGCTACGGCACCATCAAGAGCTCGAAAATCAAGCAGGTCGCGACGGGTCGTTTTGGTGTGACCCCGGAATACCTGGTCAACGCCGAAGTGCTGCAGATCAAAGTCGCCCAGGGCGCCAAGCCGGGTGAGGGCGGGCAACTGCCAGGTGGCAAGGTCAACGGCCTGATCGCCAAGCTGCGTTACGCAGTGCCGGGCGTGACCCTGATTTCGCCGCCGCCGCACCACGACATCTACTCGATCGAGGATTTGTCGCAGCTGATTTTCGACTTGAAACAAGTCAACCCGCAGGCGCTGGTCTCGGTGAAACTGGTCGCGGAAGCCGGCGTGGGCACCATCGCTGCCGGCGTGGCCAAGGCCTATGCCGACCTGATCACCATCTCCGGCTACGACGGCGGTACCGGCGCTTCGCCGCTGACCTCGATCAAGTACGCCGGCGCACCGTGGGAACTCGGCCTGGCCGAAACCCACCAGACCCTGCGCGGCAACGACTTGCGCGGCAAGGTCCGGGTGCAGACCGACGGCGGCCTGAAAACCGGCCTCGACGTGATCAAGGCCGCGATCCTCGGCGCCGAAAGCTTCGGCTTCGGCACCGCGCCAATGATCGCCCTGGGTTGCAAATACCTGCGCATCTGCCACTTGAACAACTGCGCCACTGGCGTCGCCACTCAGAACGAGAAGCTGCGCAAGGACCACTACATCGGCACCGTCGACATGGTGGTGAATTTCTTCACCTACGTCGCCGAAGAAACCCGTGAGTGGCTGGCCAAGCTGGGCGTGCGCTCCCTCGAAGAGCTGATCGGCCGTACCGATCTGCTGGATATCCTTGAGGGCCAGACCGCCAAGCAGAACCACCTGGACCTGACGCCGCTGTTGGGCAGCGATCACATCCCGGCAGACAAGCCGCAATTCTGCCAGGTAGACCGCAACCCGCCGTTCGACAAAGGCCTGTTGGCCGAGAAGATGGTCGACATGGCCGGCTCCTCGATCAACGACGCCAGCGGTGGCGAATTCGCTCTGGATATCTGCAACTGCGACCGTTCCATCGGCGCACGCGTCTCCGGCGAAATCGCACGCAAGCACGGCAACCAGGGGATGGCGAAAGCGCCGATCACCTTCCGCTTCAAGGGCACTGCGGGCCAGAGCTTCGGCGTGTGGAATGCCGGTGGCCTGAACATGTACCTCGAAGGCGACGCCAACGACTACGTGGGCAAGGGCATGACCGGCGGCAAGCTGGTGATCGTTCCGCCCATCGGCAGCGTCTACAAGTCGCAGGAAAGCGCGATCATCGGCAACACCTGCCTGTACGGCGCCACCGGTGGCAAGCTGTTCGCCGCCGGGACTGCCGGTGAGCGTTTCGCCGTGCGTAACTCCGGTGCCCACACCGTGGTGGAAGGCACGGGCGATCACTGCTGCGAGTACATGACCGGGGGCTTTGTCGCGGTACTGGGCAAGACCGGTTACAACTTCGGTTCGGGCATGACCGGCGGTTTCGCCTACGTGCTCGACCAGGACAACACCTTCGTCGACAAGGTCAACCACGAGTTGGTCGAGATCCAGCGGATCAGCGGCGAAGCCATGGAATCCTACCGGAACCACTTGCAGCACGTGCTGGACGAGTACGTCGAGGAGACCGGCAGCGAATGGGGCCGCAACCTCGCCGAAAACCTCGATGATTACCTGCGTCGTTTCTGGCTGGTCAAGCCCAAGGCTGCCAACCTGAAATCGTTGCTTTCCAGCATCCGTGCCAACCCGCAGTGATATGCGCCTGAAGAGTTTGATGAGGTTTTAACATGGCTGAACGTCTGAATAACGACTTCCAGTTCATCGATGTCGGGCGCAAAGATCCGAAGAAGAAACTGTTGCGTCAACGCAAGAAAGAGTTCGTGGAAATCTACGAACCCTTCAAACCCCAGCACTCGGCCGACCAGGCCCACCGCTGCCTGGGTTGCGGTAACCCGTATTGCGAATGGAAGTGCCCGGTGCACAACTTCATTCCCAACTGGCTCAAATTGGTGGCCGAGGGCAACATCCTCGCCGCCGCCGAGCTGTCGCACCAGACCAACACCCTGCCGGAAGTCTGCGGCCGGGTGTGCCCGCAGGACCGTCTGTGCGAGGGTGCCTGCACCCTCAACGACGGCTTCGGCGCGGTGACCATCGGCTCGGTCGAGAAGTACATCACCGACACCGCGTTCGCCATGGGCTGGCGCCCGGACATGTCCAAGGTCAAGCCGACCGGCAAGCGCGTCGCGATCATCGGCGCGGGCCCGGCGGGCCTGGGCTGTGCCGACGTGCTGGTGCGTGGCGGCGTGACCCCGGTGGTGTTCGACAAGAACCCGGAAATCGGTGGCCTGCTGACCTTCGGCATCCCCGAGTTCAAGCTGGAAAAGACCGTGTTGAGCAATCGCCGCGAAGTGTTCACCGGCATGGGCATCGAATTCCGCCTGAACACCGAGATCGGCAAAGACATCACCATGGAGCAACTGCTCGAAGAATACGATGCGGTATTCATGGGCATGGGCACCTACACCTACATGAAGGGCGGTTTTGCCGGTGAGGACCTGCCGGGCGTGTACGACGCGCTCGACTTCCTGATCGCCAACGTCAACCGCAACCTGGGCTTTGAAAAGTCGCCGGAAGATTTCGTCGACATGAAAGGCAAGAAGGTCGTGGTACTCGGCGGTGGCGACACCGCGATGGACTGCAACCGCACGTCGATCCGCCAGGGCGCCAAGTCGGTGACCTGTGCCTATCGCCGCGACGAAGCCAACATGCCCGGCTCGCGCAAAGAGGTGAAGAACGCCAAGGAAGAAGGCGTGAAATTCCTCTACAACCGCCAGCCGATCGCCATTGTCGGTGAAGACCGCGTCGAAGGCGTGAAGGTGGTCGAGACCCGTCTTGGCGAACCGGACGCCCGTGGCCGTCGCAGCCCTGAGCCGATCCCGGGTTCCGAAGAGATCATCCCGGCCGACGCCGTGGTCATCGCCTTCGGTTTCCGCCCAAGCCCGGCGCCGTGGTTCGAGCAGTTCGAAATCCAGACCGACAGCCAGGGCCGCGTGGTAGCCCCGGAACAAGGCCAGTACAAACACCAGACCAGCAACCCGAAGATCTTCGCCGGTGGCGACATGGTGCGCGGGTCTGACCTGGTGGTGACGGCGATCTTCGAAGGCCGCAATGCCGCCGAAGGGATCCTGGATTACCTGCAAGTCTGATCTCGATCCCGGATTGGAATGGGATCAAACTGTGGGAGGGGGCTTGCCCCCGATAGCGTTGGTTCAGTTACGGATATTGAAACTGACACACTGCAATCGGGGGCAAGCCCCCTCCCACATTGGTTTTGCAGCGCTTCCATATCCGCGACAAATTGACCCGATAGACAAAAGGCACGGCGCATTCCGTGCCTTTTGCGTCGCGCTCTGAGAAAATGCCCGCACTTTTTTTGCGGATGCCGACATGACTGCCCTCAAGAACGACCGTTTCCTTCGTGCCCTGCTCAAGCAACCCGTGGACGTCACCCCTGTGTGGATGATGCGCCAGGCCGGTCGCTACCTGCCGGAATACCGCGCCAGTCGCGCCAACGCCGGCGACTTCATGAGCCTGTGCATGAACCCGGAGTTCGCCTGCGAAGTCACGATGCAGCCGCTGGACCGCTACCCACAACTGGACGCGGCGATCCTCTTCTCCGATATCCTGACCATCCCCGACGCCATGGGCCAAGGCCTGTATTTTGAAACCGGCGAAGGCCCGCGCTTCAAGAAAGTCGTCAGCACCCTGGCCGATATCGAAGCCCTGCCGATTCCTGATCCGCACAAAGACCTGGGCTACGTGATGGACGCCGTGAGCACCATCCGCCGCGAGCTGAACGGCCGCGTGCCGCTGATCGGCTTCTCCGGCAGCCCGTGGACCCTGGCCACTTACATGGTCGAAGGCGGCTCGTCGAAAGACTTCCGCAAGACCAAGGCCATGCTCTACGACAACCCGCAAGCCATGCACTTGCTGCTGGACAAGCTGGCGCAGTCGGTGACGTCTTACCTCAACGGCCAGATCATGGCCGGCGCGCAAGCGGTGCAGATCTTCGACACCTGGGGCGGCAACCTGTCGGCGGCGGCGTACCAGGAATTCTCCCTGGCCTATATGCGCAAGATCGTCAGCGGCCTGATCCGCGAGCACGAGGGTCGCAAGGTGCCGGTGATCCTGTTCACCAAGGGCGGCGGCCTGTGGCTGGAAAGCATCGCCGACGCCGGCGCCGATGCGCTGGGCCTGGACTGGACCTGCGACATCGGCGAAGCCCGCCGTCGTGTGGGTGGCCAAGTTGCGCTGCAAGGCAACATGGACCCGACCGTGCTCTACGCCAAACCGGAAGCGATCCGCACCGAAGTCGGTCGCATCCTGGCCAGCTACGGCAAGGGCACCGGGCACGTGTTCAACCTCGGCCACGGCATCACCCCGGAAGTGAACCCGGAGCATGCCGGCGCATTCCTGCGCGCGGTGCATGAGTTGTCGGCGCAGTACCACGAATAACACGCACAACAAATGTGGGAGGGGGCTTGCCCCCTCCCACATTAAAAGCCAGAAATCCTCAGGCTTTCACATGGCCCAGCGGCGGCAACTTCGCCAGCTTCAACGCTACCAGCAACGCGCCGATCAACAGCGCCACGATAAACCCGCCAATCCCATTCCACCCGGCAAAGTGCCAGAAGAACCCGCCCGCCGTGCCTGCAATGCTCGATCCCACGTAGTAGCAGAACAGGTACAACGACGACGCTTGCCCCTTGGCCTTGACCGCGCGCCGGCCGATCCAGCTGCTCGCCACCGAGTGCGCGCCGAAGAAGCCGAAGGTGAAGATCAGCATGCCCGGCACCACCAGCCACAGCGGCGTGAACAGGGTCAGCAGCATGCCGCACAGCATCAGCACGATGGTGCCCCACAGCACGCGGCGGCGGCCAAGGCGGTCGGCCAGCGAGCCGATTTTCGCCGAGCTGTAGATGCCTGAGAGGTACACCAGCGACAACAGGCCGACCACTGCCTGGCTCAGCTCATAAGGCGAAGCCAGCAGGCGATAGCCGATGTAGTTGAACATCGTCACAAACGCGCCCATCAGCAGGAATGCTTCGAGGAACAGCCACGGCAGGCCGGCGTCCTTGAAGTGCATCACGAAGCCGTCCATCAGGCTGCGCGGCTTGAGGCTGCTGGCGCGGAAGTTGCGCGATTCCGGGAGGATTTTCCAGAACACCGTGGCCGCGATCAGCGCCAGCGCGCCGATGATGAGTGTGGCGGTGTGCCAACTGACGAAGTCGATCAGCACGCCCATGATCAGGCGCCCGCTCATGCCGCCAATGGCGTTGCCGCCGATGTACAGGCCCATGGCCAGGCCGATGTGTTGCGGGTGGATCTCTTCGCTGAGGTACGTCATGGCCACGGCGGCCAAGCCGCTCAGGGACAGGCCGACCAGTGCACGCATCAGCAGGATGCCCTCCCAGGACGGCATCAGGCCGCTGGCGATGGTGGCCAGGGCTGCACAGAACAGCGCGGCGACCATCACCGGTTTGCGCCCGAGGGTGTCGGAAATCGGCCCGGTGATCAGCAGCCCGAAGGCCAGCATCGCCGTGGCCACCGACAGGATCAGGCTGCTCTGCGCCGCGTTGATGGAAAACTCGTGGGACAGCGCCGGCATCATCGGCTGTACGCAATACAGCAGGGCAAAGGTGGCGAAACCGCCGGAAAACAGCGCCAGCACCGTGCGCATGAACATCGGCGTGCCTTTTTCGATGTAGTGCTCGTTGAGCTGGGCCACCACTTCATCCAGGGCGGTAGGTGGGACTTCTTGAGCGAGTGGAGCGACAGCAGATTTCACGGGGACCTCGGCGAGGAAAAGCCTGCCAGGACTGGCAATGCAAAAAAGCATATAGCCGGCTAATGATTCTTTCCAATATATTGTTCGACCTGTTTGATAGCTTTTACGACCTAATGGAATTTGCATGGAATTACGTCACCTGCGGTACTTCATCGCCGTCGCCGAAGAACTGCATTTTGGCCGCGCCGCGCAGGTGCTGGGCATCTCGCAGCCGCCGTTGAGTCAGCAGATCCAGGCCCTGGAGCAAGAAGTGGGCGCGCGCTTGTTTGAACGCACCAACCGTCGGGTCGAGCTGAGCGAGGCCGGTCGCCTGTTTTTGCAGGAAGCGCGGCTGGTGCTGGCGCAGGTCGACAAGGCCGCCGATGTGGCACGCCGTGCGCAGTTGGGTGAGCTGGGGGAATTGAAGATCGGCTTCACGTCGTCGGCGCCGTTCAACTCGAGCATTCCGCAGGCGATCTTCGCGTTTCGCCAGGCCTTTCCGGCGGTGCACTTGAACCTGCAGGAAATGAGCAGCACCGAGGTGGCTGAGTCGCTGGTGGATGAGTCGATCCAGGTTGGGCTGATGCGCCCGCTGCCGTTGCCGGATTCGCTGAGTGTGATCGAGTTGATGCGCGAGCCCTTGGTCGCCGTACTCAACGCCGGCCATCCCCTGGTGCAAGGCAGCGAGCGCGGTTTGCATTTGAAGCAACTGGCTGACGAACCGTTTGTGTTTTTCCCACGCACTTACGGCAGTGGCCTGTATGCCCAGCTGCTCAACCTGGCGCGGGACGCGGGCTTCAGCCCGCACTTTGCCCAGGAGGCGGGGGAGGCGATGACCATCATCGGTCTGGTGGCGGCGGGGTTGGGCGTGTCGGTGCTGCCGGCGTCTTACCAGCGCATCCGCATCGATGGCGTGGTGTATCGCACCTTGCTCGATCAGGAGGCGATGACGGCGGTGTGGCTGGTGCAACGCAAGGGCGCGCAGTCGCCGAGGGCGAAGGCGTTTGTGGAGTTGTTGGTGGCGAGCGGGCTTGTTGTGGCGAGCCCGCTCGCCACAGGTCCGGCAGGTTTCAGTTCTGCGGCGAAGCCCCCGACGCATTAACACCGCTGCTGCGCAACGCCGCCAGGATGTCGCGATCCAGCATGCTCACCCAACGGTTGTAGTTGCGATGGATCTTGCCGTCCTTGTAGCCCAGGTCGCGGCTGTCGCGGTAGGTGATGGCGTAGCTGTTGCGGGTGTAACGGATGTCGATCGCCGCGTAATACTGGTTACGCACGGTGATCTCGGCCTGCACCAGCTGGGGGCTCAGGCGTTGCACGGTCCATTCGCGCTTTTGCAGGGCGTTGACGATGATGGTTTTGATCTTTTCGTCGCTGACCGGGGTGTTGGCCGACAGGTCATGCTGGGTGTTGAGCACCGGCTTGCTGGTGCAGCCTGCGGTAGCCAACAGGGCCAGGGTGATGAAGGTAGCGCGTAGCAAGGAAGACATTCCGTTTTCTCCAATCGATTAAAAAGTCAGGACCAGCGGCGGAAGATCAGCGAGGTGTTCACGCCGCCAAAGGCAAAGTTGTTGTTCATCACGTAGTCGTGGTGCATCTCGCGAAACTCACCCTGCAGGTAATCCAGCTCGCCGCATTGCGGGTCGACGCTATCCAGGTTGAAGGTGTGCACGTACTGGTCGCGGTTCATCATCTCGATGCTGAACCAGGATTCCAGCGCGCCGCACGCGCCCAGGGTGTGGCCGAGGAAGCTTTTCTGCGAGCTGATCGGCATGCGGCTGCCGAACAGGCTGCTGGTGGCCAGGGTTTCGGCGATGTCGCCCTGGTCGGTGGCGGTGCCGTGGCCATTCACGTAGCCGATGGCATCGGGAGTAAGCCCGGCATCTTCCAGGGCCAGCTCCATCGCGCGGCGCATGGTTTTCTGTTCCGGGCGGGTGGTGTGCTGGCCGTCGGCATTGCTGCCGAAACCGACGAGTTCGGCATGGATATGCGCACCGCGCGCCAGGGCGTGCTCCAGCTCTTCGAGCACCAACATGCCGCCGCCTTCACCGATCACCAGGCCATCGCGGCCACTGTCGTAAGGGCGTGGGCTGGTCTGCGGCGCATCGTTTTTCAGGCTGGTGGCGTAGAGCGCGTCGAAGACCATGGCTTCGGTCGGGCACAGCTCTTCGGCGCCGCCGGCGAGCATCAATGGCAGGCGGCCGAACTTGATCGCCTCGTAGGCATAGCCGATGCCCTGGCTGCCGCTGGTGCAGGCGCTGGACGTGGGGATCAGCCGCCCGGTCAGGCCAAAAAAGATGCTGATATTCGCCGCCGTGGTGTGCGGCATCATGCGCACATAGGAGTTGGCATTCAGCCCTTCGGCCACCGAGTTCAGCAGCATATTGCCAAAGGCCTTGATCTCGTCGGTGCTGCCGGTGGATGAGCCGCAGGCCACGCCCATGCGTCCGTCCTTGATCGATTCGTCACCGAGCAAACCGGCGTCCTGCAATGCCTGCTCCGCCGCCCACACCGCCAGGCGCGATACCCGGCCCATGCTGCGCAGCTGCTTGCGTGTCCAGTGCGCGGGTACCACGAAGTCGTCGATCGGCCCGGCCAGGCGCGTGTTCAATTCGGTGAAGCGGTCCCACTCGTCCATGCGCCGGATGCCGCTGCGGTTGGCGCGAAAGTTGGCGGCGATGGTGTCCCAATCGCTGCCCAGGGAGGTGATGCCGGCCATGCCGGTGACGACGACACGTTTCATCAGCACAAGCCTCCGTTCACGGCCAACACCTGGCGCGTGATGTAGCCGGCTTCGGCCGACATCAGGAAATTCACCGCGCCGGCCACCTCTTGCGGGGTGCCCATGCGTTGCGCCGGGATCATCTTCATCAGTTCTTCCACCGGTACGTTTTCATCCAGCATCGCGGTGTCGATCAAGCCGGGGGCCACGCAGTTGACGGTGATCTTGCGCTTGCCCAGCTCGATCGCCAGGGCCTTGGCGGCACCAATCAGGCCGGCTTTGGACGCGCTGTAGTTGACCTGGCCACGGTTGCCGATCAGCCCGGACACCGACGTGATACACACGATGCGCCCCGGTGCGCGACGACGAATCATCGGCATCATCACCGGGTGCAGCACGTTGTAGAAACCGTCGAGGTTGGTGCGCATCACCACGTCCCAATCGTCTTCGGACAAGGCCGGGAAGGCGCCGTCGCGGGTCAGGCCGGCATTCAGCACCACGCCGTAATACGCGCCATGTTGCTCCACATCGGCCTCAAGGATTTCCTTGCAGCTGGCGCGGTCCGCCACGTCGAATTGCAGCACCCGCGCCGTGCGGCCCAGCGCTTCGATCTCGACCTTTACCGCGTCGGCCTCCGCGCGGCCACTGCGGCAATGCAGTACGAGGTCATGCCCGGCCTGGGCCAGGCGCAGAGCGATGGCGCGGCCGATGCCACGGCTGGAGCCGGTGACCAGTACGGATTCAGTCATGACGTTGGGTCCTTCGATTCATCTAAATAGTTGGCCGCCTGGGGCGGTCGAAATACATTCAAGCGGGCGCTGGCCTGGATACCGTCACCGGTCAGGTGGCATTCGAACACACCCATGCCGTTGTCGTCTTCCAGCGAGCGCAAGCCGTGAATACTCAACTCGGCGCCTGCCGGGAAGGATTCCACGTTGCACTCGAACTTACGTGTGCCCAGCAGGAAGCCGAGTTCCACCGCTGCGCCTTTCTGGCGCGCGCGGCAACCGGCGTAGGCGGCGACGCTTTGTGCCATCAGCTCAATGCCGACCCAGGCCGGCAGGCTGCCGTCCGCGCGGTTGAACAGGCCGCCGGGCTTGACGGTGGCGTGGGTGTGAACCTGCTCGTCATCGAACGACAGCACCTGGTCGATCAGGATCATGTCGCCCGCATGGGGCAGCAGTTCGGCGAGTGGCCAATCGATCATGGGGCCTCTCCGATAATCAGGCTGACGTTATTGCCGCCGAAGGCAAACGAGTTGCTCATCAGGCAGCGTTTTTCCAGGGGGTCGCCGGTGTGCGCCCATTGCAGGGCGGGCAGTGCCGGGTCGGCGTGGCCGTCCCACACATGCGGGGGCACCTTGCCGTGAGCCAGGCTCAACCAGCAGAACGCCGCTTCCAGCGCACCCGCAGCGCCCAGGGTGTGGCCGCTCATGGGCTTGGTCGATGAGCAGGCCACGCCCTGCGGGAACAGACTGGCGACGGCCAGGCTTTCCATGGCGTCGTTATGTTGGGTGGCGGTGCCGTGCAGGTTCAAGTAGCCGATCTGCTCGGGAGCGAGCCTGGCACTGGCCAGGGCCTTGCGCATCGCCTGCAAGGCGCCTTTGCCGGTGGGCTCCGGCGCGGAGATATGGTGCGCGTCGCAACTGGCGCCGCTGCCGAGCAAAGCGATGGGCGCAGCCTCGCGGCTCATCAGAAACAGCACCGCGGCTTCGCCGATATTGATGCCGTCGCGGTTCGCCGAAAACGGATTGCAGCGCTGGTTCGACACCGCTTCCAGTGAACTGAAGCCGTTGAGCGTCAACTTGCACAAGCTGTCGACGCCGCCGCAGATCACCGCGTCGCACACGCCCAGGTCCAGCAGGCGCTGGGCGCTCATCAGCGCGCGGGCGCTGGAGGTGCAGGCGGTGGAAATCACATACGCCGGGCCGCTCAGTTGCAGCCAGTCGGCGAGGAAGTTCGCTGGCGCGCTGAGTTCCTGTTGCTGGTAGTCGTAGTCGCCGGGGAACTGCTGGTCGCGCAGGTACTGGGCAATGCCACGGCTGGCTTCATCAATGCCCGAGGTGCTGGTGCCCAGCACGATGCCGACTCGCGATGCGCCGTAACACTCGATTGCCTGGCGGATATCGGCCTCGATCTGCAACGCCGCCTCCAGCAGTAATTGGTTGTTGCGGCTGCTTTGCTGGCCCAACTCCACCGGGATGGTCACCAACTCGCCGTACACACCGCCCACCGGCAGCACGCGCTCCGGCACCCAGCCGCTTTCGGCGCGCATACCCGCGCAGTCACCGGCAAACAGGCTGCGGCTGACTTCGTCCTGGCCACGGCCCAAGGCGCAGATCAGGCCCAGTGCATTGAGGTAGACGGTCATTGCGCAGCCCCCAGCGGCGTGATGCGATAGCTCAAGGGCTGGCCCGCGATATTCACGCTGAACACCTCTGAAGACTGATAGACGATTTGCCAATGCCCCGGCAGCGTCCGCGTGAGGTCCCTGGCTTCGGCGCTCGGGTAAAGCGCGCGTAGCTCATCCGCCGAGGTCAGGGCGAACAGCAACGCAGCAAACAGCTCGCGTGCCTGCGGGTTGGGCGGCAGTAAGCCATCGGCCTGCCATTCGCCATTGATCAGCTTTTGCCGGGCCTGAGGGATGCCCAGCGGGTCCATCATCGACCAGCGAATGCCGCCGTTTTCGCGCTGGATCACCAGCAATGAGTCCTGGCGCTGGCCGTCAGCCAGGCGCTGTACATGCAACTGCATCGGCAGCACCAGCGGCGGCGTTTTCTCCGGCAGCGGCGGCTGGCTGGCGCAGGCGCTGAGCAGCATCAGGCAACCGATCAACAGCATGCGCATCATGTTGGCGCGCTCGCCAAGGGTTTGCGCGCCACGCAGTTGACCAGCGTTTCCTCGCGTTGTCCCACCGGTGGCGCCTGGCGCAGGCCCCAGCGTTCCAACAGGCCGAAATCCGTGGCGCGGCTCCACCACAAATACGGGTACGAGACGTTCTGCGCACCGAATTCAAAACCCTGCTCGCGCAGCATCTGCAGGTATTGCTCGGCACTTTTCTGCACGTGCATCGGGTGGCGGAACAGCCAGCGAATCACCCAGGTGTCGATATAGGCTTCGGTGGACTCGGCAAACAGCAAATAGCCGCCCGGCTTGAGCACTCGGTAAAACTCGTTCAGCGCACGCTGTTGTTCGACCAGATGGTGGAAGGTCTGGTGGCAGAACAGGATATCGACGCTGGCGTCGGGCACCTCGAGGGTGGCGCAGTCGCTGCCGATCAGCTCGACGGCCAGGCCCTGGCGCGCAGCTTCTGTGCGGCTCAGTTCCAGGCTGTGAAGGTCGGCATCCAGGCCGATCAAGCGCGCCGGTGCAAATACCTGGTGCAGCAACTTGAAGGACTTGCCCTGGCCACAACCGGCGTCCAGCAGCACTGGCGCCTCCGGCAATGGCTCGCTGAACAAACCGCGCAGGTCGTTGATCGCTACGCGCAACACGTGATGCTGCCAGGTGTGGCTGCGCAGGAACCAGAAGCCGAACTTGGTTTCTTCGACGTAGTTCTTACTGAGATACTGACTGCTCACGCGGCATCCCCTGCACAAATTTCCGACAACATCCGCAGCCGCCGTTTGGGCTCGCTGACAAACGGGTTACGTTCATCCCAGGCGTAACCGGCGAGGATCGAGCTGATCATCCGGCGAATCTCCGGCGCGCTGCCCGGATGGAAAATGACGTCCTGGAACGTGCCGGCGTACCAGCCTTCGACGTAGCAGCGGAAGGTGTCGACTCCGCGCTTGAGCGGCTCGGCGAATTCGCTTTGCCAGTCCACCGCCTCGCCGCTCAACTGGCGATGCAACAGGGCGGCCGCCATGCTCGCCGAGCGCATGGCGATGGTTACGCCGGAGGAGAACACCGGGTCGAGGAATTCCGCCGCATTGCCCAGCAGCGCAAATCCTGGGCCGTGCAGGGTTTTGACGTTGGCCGAGTAGCCACCGATGGTCCGCGCCGGCGTATCCCACACGGCGTTTTGCAGCACACCGGAAAGGCTTGGGGTTTCATCGATAAAGCTGCGCAGGCAGGCGTCGAGGTCGCTGTCGCGGCCGTCGAAATGCTCCTTGGCCGCGACCACGCCCACCGAGCAGCGGCCGTTGCTGAACGGGATGGTCCAGAACCAGATATCGCGGCGGGTGGGGTGGGTGGTCACGAGGATCTTGGTGCGGTCAAAACCTGGGTGTTCGATGCGGTCTTCGACGTGGGTGAACACCGCCTGGCGCAGCGGAAAGTTCGACGGCGCTTCAAGGTCGAGCAGGCGCGGCAGCACGCGGCCGTAGCCGCTGGCGTCGAGCACGAACTTGGCCTTGAGGTGGTACTCGCTGCCGTTCTCACGGCGCACGTGCAGGTAGCGGCACTCGCCGGAAAAATCCACGCCGACGATAGTTTCGCCGTAGCGGATTTCCACGCCTTGCAGCGCCGCCTGATCGGCCAGCAGCTTGTCGAACTCGGCGCGCTGCACCTGGAAGGTGGTCGGCTTGCCGTTGCTGAACGTGTCGCCGAAATCAAACGCGCTGTAGCGCTCGCCCCAGGCGAACGCCGCGCCGGTTTTCACCTGGAACCCCGCCGCCTGCACGGCGTCGAGCATCCCGGCCTCTTCGATAAAGTCGATGCAGTGTGACAACAGGCTTTCACCAATCGAGAACCGCGGAAAATGCTGGCGCTCGATAATCAATACATCATGCCCGTTGCGCTTTAGCAGTGCGGCGGCAATGGCACCGGACGGGCCGGCACCGATCACCACCACCTGGCGACGTTCCATTTCAACTGTGGGCACGAAGGCTCCTTGCCAGATTGGCGATAATCACATTCATGAGGCGTGCTTCTGATGGCCGGCCCAGGGCGCCAGCATAAAGCTGAATGCCAGGCCCAGGCTGACCGATAGACCGAAATTACTCACAGCGGGTGTACTCGACACCGCCAGCAGGCCAAACGACAACCAGGTCGTCAGCGCCGCCAGCAGCGTGCCTAAAAGACTGACGGCAGGGCCGCCGATTTGTTCGCGCATCAAAATCGCGTAGTCGACGCTGATGGCCGTGACCAACAGCAGGCCGAACAGGCTGAACAAGGTCAGCGGCTGGCCCAGCCAACCCAGGCTGGCCAGGCTGCACAGCGCAGCCAGCAGCGGCAGGGCGACAATGCGCAGGGCGCCGCCGACGCCGAACGGCAGGATCAGCAACAGCACGATCAACACGCACGACGCCAGCTTCAATTCGGCCGCGCTGATCTGCGTGTCGGCGAACACCCGGTTCAAGTCGCCCAGGCGATCCACCAGCTGCACGCCGGGCAAATCCAACGCTTGCACGCGCAGCAGCGCCGGGTTGTTCAAGCCTTGCAGGCTGACCATCGCCGCCACGCCGCCGTCGACCGGGCCGAGCCACAG
>NZ_JBAWDE010000297.1:0-3582 GCF_049590575.1 Pseudomonas sp.
GACTGATACTCCGCATTCGCGAGCAAGCCCGCTCCCACATGTTCAGCTCTAGAGTGAACTCCAGATCAGTTCTTGTACTCGGTATCGCTACGCTCCAGCTGCCGAATCAGCGCATTCCAATGCCGCGCTACCCCCGGCCCCTCGCCACTGGCATGCGCCTTGGCTTGCTGCTCGACTTTTTCCACCACCTCGGCCGGCGGGAAGATCAGCTCCGCATTCCCTGCCGCCTGCGCCGCGACCTGAATATTGCACGCACGCTCCAACTGCTGCAGTTGCTGGAAGGCGTGTTCGACGCTCACCCCCGCCGTCAACAAGCCGTGGTTACGCAGGATCATCACACTCTTGTCGCCCAGGTCCGCCACCAGGCGTTCGCGCTCGTCGAGGTCGAGGGCAATGCCTTCATAGCCGTGGTACGCCACGCGCCCGGAAAAACCAATCGAATGCTGGGAGATCGGCAGCAGGCCGTCCTTTTGCGCCGACACCGCAATACCGTCGCGGGTGTGCGTGTGCAGCACCGCTTGCAAGTCGTGGCGTGCACCGTGGATGGCGCTGTGGATCACGTAGCCGGCGTAGTTGATGCCCAGGCCGGTCGGGTCATCGACAATGGTGCCGTCGAGGTCGACCTTGACCAGGTTGGAGGCGCTGATTTCATCGAACAACAAGCCGAAGGCATTGATCAAAAAATGCTCCTCCGGGCCCGGCACGCGGGCGGAGAAGTGCGTGTAGATATGGTCGGTCCACTTGTACAGGGCCGCCAGACGATAGGCGGCGGCCAGTTTGACGCGCACCTCCCATTCTTCCGGGGTGACGCGCTGGCGAACAGTGTTGGAAACGCTGGAGATCGAGGTGACGCTGCTCATGGCAAAACTTCCTGGATGGCCTTAAGGACTTCCAGGCAAGCCTATGGGATGCAAAAAAATAATAAAAAGCACATTTTAATCTAAGCTAATTATTATATTTTTTTATGATCCTCAGGCAGCGTTGCGAATCTTGTGCAGCGAATCGGCCACCCACTTGCCGAAAGCATCCACCGGGCCTTGCAGGTTGCCGAGGAAGTGCGGGTAGATCAGCCACAAATCCATCACCGGCTTGAAGTCCTTGAGCGGCATCACCGCCAATTGCTCACGGTGCGCGCTGCGTTCCAGCAAGGGCCGTGGCACCAGGCCCAGGCCGAGGCCGTCAGCGACCAGGCCCAATTGCAGCTCGGTGCCAAAGGTTTCCAGGTTGACCCGCAGCGCCAGGCCCTGGTCGGACAAGGTGCGTTGCAAACCGGCGCGGAAGCCGCAGCCGTCCGGGTTGAGAATCCAGCCGTTCTGGTACACATCCGCCAGTTTGCAGGGCTTTTTCGGCAACTGGGCCTTGGCGCAGACCACCACCAATTCCATCTTGCCGATGGACTCGCCGACGACGTTATCCGGGAAAATCTTGCCCGCCGGGAACAGCGCAACCGCCGCGTCGAGCTCACCGCGTTCGATCTTGCCCACCAGTTGGCTGCCCCAACCGGTGGCAACCTGGGCACGCAGGTCGATGTACTCGGTCCGCAGGTGCTTGAGCGCATCCAGCAGCACCACATCGCCGATGGTCTGCGGCACGCCCAGGCGCAGCAGGCCGGTGGGCGGCGCGTCGGTGGCGACCAGTTCGCGCAGGGCGTCCATCTCGCGCAGGATCAACCGGCACTGCTCGTAGACGCGCCTACCGATCAGCGTAGGCTTGAGGGGCTTGGTGTTGCGGTCGAACAGTTCCACACCCAGCGCCTGCTCGAAGTTCTGCACGCGGCGGGTAATGGCCGGCTGGGTCAGTTGCAACGACTCGGCGGCATGGCTGATGGACTGGCAACGAATCACTTCGACAAAGGCATCGATATCGTCAATTTTCATTTGGGCCGCACATAGAGAACAGTCATTAAGATGTGTGCGAAGCATAGTTGCAGGAACGTTGTCTGGATAGCCCACCCTCCAATCGATAACGTCTAACGCTATTCAGACCGGTTCTAAATTACCTATAGCTATAAGCTAATCATTAAAAAATAGCATATTAACCATAAACATTATGCTTAGATAAACCCATCAACGCAGACCAACGATGGAATTGTCATGACCCAGGCCCGACACCCCGAGAGACTCAGAGCCTTTATTGGCGCCCTGGCGGAATTGATCGACGGCAATCCACGTGAAGGCGACCTGTTGCACCGTGGCGGCAAGCTGCTGGCGCAACTGGTCAGCCACGATGACTGGCTCCCCGATGAATTTGCCCAACCCGACCCCGAGCGCTACCAGCAATTCCTGCTGCATGCCGATTCGCGCCAGCGGTTCAGCATCGTCAGCTTTGTGTGGGGGCCGGGGCAAAGCACGCCGATTCATGACCACCGCGTGTGGGGCCTGATCGGTATGTTGCGCGGCGCGGAGTTCTCCCAGGGCTTCGAGCGCGCGCCCGACGGCCGCCTGGTCGCCGAGGGCAAGCCGATCCAATTGGTGCCGGGCCAGGTCGAGGCGGTGTCGCCCAAGGTCGGCGATATCCACCAGGTCAGCAATGCCCACAGCGACCAAGTGTCGATCAGCATTCATGTGTACGGCGCCAATATCGGTGCGGTACGCCGCGCGGTGTACCAGCCCGACGGCAGCGAGAAACTGTTTATCTCCGGTTATTCCAACGCCTTCCTCCCGAATATCTGGGATTTGTCCAAAGAAAAGAGCCCTGCCCTATGACCACCGTATCGACCCGTAGCTTCGCCCGGATTCGCCAGGCCCTGTTGGACCGTGAAGAAGTCGCCCTGATCGACGTGCGCGAAGAAGCGCCGTTTGCCGAGTCCCACCCGCTGTTCGCGGCGAACATCCCGCTGTCCAAGCTGGAACTGGAGGTGTATTCGCGCATCCCCCGGCGTGATACCCAGGTCACGGTTTATGACAACGGTGAAGGCCTCGCCGCGCGTGCCGCCGAGCGCCTGGTCGCGCTGGGCTACACCCAGGTCAGCCTGCTGGAAGGTGGGCTGGACGGCTGGCGCAGGGCCGGTGGCGAGCTGTTTATCGACGTGAACGTGCCGAGCAAGGCATTCGGCGAACTGGTCGAGAGCGAGCGCCACACGCCGTCGCTGGCCGCCGAAGAAGTGCAGGCACTGCTCGACAGCCAGGCCGATGTGGTGGTGCTCGACGCGCGCCGTTTCGACGAATACCAGACCATGAGCATCCCCACCGGTATCAGCGTGCCCGGTGCCGAACTGGTGCTGCGCGCGCGTGAACTGGCGCCGGACCCGGCCACCCGCATCATCGTCAACTGCGCCGGGCGCACCCGCAGCATTATCGGCACCCAATCGCTGATCAATGCCGGCGTGGCGAACCCGGTGTCGGCGCTGCGCAACGGCACCATCGGCTGGACGCTGGCCGGGCAGAAACTTGCCCACGGCCAGTCCCGCCGCTTTGCCCCGACCTCGGAAGAACACCGTCAAATCGCGGCGCAGGATGCACGTCGGGTGGCCGACAAGGCCCGCGTCGGCCGCGCCAGCCTGGCCGACCTGCAACGCTGGCAGCAGGAACCGAGCCGCACCACCTACCTGTTCGATGTACGCACCCCGGAAGAATTCGACAC
>NZ_JBAWDE010000298.1:0-2341 GCF_049590575.1 Pseudomonas sp.
GAAAGTAACTCACTTAAATGTGACCTTGAGTACCAAGAAGCTGCGCCTGGATTTGTTTTACCGAAAAAAGTTGGCATCACGTCAGCTTGGTTGAACCATTAATAGCAGGAATGGTCGCAGCCATGACCGAGGACGATCCGGGTGTTGGAGTGAAAAAGCTCATAGACAACAGCATCCCTGGTTAACCGGGACAGCGGTACGAGGTGGGCAAGCCGTTTGGTTGTTCAGTTTGATGTAGGTGGGCTTGACGCCCTTCAATGGTCGTGTGTTCGTAGCCGAGAAGCCATTCTTTGCGTTTATTTTTTTGTTGGCACTTCTGGTGCTATGGTTGGCGTGTGGAGTTCACTAAGCCGAACATTTTTAAAGCGCCTGACCTCGTAATCGCGGGGATGAATTGGGACAACCTGTTCGGAGTTATCTTGAAATTTTAAATCGACCAAGTAAGCCACATTTGATCCGTATGCTTTTCCCTTGTAGGTGGATCTCGCCGGATGGATTACCGCGATGGTGTGATTGCCGAAAAACTCAATGACCGGATCCCAGTGTTTATATGGCTTCGGGACTCGATATTTTCCCTGAGAGGTTGAGAGAAAAAGTTTTTTTGGGACTTTGTTGTCGTGCAGTAAGGCATCCATTTTGATTCGCCTCATGTTTACCGAGTAAAAATCGATGGGATCATATTCTCGATAGAATGTCTCAAAGGCTTTCAGAATAAGGGGCTCATGCTCGAAGTTCTCGATTTCAATGTAATAACTGTATCCAACCCTCAGATAGATCGCGAAAATTGTTGTTGCGCGGTCTTTCTCGTTCTCGAGGAGAACGGAGCTCACGTAAGTATCATCGCACGCGATGCTCGAACTGCTGCCAAAGGCTCCGTGGATGCGAATTCCGGTCTTCGTGCGATACCGTAAGTAGCCAAAAAGCAGAGCGAGCGGAGAGACAATTAGGCCAACGAGCCCAAGTACCGCCCAACACACTTGCCGAATACCCTCGAGAGAGGTAGCTTCACTCTAAGAAACCACATGGCTCAATTCGACGTCATTCCTCCCCTCAGTTGGGACAACCCCCAGGATGTGCCGATTCTCCGGCACATCGAGGAAACCCGTGGCGTCGAAATGGCGGAACTGGCTACGCTCCCCAACGAGGATTACCTGCGGGAAGTCTGCGAGCTGATGGCGCTCAATGATCGCGACGACGAAGGTGTCCCCGAATATGGAAACTGACGATTTCCGGGCGCTGCTCACTTGGTTCCGGGAACTCGCTGACGAAATACGGAATACCGGCACACCGGCTGAGATTACCTCCGGCCTAGCCTGCGTCCATCACCGTCTCGCCGAAGTCACCAAGGATTGCGATATCTGGATTCCTCCAACGAGTCTCGCCGCCTTCAAACATCGAGTTCTCACCCGGCAGTGGCAGGGCAATCGGGCAGTTTACCGTTCCGCTCTCTCCGTCCCGCTTGATGCGCGGTGGCTTAATGGAGGCTGGTCGGCCCACATCGTGTGGGAGGGGCGCCCTAAGGCACAAGTGGATGTCTTCGGTCGCATGCCCAGAATCCTCCAACATAGCGGCGGGGACTTGTACAGTGACGAGGAAACGCTTGCCCGAGTTAAGATGACCCGCCGGGAAAAAGACTGGCCCACGGTTCACGCCCTGGGCGAGCGCCTCATCACCAAAGGTGATCCCAAGGGCCTGCTGTTTTTGCAAAAGGCCGAAAGTCTCTTCGCCGCGAAGGAAAAATTTTCCCGAGAACAATGGGCGAAGCAAGCCAAGGACCGTCCGTTGCTCGACTGCTTCGACGGCGCCATCCAAGTAACCATGCTCGCGGCCCACCTTCGAACCGAACAGACCTTCTGGCGACAGGTCGATCACCATCGAATGGAAACCTACCGCGAGGCGGGAAAAAATTACGCCAAGGCCGCTCACAAAATTCTCAATACCCTTCGCACTTTTGCTGAACAGGACTTGTCTCTCACCAAATTGGCGGAGGAACTTCTCCCTACGCATCCTCTCCAAGATAAAGCCGACTCCCTCATCGGTGCCGCGTCCGAAGACGCGCTTGCCAACGTGGATCAGTCCCGCTTCAACTCATCGTGGCTCCCCATCGAGTGGGCCAAGGCCACTCTTTGTCCAACCTAACAATTGATGGGCTTGGTTGCGTGTTAAAGAAAGGCGACGAGAATCCTTTCCTGCATGGGAAGGGTCCGGAGAAGCACGTCGAGTTCAAACCGACGCTACGACGCTAAGCGGAGAACCAGACACTCCGAACTTCTCTGCATGTTCTCGGGCTTTCTCACTAACAGGTCTTTTATGGACTTGGTAAATTGACATTAGAGAGTCG
>NZ_JBAWDE010000299.1:0-1646 GCF_049590575.1 Pseudomonas sp.
TAGCAAGAGTGCCCTCGGACACACCTGATGGTGTCGTTGTCATCGCCGCTCCACCACATCTCAAAGGCCGAACAACGCTGGCCGGCTGCGGAGAACTGGCCTGCTGCCGGTTCCGCGGACACCGAGATAGGGTGTTTTAGGAAACCGGAGCGAGCGATGCAGAGGCGCAAGTTCAGTCGAGAGTTCAAGGTCGAGGCGGTCCGCCTTGTGCGGGAGCGAGGCGTAAGCGTGGCTCAGGCGTCTCGAGACATCGCCGTTCACGAGAACATTCTTCGCAAATGGGTGAAGGAACTTGGGGCGGATCTCAAGCAGGCGTTTCCTGGAAACGGTCAGATGAAACCCGAGCAGCTGGAGATCGACCGATTGCGGCGTGAGGTCGCAAAGCTCAAGGCGGAGCGCGACATCTTAAAAAAGGCCGCAGCCTACTTCGCGAGGGAGTCGACATGAGGTTCGGCTTCATTGCGAAGCACCGCGCCGTCTGGCCGGTGGCGTGGCTTTGCGAAACGCTTGGCGTATCGAGGTCTGGCTTCCATGCCTGGCTGAAACGGAGCCGCTGTGCGCGCTCGCGAGAGGATGATGCGATCATGCCAGCGGTAAGGGCGAGCTTTGTGGCAAGCGATCGTACCTATGGCGCCCGTCGGATCTGGCGCGACGTGCTGGAAGCAGGCTTCTCGTGCGGCTTGCACAAGATTGAACGTCTCATGCGCGCTCAGGCTTTGCGCGCTCGGCCACGCAGGCGCGCCCTGCCCAGAGACGACGGCGAACGTTCAGCTTCGGCGATCGCGCCGAACGTGCTTGATCGCCAGTTCACAGCGGACCAGCCCAACCGCAAATGGATCGCCGACTTCACTTATATTTGGACGGCCGAGGGCTGGCTCTATGTCGCCGCGGTGGTCGATCTGTTTTCGCGCCGCGTTGTGGGCTGGTCGATGAGGGCGGAGATGAATGCGCAGCTTGTCACTGATGCATTGCTAATGGCGGTCTGGAGGCGTGGGCGCCCGGATGCGTTGTTGCATCACTCCGACCGTGGCAGCCAATACACCAGCGAGCAGTTCCAGCGGCTGATGGCCGACAATGGCGTCGACTGTTCGATGAGCCGATCCGGAAACGTGTGGGACAACGCCGCCATGGAAAGCTTCTTCTCCTCGATGAAAACGGAACGGATCGCTCGAAGGGTCTACCGCACGCGGGACGCAGCCAGGGCTGATGTGTTCGACTACATCGAGAGATTCTACAACACGATCCGCAGGCACTCGACCAACGGCTATCTCAGCCCGGTTGAGTTCGAAAAGAAGGTTGGATTATCTTAACTGCCTGTCCACGAAACCCGCAGCAGGCCACAACCTCACATTCGGCCGCGCCCCGCCATCCAAGGGGCTACCTTCAAAGCGTAGAATCTAGTGGCCTTGAGCTCCTGCCACCTGCAGATCGCTGGTGGAGTGACGATCATCGCCGGTCATTCTCAGTCTCCACTGAATGAACGAGGCTGGCGACCGGCCAAAGCGGGGCGATCGTTGGCCAGTTTCCTGGAGGTGGGTTAGCGTTCTTACGTGTGGCGACCCTCACGTCCCACCAGCCACCACCGCCCATGGCCACGAATAGCTGAACTGTATCCTGGTAGCGTTGTGCTTCCGCCCGAACATAGC
>NZ_JBAWDE010000300.1:0-6546 GCF_049590575.1 Pseudomonas sp.
ACTGCCTGACCAACCCGGCGATCGGGCAGAAGACCTTCGACGCGCTGAGTAGTCATGGCCACAACTTCGGCGTGCCCAGCACGTGCGCCAGTCGCGCCGTAGGCCTGATCAACGCCGGCAGGATTGCAGAAGGCTGCAAGGCGTTGGCATGGGGCCCCGATGGCAAGAGCCCGGTGTGGTCGTCGGTTACCGATGCCCAGGGCCGCAAGCGTTTCGTGCCAGGGCTGCATGCGCGCCGGCGGGCAGAAGCCGCGATGTGTGCACAAGGCCTATGAATATGCGCGATGCGCTCTTCCTACTGCTGTTTTGCCTGTTGGTTTGGGCTGGCTATGAACGTGTTGCTGGCCAGCGCGACCAGGCACGGGGCGAGCGCGACAGTGCTTTGTTCGAAGTGACGGGCCTTCGTGAAGCCGCCCGCGTCAGCGGCGAGATGTTGGCAGACCGTGACGCAATAGACCTTAAACGAACCCTGGAGCTGGACCATGAACGTGCTTCAAACCTTGAGCTGCAGCGCGCTGTTGACGGTCGCCGTCAGCGGCTGCGCGTCAACGCCACCTGCAGCGCCGCCGGCACCGAAAAAGCCAGCGCCGGCGGCCTGGTTGATGCAACCACCGCCGAACTCGCAGCAAACGCTCGACCGGATTATTTCACCCTCAGAGATCAGCTTGCCCGCAGCAAGCAAATGATCCTGGGCCTGCAGGACTACGTGCACCAGGTCTGCCTGCGCTGACCTGAACCCACTTCAAACCAACCACCACAACGGATACGAACATGAGCCAGACCCAAGCCCGCGATATCACCCTGGAAATCGGCACTCAGGAATTCACTTTCACCCTGACCCCCCAGGACGTGACCAAGTATTTCAACGCCATGACCGCCAACAACAAGGTGGCGCCGTCCTTCAACCTGCTGAGCAGCACCGTGCTGCCGGCTGAAAAAGCCGCTCTACGCGAGCTGATGGCCAACCCGGTGAACACCATGCAAATCGCCGGCGCGCTCCTTGAGGAATACGCGCCTGACGTCGGGATCATCGTAAAAAAGCCCTTGAGTACGCTGAGCGCCTGACCGAGGACGGGCTGGGCCAGTTGCTGGCCCTGACCAACCGTTGGCTGCCTGATGCCGAGCCCAGCATCGAGAACATGGGCACGGCCAAGTGGCTGGAAGACGAACACTGGAAGCGCATGGAATTTGCCGTAGCAAACGGCATTGCCCATGCGTTGAACGGATAGGAACCACATGGCCGATCGTAGCGCCCGCCTGGACTTCATCCTCGCCCTGACCGACAAGGTGACTGCACCTTTGGGCAAGGTGAAGATGGGCTTTTCCGAGCTGACCGAGCAAAGCGAAAAGAACATCAAGACCATGGGTATGGGCCTGGCCGGTGTGACGGGCGCTTTCGTCGGCATCAACCAATCGCTGCAGCCTGCACTGGAGATGAACCGCGCCCTGGGCGAGGTCAAATCCTTGGGCGTCGCCGAAGACGCGCTGACCGCGCTGAATCAGAAAGCCCTAGAGTTTTCGGTGAACTATGGCGAGAACGCCCGGGATTTTGTGGCGTCGGCCTACAGCATTGAGGGCGCTATCAAGGGCCTCACCGGCAGCCAGCTGGCCACCTTCACCAACACCAGCAACCTTTTGGCCAAGGCCACCAAGTCCGACGCCGACACCATGGGCGCCTACGTGGGCACCATGTACAACCTGTTCAAAGGCCAGGCAGACGCCATGGGCAAGGGCGAATGGGTTGAAAAACTCGGCGGGCAGACCGCCCTGGCCGTGCAGCTGTTCCGCACCGACGGCGCCCAGCTCAAGGACGCCTTTAAGGAAGTCGGCTCGATCGCGACCGCTGCCGGCGTCGATATCGCCGAGCAGTTCGCGGTGATCGGCTCGTTGAGTAGCACCATGGAAGGCGGCGACGCCGGCGGGCGCTACAAGGCGTTCTTTGAAAACCTGGGCGCCGCGTCCGAAAAAATGGGGATGAAGTTCACCGACTCCAACGGCAAAGCGCTGCCCATGCTGCAGATCATGGACAAGCTGCAGGGCAAGCTGGGTGATCTGACCAGCGCGTCGGCCAGCGCCAAGCTTATGGACGCGTTTGGCGGGGAGGGCGCCCAGGTGATCAGTTCCCTGGCCAAGGACACCGACCGCTTGCGCAACGGCATGGACAAGCTGGGCAAAGTGCGTGGTCTTGAGGACGCGAAGAACATGGCCATGTCGATGGTCGACCCCTGGCAACAGTTCGCGGCCGCGATCGAGGGGCTGCGCATTGCCTTCGGCCAGGCGCTCATTCCGATCCTGACCCCGCTGATGGCCAAGCTGTCCGGCATCGCCGGCACCATGACCCGTTGGACGCAGATGTTCCCCAACATCACCCGGGTGATAGGCATTGTCACGCTGACGATCCTGGCCCTGATTGCCGTCATGTCCCTGCTGACCTTCGCCGTCGGCGCCGGCCGTATGGCGTGGTTGGCCATGGTGACGGTCTGGAAAGTGGTGCAGATGATCAGCCTGCGAACCACAGCGGTATTCCTGCTGCAAAAGGCTTTCATGCTGGGTTACATCACCGTGGTGTACGGCCTGACTGCGGTGCTGGGCCTGGTTCGCGGCGTGATGCTCATGTGGCAGGGCGCGATTTGGCTGGTCAACGCCGCGCTGCTGGCCAACCCGGTGGTGTGGATCGTGATCGGCGTGATGGCCCTGGTCGCGGCGGTGATAGCCGCCGTCGTGTACTGGAACCAGTGGACGGACGCGTTGATGAACAGCGAAGCGTTCAAGTGGGTCAGCGACCAGTTGACCGCATTGTCGGACTGGTTCGCGTCGATGGGCGGCTGGTCCGGGATGGCCAAGGCCACGTGGGACGGCATCGTCGCGATCTTCCACAAGGCCATCAACGGCCTGATCGAGATGCTCAACAAAATCCCGGGCGTCGACATTGAAACCCGCTTTGGCGCTATGCCCGAGGTGCCCGGTACCGACATCGGCGTGAACAACGTGGACGCCACTGCAGCTGCGCAAAAGGCCCAGCAAACCATCAACGCGGCCATACCAAGCCTGTCGCCGGCGCGGCCTAACGCCGTGCCCCAGGGCGGGCTGCTGACCAGCATCCAGAACAACAACAGCAGCCAGAACAAAGGCATGCACGTGGAGAAAGTCGAAATCCACAACAGCAAGCCTATGACGTCCCTGGAGATGGAAAACATGGTCGCCATGTCGGTGGGCGGATGAGCGAGTACATCGATCTGCTGATTGCCGGCAATGACCTGGTGCTGGACCCGTCGCGTCAGCCGCTGCTGATCGATGACCGGGCCAGCATCGCCCAGGACATCGCTCACATGATCCGCGACAGCGGCCTGCTGGTCACCCTGGTGGCCGAGCGCGATCGGCTTAAGCAGCGCGACTGTATCCAGCAACTGGAACTGTTGGTGGAGGCTGATGAGCGCCTGGTGCCGGGCACCGCGCAGATCACCCAGCTGCAGCCTGGCCAGTACCTGGTCACGGCGACAACCCTGAAATTCGGCAACATCGAGGTGGATTTGTGAGCGACGTAGATTTTAAGCAGGCGTTGGCCGACGCCGGCATTCCCACGACCGAGGCGGGGCTCCTGCAGGCGTGGGAAAAGGAAGTGACCGCCCAGGGCAGCAAGCTGAGCAACACCAGCGCCTATTCGCCGTTCTGGCGGGTGGTGCGTGCCCTGGTGACCAAGCCGGTGATGTGGATTCTGGATTTCTTCGTGGCCACGGTCCTGCCCAACTTTTTCGTCAAAACTGCTGCAGGGGCTTGGCTCGATATGCTGGCCTGGGCGGTGAACGTCGAGCGCAAAGGGGCGACCAAGGCCAAGGGCTTTTTGCTGTTCACCCGCGAAGCCGCCGGCGGCGTCCTGGAAGTCCCGGCCGGGACACTGGTGCAGTCCGCGTCGATCAATGGCCATATCTACCAGGTGATGACCACCGCCGTGGGCGTATTCGCTGATGGGCTGATGCAGCTGCAGATCCCGGTCGAGGCGATCGACACCGGCGCCGGCTTCAACTTGGCCCCGGGTTATTACGCGATCCTGCCGGTGCCGGTGCCGGGCATTGCCCAGGTGGTGAACAGCGACGGTTGGTTGACCACACCAGGTGCAGATCCTGAACCCAATGACGAGCTGCGCCTGCGCACCCGCAACCAGTTTTCAGCGGTCAACCAGTGGCACACCGACGCGGTATATCGGGCAATGATTTCGTCCTTCCCGGGCGTGCGCCCTGATGGCGTGTATTTCGAACATGACGCCCCGCGTGGCCCAGGCAGTGCCAATGCCTTTGTTCTGTTTGAGGCAGATGTACCGGCGGCGCCGTACCTGGAACAAATCAACGCGCATATCCGCGACCAGGGCAACCACGGCCACGGCGACGACCTGTTGGTGATGGTCATGCCCGAAACCCTGCACACGGTGCAGTTGGAGATCTGGCCGCGCTCCACGCTGACGATCGAGCAACGGGAAAACCTCAAAGACAACGCCGCGCTGTTCGTGCGCGCCGCCTTTCGCGACAGCACGGCCACCGACTTCCAGCCGACGCTGACCTACCCCCAGTCGCGGTTTTCATTTAGCCGGCTGGGCGAAGAACTTCACCAGCAGTTTGCCGGCATTGAGTCGTTGCGCTTTGCCACGGCCGACATCATCAGCGAGCTGAACATCCCGCGGATCCAGACCTTGGAGGTGCAGCTGCATGATTAAGCTTGAACTGCCGTTCTGGCTGGACGGGACCGAGCTGGCCAAGCTCAAGGCAGCGGCCCAGTCCTGGTGGACGAGGGTGGAAGGCTGGCTGCGCTGGCCACTGCTGCAGATGGACGCGGATACCTGCCACCTCACCGTGCTGGACCTGTTGGCCTGGCAGCGCGATATCACCCGCTTCAAGGGCGAGCCCGAGGGTTTGTATCGCCTGCGAGTCAAGTACGCCTTCATTAACGCCGTCGACGCCGGCAGCACGGCAGGCCTGCAGCGCATCTTTATGCGCCTTGGCGTGGGCTTTGTGCAGATCGAAGAACGCCAGCCTGGGCGGGATTGGGACGTCATTTTGCTGCGCGTCACCAATTCCCAGCTCGCCGATAACCCGGAGCTTGTACGCGTGCTGATCCAGCAATACGGGCGCACCTGTCGCCGGTATGACTTTCTGATCATCACCGCTGTGCCAATGGCTCTCGCCACCATCCATTTCAACGATGACCAGCAAACGCTGATCGCCAGCCTGTAGGAGTCCCAATGGGCGCCAGTATTACCCTTGCCGGTGAAGACCTGATCGCACGCAAACAAGCCGCTCAGCAAAGCCTGGTGGTGTCGCGCTTTGTCTTCGCCAATGTTCCAGGGCTTGACCCTACCAAGCCGGTCGACCGTGCAGCGGCCAAACCCGCTGCGGGCCAGATCGTCTACGTTCACCCGATCGGCGCCGATGAGGGCGGGTATGTGAACCCCAGCCAGGTCGTGTACAGCGCCCAAATTGGTTCCGATGTTGGTGATTGGGACTTTAACTGGATCGGCCTGGAAACCGAGGAAGGCGTGCTGTTTGCGGTGGCCACGGTCGCCTTGCAGCAAAAGCGCCGCAACATTCCGCCCGTCCAGGTCGGCAACAACCTGACCCGCAACTTTCTGGTGGTGTTTGACGGTGCCCAGGCGCTGACCGGTATCACCATCGACGCCAGTACCTGGCAGCACGACTTCACCCTGCGCATGGCCGGGATTGATGAGCGCGAGCGCTTGAGCAATCGGGACGTGTTCGGCCGGGCGTGTTTCTTTGGCAGCAGCCTGCGGCTGGAGAAAGTCGACGGGGGCTATCAGCTCAAGCCGGGGACCGCCTATATCGAAGGTATCCGCTTGGCGCCGGCCGAACCGTTCCCTGTCGCGCCGCCTGAATTCCCCGCCACGGCCTGGCTGGACGTCTGCCTGCAGCGTGAGTTGAATGACGTGGTCGCGTCCTGGTCCGTCGTGTGGGGAGCTGATGAAGCTGACTACGTGGATAGCCTGGGCGTGCGCCACTACCGCGAAAAAATTGCCACGCTGACCAGTAGCACAAGCATCACGGATGCCCGCTCGGTTGAGCCTGTCACCGGGCCACTGGTGGGCATGTTCGCCTTTCGCGCCGGCGACTATGAGCACTTGCGAGCCCGAGCAACGACCAAGGACGACGTGGGCCTGGGCGTGTTGCCCAACGCGAAGAGCGACGACCCGACCGTCAACGACAGCGAGATCTTGGCGACTACAGCGGCTGTGAACGCGGCCATGGTTCAAGTCGTGAACCCCCTGGCCGGGATGATTGCAGCCTTTGCCCGCAGCACTGCCCCTTATGGCTGGCTCAAGGCCAACGGCGCCGCTGTCAGCCGTACCACCTTTGCCGACCTATTCACCGCGATCGGCACGACGTTTGGCGAGGGCGACGGGGTGGACACGTTCAACTTGCCCGACATGCGCGGCGAATTTATCCGTGGCCTGGATGAAAGCCGGGGCGTTGACCCAGGCCGTGGTCTTGGCAGTGGCCAGGCCAGCCAGAACTTGCTGCACAGCCACACCGCGACGACCAG
>NZ_JBAWDE010000301.1:0-32799 GCF_049590575.1 Pseudomonas sp.
TGTCGGCAGTGGCCTGGGCTTTGCCTGGCTGCCCCGGCACATGATCGAACGCGAACTCGCCGAAGGCCTGCTCAAGCAGCTACCCTTGGAACAGGGCGGCAGCCGCCACCCCACGTTCTTCCTGTACTCGAACAAGGACAAACCCCTGGGGCCGGCCACGCAGATTCTGGTGGAATTGCTGCGTACCTTTGACACCGCTCCACTGGACGCGCCTTTCGCCGCCCCCCAGCAAGCCTGAAACGGAGTTCATGCATGGCCTGGTTCGATCATGAAGGCTGCAGCCTGCATTACGAGGAATACGGCCACGGCACCCCGCTGATCCTGATCCATGGCCTGGGCTCCAGCAGCCAGGACTGGGAACTGCAGATACCGGTGCTCGCCAGACACTACCGCCTGATCGTGCTGGATGTACGCGGCCACGGGCGTTCCGACAAACCACGCGAGCGCTACAGCATCAAGGGTTTCACCGACGACCTGAGTGCCCTGATCGAACACCTGGCCCTGCCCCCCGCCCACGTGGTGGGCTTGTCCATGGGCGGCATGATCGCGTTCCAGCTGGCGGTGGACGAACCCGCGCAGGTCAAGAGCCTATGCATCGTCAACAGCGCGCCTGAGGTCAAAGTGCGCAGCCCGGGCGACTATTGGCAGTGGGCCAAGCGTTGGACCCTGGCACGGGTGCTCAGCCTGGCCACCATCGGCAAGGCCCTGGGCGACCGGCTATTCCCCAAACCGCAGCAGGCCGACCTGCGCCGCAAGATGGCCGAACGCTGGGCAAAAAACGACAAACGTGCTTATCTCGCCAGCTTCGACGCGATTGTGGGCTGGGGCGTGCAGGAACAACTTTTCAAGATTACCTGTCCAACCCTGGTCATCAGCGCCGACCACGACTACACCCCCGTGGCGCAGAAAGAAAACTATGTAAAACTGCTGCCCGATGCGCGGCTGGTGGTGATCGAGGATTCCCGCCACGCCACGCCCTTGGATCAACCCGAAGTCTTTAATACCACCCTGCTCGATTTTCTAGAGACAGTCGACACCACTACCCAGGATCACTGACCCATGCTGAAAAAAATCGCCTTCTTTGCCGGCTCCTTTCTGTTCGCTGCCAACCTGATGGCCGCCACGGCAGCCGCACCGGCCAAACCTGCTGCACCGGCCAAGTCCAGCGCGCCACACGTGCTGATCAGCACCACCAATGGCGACATCGAAATCGAACTGGACCCGGTCAAGGCGCCGATCAGCACCAAGAACTTCCTCGCCTATGTCGACAAGGGTTTCTACACCAACACGATTTTCCACCGTGTAATCCCGGGCTTCATGGTCCAGGGCGGTGGTTTCACCCAGTCGATGTCGCAAAAGCCCACCGACGCACCGATCAAGAACGAAGCCAACAACGGCCTGCATAACGTCCGTGGCACCTTGTCCATGGCGCGCACCAGTGATCCGGATTCGGCCACCAGCCAGTTCTTCATCAACGTTGCCGACAATGCCTTCCTCGACCCGGGCCGCGATCGCGGTTATGCGGTATTCGCCAAAGTGGTCAAGGGCATGGACGTGGTTGATGTGATCGTCAACTCGCAGACCACCACCAAGCAGGGCATGCAGAACGTGCCTATCGATCCTGTGTACATCAAGTCGGCCAAGCGCATCGACTGAGGTCTGCAGTAGCTCCGCGCGGTGCCCACCAGGCGCCGCGCGCATTTGAACAGGAGAGCCCGCCAGGCGGGCGTCAACCTAATGCTCTATCGTCGTTTTGAACAACTGATCGATATTTTCCGCGACGCGCCCAGCGCCGCACCGCCCGATAAAGTCCTGCCCTTCTACCTCTACTACCTGCGCCAGGTGTGGCCATGTTTCGCCGCGCTGCTGGTGGTGGGCCTGGTTGGCGCGTTGATCGAAGTCGCGCTGTTCAGCTACCTGAGCCGCATCATCGACCTGGCCCAAGGCACGCCGCCCGCCAACTTCTTCCAGATTCACAGCACCGAGCTGATCTGGATGGCGGTAGTCGCCCTGTTGCTGCGCCCGATCTTCAATGGCCTGCACGACCTGCTGGTGCACCAGACCATCAACCCCGGCATGACCAGCCTGATCCGCTGGCAGAACCACAGCTACGTGCTCAAGCAGAGCCTGAACTTTTTCCAGAATGATTTCGCCGGGCGTATCGCCCAGCGCATCATGCAAACCGGCAACTCGCTGCGCGACTCAGCGGTGGCGACCGCGGAAGCGATCTGGCATGTGTCGATCTATGCGATCACCTCCCTGGTGCTGTTTGCCGAGGCTGACTGGCGGCTGATGATCCCGTTGATCACCTGGATCATTGGCTACAGCCTGGCGCTGCGCTACTTCGTGCCACGGGTCAAGGAGCGCTCGGTGATCTCCTCCGAAGCCCGCTCCAAACTCATGGGCCGCATCGTCGACGGCTACACCAACATCACCACCTTGAAGCTGTTCGCGCATACCCAGCACGAACAGGAATACGCAAAAGAAGCGCTGATCGAGCAAACCCAGAAAACCCAGCTGGCCGCCCGCGTGCTGACCAGCATGGACACGGTGATCACCGTCCTCAACGGCCTGCTGATCGTCACCACCACCGGCCTGGCCCTGTGGTTGTGGACCCAGTCGCTGATCTCCGTGGGCGCCATCGCCCTGGCCACCGGCCTGGTGATTCGGATCGTCAACATGTCCGGCTGGATCATGTGGGTGGTCAACGGCATTTTTGAAAATATCGGCATGGTGCAGGACGGCCTGAAAACGATTGCCCACCCGCTGGCCGTGGTCGACCGCGACAACGCCCCGCGCCTGCGTGTACCCCATGGCGAAGTGCGCTTTGAACAGGTGGATTTCCACTACGGTAAAAAGAGCGGAATCATTGGCGGCCTCAACCTGCACATCAAGGCCGGTGAAAAGATCGGCTTGATCGGCCCATCCGGCGCGGGCAAGTCGACCCTGGTCAACCTGCTGCTGCGCCTGTACGACCTGCAAGGCGGGCGCATTCTGATCGACGGCCAGGACATCGCCGAGGTGGCCCAGGAAACCCTGCGCGAACAGATCGGCATGATCACCCAGGACACCTCGCTGCTGCACCGCTCGATCCGCGACAACCTGCTGTACGGCAAGCCGGATGCTACCGATGAGGAACTCACCGCAGCGATCCGCAAGGCCCGCGCCGACGAGTTCATCCCGCTGCTGACAGACGCCGAAGGCCGCACCGGGCTGGATGCGCATGTGGGTGAACGCGGGGTGAAACTCTCGGGCGGTCAACGTCAACGGATCGCCATTGCGCGCGTACTGCTCAAGGACGCGCCGATCTTGATCATGGACGAAGCCACCTCGGCGCTGGACTCAGAGGTTGAAGCGGCGATCCAGGAGAGCCTGGAGACCTTGATGCAGGGCAAGACCGTGATCGCGATCGCACACCGCTTGTCGACCATTGCGCGGATGGACCGCCTGGTGGTGCTGGAGAAAGGCCAGATCGCCGAGAGCGGCAGCCACGCCGAGTTGCTGGCACACGGCGGGTTGTATGCACGGCTGTGGCAGCACCAGACCGGCGGGTTTGTCGGAATCGACTGATATTTCCAGAGCAAACACCCTCCAAAGTGTGGGAGCGGGCTTGCTCGCGAAAGCGGTGTTTCAGTCGGCCTATACGGTGACTGACACTGCGCCTTCGCGAGCAAGCCCGCTCCCACATTTGATCGCACTCATTCTGCTGAATCGGCATATCGCGCCAGCGCCCACAGGGCCCTGGCGCTTTTTCATGGCCTGGATTTGTGTAAAAACCGTGCTGTACTCAGTGCAGTGCCCAGACGGGCGCTGAAGTAAATCTGCAGGGAGCATCATGATTTACTGATCGGTAGAGCGATCTATCAAGGACGTGTTGCATGTCTTTGTTCAAACGTTCAATGACAGAGGGGTTAGGTACGTTTTGGCTGGTGTTGGGCGGTTGCGGGAGTGCGGTGTTGGCCGCAGCGTTCCCGGCAGTCGGGATCGGGTTGTTGGGCGTGTCCCTGGCGTTTGGGCTGACGGTGCTGACCATGGCGGTTGCCATCGGCCACATCAGCGGCTGCCACCTCAACCCGGCGGTATCGGTAGGGCTGGTAGTGGGCGGGCGGTTTCCGGCCAGGGAGTTACCGGCGTATATCGTGGCCCAAGTCATAGGCGGCACCGTCGCCGCGGCGCTGTTGTATTTCATTGCCAGCGGCAAACCGGGGTTTGAACTGGCGTCGGGCCTGGCCGCCAACGGCTATGGCGAGCATTCGCCGGGGGGCTACTCGCTGGTGGCGGGGCTTGTCTGTGAGCTGGTGATGACAGCGATGTTCCTGCTGATCATCCTCGGCGCCACCGACCACCGAGCCCCCAAGGGCCTGGCGCCCATCGCCATCGGCCTGGCCCTCACCTTGATCCACCTGATCTCCATTCCCGTGACCAACACCTCGGTCAACCCGGCCCGCAGTACCGGCCCGGCATTGATCGTGGGCGGGTGGGCGATCCAGCAGTTGTGGCTGTTCTGGCTCGCGCCGATCCTGGGCGCGGCACTCGCTGGCGTGACGTACCGATGGCTGGGCAAGGAGCAGCCGACCTGAGGAAAACAGGTCAGCCCTGCCGATAAGGCAGGGCTGCCTTCGCCTCTTCGGCATAGGCCAGAATCCCCAGCCGCTCACGCTCGAGGAAATCCTCTACGGCGTTCTTCAAACCCGGATGGCGCAGGTAGTGCCATGACCGGGTGATCACCGGCTCGAACCCGCGAATCAGCTTGTGCTCGCCCTGCGCGCCGGCGTCGAAACGTTGCAGGCCGTGGGCGATGGCGTAGTCCATGCCCTGGTAGAAACAGGTTTCGAAATGCAGGCGGTCAAACTCAGCCAGGCAACCCCAATAGCGGCCGTAGAAGCTGTCGCCGCCGATCAGGCTGAAGGCCATGGCCACCGGGCGTGAACCCTGCTTGGCCAGCACCACGCGAATAGCCTCGGGCATGCGCTCGGCCAGCAGGCTGAAAAAGGCGCGGGTCAGGTAGGGCGTTTGCCGGCGTACCGCGTAGGTATTGGCGTAGCAGGCGTAGACAAAATCCCACTGCGCCTCGCTCAGTTCATGGCCTTGCAACCACTCGAAGTCGATGCCCTGCCCCGCCACTTGTTCGCGCTCCTTGCGCATCTGTTTGCGCTTGCGCGAACTCAAGGCGTCGAGGAAATCCTGGAAGTCGCGGTAGCCGCGATTCTGCCAGTGAAACTGACAACCCAGGCGCTGCAACCAGCCCGGTTGCCTGGCTAAAGCCTCATCAGCCAATGCGTCGGTGAAGTTGATATGGGCACTGGAAAGGCCTTCGATTTCCAGGTAGCCCGGCAGGCTGTTGAGCAGCTCAAAACCGTCCTCGGCACTGGCTGCCAGCAAGCGTGGCCCGCTGACCGGGCTGAACGGCACGGCCGTCAGCAGCTTGGGATAGTAATCAATGCCTGCGCGTTCACAGGCGTCGGCCCAACCATGATCGAACACGTACTCGCCATAGGAATGCCATTTGCGGTAGCTGGGCAAGGCCGCCACCAGCCGGTCGCCCTCCCAGTGCAGCAAATGCTCCGGCTCCCAGCCCGATTGCGGGCCCAGGCTGGCGCTGTCTTCCAGTGCGCTCAGGAAGGCGTGGCGCACAAAGGGCTGGGCCTGCGGCACCAGTGCATCCCACACCTGCGGGGCGATTTCGGACAGGCTGTCCAGGCGTTGCAACGGCATCGGCATCCTCACTGACTCATGGCGTGAAAGCCTCGCGAGTATCGCTTATCGCAAGCCGCAGCACACTCTCGAATCGCGGGACAAGGCTCTAAATCAATAGTTCCATTTCTAAATAATTTGTCATCTACATGACATCAGTTAGCCACTTCTGCGTCATAAACGATCGTGATACTGACGCCTGTTTTTAGAGCGCCTGGTTCTAACAGGTGGTTATTTTTCCGTCCGTCATCGGTCGGTTGTGTCCTGGATGGTTTGCCATCCCTCCTCACTTTCGGAGATTGATATGCGTCTTGCTTCCACCAAAACTGCGGCGGTCCTGTGCGGCGGCCTGCTCTTGGCCCTGAGCGTTCCAGCCAGTGCTGCAGTCGACGCTAAATTGCTCGACATGCTCAAGGCCAACGGCCAGATCACCACCGCGCAGTACACCGAGCTGCAAGCGGAACTGGCCAAGGATCAGAAAGAAAAGCAGATCGCACAGCAAGCTCAACAAGAGACCAACGAACAGATCGCGGCCACCGCGAAAAAAACCAACGAGCTTAGCGTGTTCGACCAGAAGCTGGCCTGGGCCGCGAAGACTCAGCTCAAGGGCGACGTGCGCTTCCGCCACGAAACCATCAAGATCGACGGTACGCCCAACAACGGTGGCAAGGACAAGGACCGCGAACGTATCCGCGCTCGTCTGGGCGCGTTTACCGAAATCAACTCGCAAGTCGACACCGGCATTCGTGTCGCCACCGGCAGCAGCGACGATGCGCGCTCCACCAACCAGGATCTGGATGGCTACTTCAACAAGAAGTCGATCTGGCTGGACCTGGGTTACATCGACTACCACCCGACGCAAATCAAGAACCTGCACGTGATCGGCGGCAAGATGCTGCAACCTTGGGTCAGCATGGGCGATGTGATCTGGGACAGCGATATCAACCCGGAAGGTCTGGCCCTGACCTACAAATACCCGCTGGGCAGCAGTGCCGAGCTGTTCGGCAGCCTGGGTAACTACAGCCTCAAAGACAACGTCAACGGCGACGGCGTGCAATTTCGCAACGACCTGCGCATGACGGCTGGTCAGTTGGGGTCTCGCTTCTCGCTCACCGACAATCTGAAACTGACCCTGGGCGGCAGCGTCTACGCGTTCCAGAACGATGAAGACAGCCGTTGCCCGACAGCCACCGGCACCACCCCTGGCTGCCTGACCCCAGGCGAAACAGTGGCCAACACCACGGCCGGCAACGCCAGCGAATACCGCCTGTACGAAGGTTTCAGCCAGGTTGATATCGGCGGCCTGGCCGTACCGTTGTCGTTCTACGGCCAGTACGTGCAAAACACCAAGGCCACGGATAAGGATAAAGACACTGCCTGGCTGCTCGGCGCCAAGTCCAAAGTGTTCGGCTTGAACCTGGACTACAACTACCGCGACGTGCAGCGCTACGCGGTGGTCGGTGCCTTTACCGACTCGGACTTCGCAGGCGGCTTTACCGGTGCACGCGGTCACAAGTTCAAGGTCGGTTACGACATCGACAAGAACTTCGCCATCGGCGCCACGTACTTCCTGACCAAGGCCGATTACGCCAGCGCTACGGGTTACCGCGACGCCAACGCCAACACCCTGCAGCTGGACGCAGAAGCCAAGTTCTAAATGCTCGTGCAATAAGCCTTGGGCCAGGACGGCCCGAGGTGGCTGTACAGTCTTGCGTGGGCGGGTCGGTCCCCATCATCCGTCCGATTCACCCACGCGAGCCTGCTTATTCCCCGCCTGTCTGCTCCTTGAGCCGCTCGGCAGCGAGCCGCTGCGCCAAGCCATCCACACCCTTCACCGGCTCGTCCGGCATGATCTTCAGCGTCGCCTGCATCAGGCGCATCTGGCGGATAAACCGTCGGCAGTTGGGGCAGAACATCAAGTGATGACGCACCAGCAATCGCTCGCGAAAGGTCAATTGCCCATCGAGATAGTCACTGGAACGCGCCACTTGTTCTTTACAGGTCAGCATTCGCCCGTTTCCTCAAAATGCTCCACCGTGGCGAAGACTTTAAGCCGCGCCCGATGCAACAGCACCCGGACATTGGAGAGCGACAGCGTCAGAAGATTACAGATCTCCTCCAACGCCAACCCCTGGCGTTCGCGCAGTACCAGCACGCTGCTCTGCAGGTCGGACAAACTCAGCAGCGTGTGCTCCAGGCATTTGCGCAGTTCATCCTCGGTCAGCAACGCTTCCGGCGTGTCCTGGTGCCAGGCATACGGAGCGACAGCCCAATGGCCATCATCGGGTACAAAGCGCTCATCGCCGATGGTACCGTGGGGTGAGGGCAAATCGTCGAGCAAGACTTCGCGGCGATTCTGCTTGTAGCGGCCTTTGGCGGCGTTGGCGGTGATGGTCAGCAGCCAGGTCTTGAGGCTGGAACGCCCTTCGAACCTGGCCAGGTTGCGCACCACCGACAGCCAGGCGTCCTGCACCACTTCGTCGGCATGGCGCTGGCCGACGATTGCATAGGCCACCGCCCGCATCGCGCTTTGATAAGTGGTGACCAGTTCCTTGTAGGCCCGCTGCTCCCCCTTGAGCAGACGTTCAAGCAGTTGCGTGTCGTCTGCCGCTGCCATGCAAGACCTCGATTTTTCAGCGCTTGCGCAGGATCACGCTACCGATCGAATAACCCGCGCCAAACGAACTGAGGACCGCGACGGCGCCCTTGGGCAGGTCGTCCTGGTAGGTGTGGAACGCGATCACCGAGCCGGCCGAGCTGGTATTTGCGTAAGTATCGAGGATCACCGGTGCTTCTTCTACCGTGGCCTCGCGGCCGAGCAGTTTCTTCACAATCAGGTGGTTCATGCTCAGGTTGGCCTGGTGCAGCCAGAAGCGCTTCACGTCGGTCACGTTCAGCTGGTTTTCTTCCAGGTGCACACCGATCAGCTCGGCGACCATCGGGCAGACATCACGGAAGACTTTGCGGCCTTCCTGCACGAACAGCTTGTCGGGCGCGCCAACGCCCTCTTCCGCAGCACGGTTGAGGAAGCCGAAATTGTTGCGGATGTTATTCGAGAATTGGGTCAGCAGCTTGGTGCTGACCACGTCGAACTGGTGCTCGGAGGTGGCCAGGTCGGCACGTTCGAGGATCACGGCGGTGGCCGCGTCGCCAAAGATGAAGTGGCTGTCGCGGTCACGGAAATTCAAGTGGCCGGTGCAGACTTCCGGGTTGACCATCAGGATCGCCCGGGCCTGGCCCAGCTGGATGCTGTTGGCGGCGTTCTGGATGCCGAACGTCGCCGAGGAACAGGCCACGTTCATGTCGAAACCAAACCCCTGAATGCCCAGGGCTTCCTGGACTTCGATGGCGATGGCCGGGTAGGCACGCTGCAGGTTGGAGCAGGCGACGATCACGCCGTCGATGTCCGCAGCGGTCTTGCCCGCGCGCTGCAGGGCCTGCTCGGCGGCACCGACGGCCATCTGGCAGAGCACCGACCACTCGTCATTGCTGCGTTCCGGCAAGCGCGGGGCCATGCGCTGCGGGTCGAGGATGCCGTCCTTGTCCATCACAAAGCGGCTCTTGATGCCGGATGCCTTTTCGATAAAGGCGGCGCTGGACTCGGTCAGTGCCTGCACATCGCCACGCTCGATGGCGGCGGCGTTGTCAGTGTTGAACTGCTGCACATAGGCATTGAAAGACTGCACCAGCTCTTCGTTGGAGATGCTGTTGGCCGGGGTGTACAGGCCAGTGCCGCTGATGACGACGTTATGCACGGTCGTTCCTCTAAATCTGTCAGGCAGAAGATATTGGTACAGTCGTACCAAACTGTAAGCAGTTTTATTCCGCCCAGCGGACATCAAACTGGCAACGCTTTATTCCATCGCGCCGCAGACCTTTGCGACGACCCCGGCATTTATAGCGGCGAAGTTTGCCACAAACCCAGGGATTTGGCGCCATCTCCCGGATAAACACCCTTTAGCGTTTGCGCGCGGGACCTGCGGCGACACTCAGGCCTCGACCAGGCTCCACTGCTTGCTCAAGCGCTTGTCGGAAATCGGCACCTTGGTCCCCAACTGCTGGCCAAACAGCGACACGCGATATTCCTCCAGCCACCAGCGGTAAAGCTCCAGTTGCGGATCGCGCTTGCCTTCCTGGGCGTGTTTGTTCAGGCGGTTCTGGTACTGCGCCCACAGGCCGCTCAGCTCCGTGCTCCACACGCGATCCTTTTGCACCTGGCCGGGCAATTTCTCCAGGCGCAGCTCGATGGCCTTGAGGTAACGCGGCAATTCCTTGAACCACTGCGCCGGGGTTTCCCGCACAAACCCCGGATAAACCAAGTTGCTCAACTGCTGCTTGATATCGTTCAAGGCCACGGCCTGGGCCAGGTCGATCTTGCCTTTGAAGCGCTTTTGCAGGCCGTGCCAGAGCTTCAGCACCTCCAGAGTCAGGCGTGCCAGGCGCTCAGCGTGTTCGGTCCAGCTGCCGCGCTTGCGTTCGGCCAACGCCGCCAGGCCGGCACCGTCGCGCGGCAGGCTGGCTTCGCCTTCGAGCACGCAGGTGTCGAGGCTGGCCAACAGGATGTCTTCGACCAACGCGTCAATCCGCCCCAGCTCACGATACATCAGGCCCAACTCGGTCAAACCGGGCAATTTACCGCGCAGGAATTTGGCCGGTTCCGCCAGTTGCTGCATCAGCAAACGCTGCAACGCGCGGCGGTGCTGGAACTCGGCTTCGGCGGCCGTCGAGAAACGCCCTTCCTTGACCGTGCCGTTGTCTTCGACCAGTGCCGGGTACACCGTCATCGACAGCCCGGCGATCTTTTGCTGGGTCTTCTCGGCCACGGCGGCGAACACCTTCGCCTCCACCGGTTGCTGGCTTTTTGCGGTTTGCGGCACGGCAAGGGCGGCCTGGCTGGCTTCGGCAAACCGTGCGGTCAACTCGGCCAGGTCGCGGCCCTCGCCGAGGAATTTACCCTCGCCGTCGACCACTTCCAGGTTCATCTTCAAATGGTTTTCCACCTGCTGCGCGGCCTCGGCCCAGGCTTCATCGCTGACCCGCGCGCCGGTCATGCGCAGCAATTCGCGACCTAATGCCTGAGGCAGCGAACCCTGGCCAAATTCGATGCGCTGCAGCGCGGCCTTGACGAAATCCGGCACCGGCACGAAGTTCTTGCGCAACGCCTTGGGCAGGTTGCGCACCAGGGCGATGCACTTGGCTTCGATCACCCCTGGCACCAGCCATTCCAGACGCTCCGGCGGCAGCGCCGGCAACAGCGGCGCCGGCACGCGCAGGGTGACGCCGTCACGCGGGTGGTTGGGCTCGAAGTGGTAGCTGAGCGCCAGAGCCAGGTCGCCCAGGTGCAGGGTGTCCGGGTAATGCGCGGCGGTGACTTCACTGGCCTCGCGGGCCAGCACGTCTTCCTCGCGCATGATCAGCAGTTGCGGGTCTTTCTGGCTGTTGACCTTGTACCAGCTGTCGAACGTGGCGGTCTGGTGGATCTGCGCCGGCAAGCGCGCATCGTAGAAGGCGTACAGGGTTTCCTCGTCGGCGAGGATGTCACGCCGACGCGCCTTGGCTTCCAGTTCGTCGAGTTGTTCGAGCAATTGCTGGTTGGCGGTCAGGCACTTGGCGCGTGACTGAATCTCGCCACGCACCAGGCCTTCGCGGATAAACAGTTCACGCGACACCACCGGGTCAATCGGCCCGTAATGCACTGGCCTACGCCCCACCACGATCAGCCCGAACAGGGTGATTTGCTCAAACGCCACCACTTGGCCGCGCTTCTTCTCCCAGTGCGGTTCGAAGTGGTTTTTCTTGATCAGGTGCCCGGCCAGCGGTTCGATCCAGTCGGCGTCGATCTTCGCGACCATGCGCGCATACAGCTTGGTGGTTTCCACCAGCTCGGCGGTCATCAGCCATTGCGGGCGCTTTTTGCCGATGCCCGACGACGGGTGAATCCAGAAGCGTCGCTGACGCGCGCCGAGGTAATCGCCGTCTTCGGTTTTCTGGCCGATCTGGCTGAGCAGGCCGGACAACACGGCTTTGTGCAATTTGGCAAAGTCCGCCGGCTCTTTGTTGACGGTCAACTGCATGTCGCGGCAGATCAGGCTGAGCTGGCGATGGGAATCGCGCCACTCGCGCAGGCGCAGGTAGTTCAGGAAGTTCTTGCGGCACCAGTTGCGCAGCGGGCTGGCGGTCAGCTCCTGGCGTTGCTCCTCAAAGCCGCGCCACAGGTTGACCAGCCCGGCGAAGTCCGAATCCGGGTCTTTCCACTGGGCGTGGGCCTGGTCGGCGGCTTGCTGACGCTCCGGCGGGCGCTCGCGCGGGTCCTGAATCGACATGGCACTGGCGACAATCAGCACTTCCTGCAAGCTGCCCAGCTTGGCGGCTTCGAGCAGCATGCGGCCCATGCGCGGGTCCACCGGCAGGCGCGCCAGTTGACGGCCCAGCGGCGTGAGCTGGCTATTGCGGTCGACCGCCGAGAGTTCCTGCAGCAGGTTGAAGCCGTCGCTGATGGCCTTGCCATCCGGCGGCTCGATAAACGGAAAATCGGTGATCTCGCCGAGGCGCAGGTGCAGCATCTGCAGGATCACGGCGGCAAGGTTGGTGCGCAGGATCTCCGGGTCGGTAAATTCCGGGCGCCCGATAAAATCTTCTTCGCTGTACAGGCGGATACAAACGCCCGGTTCGACCCGCCCGCAACGGCCTTTACGCTGGTTGGCGCTGGCCTGGGAAATCGCCTCGATCGGCAGGCGCTGCACCTTGGCGCGGTAGCTGTAGCGGCTGATGCGCGCGGTGCCGCTGTCGATCACGTAGCGAATGCCCGGCACGGTCAGCGAGGTTTCCGCCACGTTGGTCGCCAGCACCACACGGCGGCCCGGGTGGGACTGGAAAATCCGCTGCTGCTCGGCCGGTGACAGGCGCGCGTACAACGGCAGGATTTCAGTGTGTTTGAGCTGGGCCTTGCGCAGCATCTCGGCGGCGTCGCGAATTTCGCGCTCGCCGGGCAAGAACACCAGCACATCGCCGGGGCTGCGCCGCTCGCTGCGTTCATAGGCGGCGATTTCATCGAGGGTGGCGAGGATCGCCTGGTCGACGGTCAGGTCGTCCTCGACGCGGTTGCCCTCCTCGTCCTGCTCCAGGGTCAGCGGGCGGTACCAGGTGTCCACCGGGAAGGTGCGGCCCGAGACCTCGACAATCGGCGCGTCGTCGAAGTGCTTGGAAAAGCGCTCCAGGTCGATGGTCGCCGAGGTGATGATGACTTTCAGGTCGGGGCGGCGCGGCAACAGGGTTTTCAGGTAGCCGAGCAGGAAGTCGATGTTCAGGCTGCGTTCGTGGGCTTCGTCGACGATGATCGTGTCGTAGCGTTCGAGGTAGCGGTCGTTCTGAGTTTCCGCCAGCAAAATACCGTCGGTCATCAGTTTGATCAGGGTGTTGGAATCACTCTGGTCTTCGAAACGCACCTGGTAGCCGACCAGCGCGCCCAATGGCGTGGCGAGCTCTTCGGCGACCCGGCTGGCCACGCTGCGCGCGGCGATCCGGCGTGGCTGGGTGTGGCCGATCAGGCCGTACTGGCCGCGCCCGATCTCCAGGCAGATTTTCGGCAACTGGGTGGTTTTACCCGAGCCGGTCTCGCCGGCAATGATCAGCACCTGATGCTTGTTCAGCGCGTCCTTGATCTCGTCGCGCTTGGCGGCAATCGGCAGGCTGTCGTCATAGCGGATCAGCGGCAGGCTGGCGCGCCGCGCGGTAACCTGGGCGCAGGACGCCTGCATGCGCGTGACCCACTGCGCCAGCTTTTCCTCGTCAGGCTTCTTGCGCAGCTCAAGCAGCTGCCGACGCAAGCGATGGCGGTCGGCGAGCATAGCGTGGTCGAGGTTTTTCAGCAGTTGGTCGATAGCAGGCGCTTGGTCAGTCATCAGGTACTTTGAAGGTCGTCTATTTATGCACGGCCGGCAAGTGTGGCAGAAAAGCGGCTTATCTGGCAGACGGCTATGTAAATGTGGGAGCGGGCTTGCTCGCGAAGGCGGTGTGTCAGTCACCCAATTATCAACTGATGCACCGCTTTCGCGAGCAAGCCCGCGCCCACAGGATTAGGCGTTTACAGCGGGCCTTTGCGCCGGTATGGGAACACGTCGATCACCTTGCCGGCGCGAATCGCCTCCTGCAGGCCTTTCCAGTAGTCGGCGTTGTACAGCTCGCCATGCAGCGTGTCGAACAGTTTGCGCTGGCCGGCGTCGGCAAACAGGAACGGCGGGAATTCTTCGGGGAACACATCCAGCGGGCCGATGGAGTACCAGGGCTCCGAGGCCATTTCATCCTCGGGGGTGCGTGGCGCGGGGATGTGGCGGAAGTTGGCCTCGGTGAGAAAGCAGATTTCGTCGTAGTCGTAGAACACCACGCGGCCGTGGCGGGTGACGCCGAAGTTCTTCAGCAGCATGTCGCCGGGAAAGATATTTGCCGCCGCCAGCTGCTTGATGGCCAGGCCGTAGTCTTCCAGGGCTTCGCGGACCTGGGCATCGTTGGCGTTTTCCAAATAGAGGTTGAGCGGGGTCATGCGCCGCTCGGTCCAGCAGTGGCGGATCAACACCGTATCGCCTTCCACTTCGACGGTGCCGGCGGCGACTTCCAGCAGCTCGGCCAGGCATTCAGGCTCGAACTTGCTCAGGGGAAAGCGGAAATCGGCGAACTCCTGGGTGTCGGCCATGCGCCCGACCCGGTCGACGCTTTTAACCAGCCGGTACTTTTCGATCACGGTGGCGCGGTTGACGTTCTTCGACGGCGAAAAACGGTCCTTGATGATCTTGAACACGGTGTTGAAGCCCGGCAGGGTAAACACGCTCATGACCATGCCGCGCACACCGGGGGCCATGATGAACTGGTCACCGGTGGTCGCCAGGTGGTTGATCAGCGCGCGGTAGAACTCGGATTTGCCGTGCTTGTAGAAGCCGATCGAGGTGTACAGCTCGGCGATGTGCTTGCCCGGCAGGATGCGCTTGAGAAAGCCGATGAATTCCGCCGGCACCGGCACATCGACCATGAAGTAGGAACGGGTGAACGAGAAGATGATCGATACGTCGGCTTCGTCGGTGATCAACGCGTCGATCTGGATGCCCTGGCCTTCACGGTGCAGCAGTGGAATCACCAGCGGCCACTGTTCGTCGCGGGTGTAGATACGCCCCACGAGGTAGGCGCCCTTGTTGCGGTAGAGCACCGAGGAAAACAGCTCGACATTGAGGTCCGGGTCCTTGCACACCCAGTCCGGCAGGTTTTCGCGCAGCTGGGTTTCGAGGCGCAGCAAGTCAGCCGCGAGGTCGGCATAGGGTTCGCTGAAGCGATAGTCGGCGAACATCTGCGCCAGCATCGCCGAAATCTTGCCGCCCGGCGTGTAGGTCCGCGTCTGCGCCGCGCGCGCGTGGCGCAGGCTGGGCCGGGTGGTGTGGATAAACATGCAGCCGTCGCTGATCAAGTCGTGGCTGAACAGGCTGCAGAAGATCGAGTTGTACCAGGTCTCCGACAGCTCATCGTCAAAGCGCAGGTCGATCAGGCCGATGTAGGCGTTTTTCACCAGGGGCCAGGCTGCGACGTCGAGCAATGCGGCGCTCTCGAAGTCGGCCCGCAGGCGCGCGGTCACTTCACTGACCTTTTCTTCGTACAAATTAATACGCGCCGCCGACGCGGCTTGGCCCGCTTGCCACTGGGCCCTTTCAAAACGCTCGCGGGCGCCATCGGTGATCTGGCGAAAGTGCTCGCGGTAATCGTCGAACCCTTCAAGGATCGTGCGGGCAATGGCGAGGGCGTGCGTGGTCGGCGGCATGCGGGAAACCTCTACGGGCATCTGGAAGCATTGAGCTTAGTCAGTGTGCCGGGGCAGGAGAAGCACGATTTTTGGTGCACGAGGTTGTACAACTTCGTTCATTTCGTACATTTATTTTCAATTTTTTAATTCGACCATCCGGTCAATAAACGCACCCTCAAGTCGCCAGGTCTCTGTTCTACACGCCTGCAACGGCGTGGCCTGGCCGGTTAGCCCAGGAAACACTCGGTTTCGGTCGCCTCGTCAACCTTTGGATCCCACTAAGGGAAACCCTGATTACCACCTTGATGGCACTTTGATATACAGCGCGCCCTCTCCCAGCCTAACAAGGTCAAAAGACCGATCCGGGAACAGGTTCTAAATCGCCCAAGGAGCATTGAGATGTCATTGAGGAATATGAGGATCGGTCTGCGTGCCAGTCTGAGTTTTGGGGTTTTGGCCAGCTTGCTGGTGATTGTCGGCCTGTTTGGCCTGGGCCAGATGGCCAAGCTGCGCGAAAGTGCGCTGGTGATCGAAGAATCGTGGATGCCGAGCATAGAGAACGTCCACGACAGCGCGGCCTTCGTCGCGAGTATCCGCCTGGAGGCATTGCGCCTGGCGACCACCGATGAATCGCGGGTGCGCGACAACAGCAAAGCCCTGCTCAGCCGCCAGCGCGGCGAGCTGCAAAGCTTGCTCGACCGCCACCAAAGCCTGCTGAAAAGCGACGACGAGCGCGCGCTGTTGGATAAGGTCAAAGGCAACATCACGACCTATCTCGCCATCGTTACCCAGATGGTCGCCCTGGTAGACAAGGACCAACAGCAAGACGCCATCGATCTGCTGAACAACCGCCTCGCGCCACAAGGCACGCTCCTCAACCAGAGCCTGGAAGAGCTGATCGTCTTCAACCAGAAAGGCGTCCAGGCCGCCGCCGACTCGGCGGCGCAGATGTATGCGAGCGCGCAATGGGTGGTCGGCCTGATCATCCTGGTCGCGCTGATTGCCACCCTGCTGCTGGCCTGGCTGCTGACCCGCAGCATCACCGCCCCGCTCGGCCAGGCGTTGAGCGTGGCGCGCAGCATCGCCGGCGGCGACTTGAGCCAGCCGATCGTGGTGCATGGCCACGACGAGCCGGCGCAATTGCTGACCGCCCTGGCCGCCATGCAGGACCAGCTGCAAACCACCATTCGTGGCATCAGCGAATCGGCGCAACAGCTGGCCTCCGCCGCCGAGGAGATGAGTTCGGTGATGGAGCAAAGCACCCGTGGCCTGCAGGCGCAGAACGATGAAATCGAACAGGCCGCGACCGCCGTCACCGAGATGAGCGCGGCCGTGGACGAGGTGGCGGGCAACGCGGTGTCCAGTGCCGAGGCGTCCAAGGCCTCGGATGAAGACAGCAAGCACGGCCACTACCAGATCAGCGAAACCATCAGCTCGATCCAGAACCTGGTGGACGAAGTGCTCGGCGCCTCGAACAAGGCCGAAGGCCTGGCGCTGCAAGCCCAGGACATCAGCAAGGTGCTGGAAGTGATCCGTGGCATTGCCGGACAAACCAACTTGCTCGCGCTCAACGCCGCCATCGAGGCCGCGCGTGCCGGTGAGGCCGGGCGCGGTTTTGCGGTGGTCGCCGACGAAGTGCGTTCGTTGGCGCAACGCACCCAGGACTCCACCGAAGAAATCGAGCAGATGATCACTGGCATCCAGCAAGGCACCCAGGACACCGTCGAGGCGCTCAACAGCAGCGCCGAACACGCCGGCGCTACCCTGCAACGGGCCAACAGCGCCGGCAGCGCCCTGGAAAAAATCACCGCCGCGATCTCGCAGATCAGCGAACGCAACCTGGTGATCGCCAGCGCCGCCGAGCAACAGGCACTGGTCGCGCGTGACGTGGACCGCAGCCTGGTAAACATTCGCGACCTGTCGACCCAGACCGCCGCGGGCGCGACCCAGACCTCGGCCGCCAGCCAGGAGCTGTCGCGCCTGGCGGTGGACCTCAATGGCATGGTCACGCGGTTCGTGCTGTAAACAAAGATTGTGTCCGCCAGGCCACTAGGCAACACTCGCCGCCTTATTGATGTAGGAGCGTTGTGTGAGACCCGTCGACACCCTGTACCTGTTGGGGCTCGCCGCCATCTGGGGCGCGAGTTTTCTGTTCATGCGCATTATCGCGCCGGAAATCGGCACGGTGCCGACCGCGTTTTTCCGCGTGTCGATTGCTGCCGCCGGGTTGCTGGTGATCCTGGCGATGCTGCGCGTGAGCTGGGATTTCCAGGGCAAGTTCAAGACAGTCCTGTTGCTGGGGGTGATCAACTCCGGCATCCCGGCGACCCTGTATTCGGTGGCGGCCCAGGTGCTGCCGGCGGGTTACTCGGCGATCTTCAATGCCACCACGCCATTGATGGGCGTGTTGATCGGCGGGCTGTTTTTCAGCGAGCGCCTGACCCCGTCGAAAGTCGCCGGGGTGTGTTTGGGCCTGTTTGGCGTCGGCGTGCTGACCCGCGCGGGGCCGGTGGCATTCGACCTGGAATTGCTGATGGGTGCACTGGCCTGCCTGTTGGCCACCACCTGCTATGGGTTTGCCGGTTTCCTCGCACGCCGCTGGCTGGACCAGCGCGGCGGGCTGGACAGCCGCCTCGCCGCGCTGGGCAGCATGCTCGGCGCCACGCTGTTGCTGCTGCCGTTGTTTGCCTACAACGCCATCCGCCATCCGCCCGCCAGTTGGGGTGGCGGGCCGGTGTGGTTGTCGCTGCTGGGACTGGGGCTGGTCTGTACGGCGTTTGCCTACATCCTGTACTTCCGTTTGCTGTCGTCGATCGGCCCGGTGAGGTCGATGACCGTGACCTTCATGATTCCGCCGTTTGGCGTGTTGTGGGGCGCGCTGTTGCTGGATGAGCCGTTGTCGATGGCGCACCTGTATGGCGGGGTCTTGATTGCGGGCGCTTTGTGGCTGGTGCTGCGGCCGGGCAAAGTGGCCAAGGCGCTGTAGCCAGGTTTCCACGAAGGACGCGGCATTGCCCGCAGCGCTTCCCCCGATGCTGGCGGGCCGATTGTTGCAAAATTAAGTTAAATAAATGCCCGCCATGGCCGATAACCCCTGAAAGCCTTGCGGATTGAACAATCATGCGTAATAACCAACCCGTTACCCAGCGCGAACGTACCTTCCCCGCTCAGCAACGGTTGATCTCAACCACAGATGCCAAAGGCGTGATCACCTACTGCAACGACGCTTTCGTCGAGATCAGTGGGTTCACCCGTGACGAACTGCTTCGCGCCCCGCACAACCTGGTGCGTCACCCGGATGTTCCGGCGGCGGTGTTCGCGCATATGTGGACCACGCTCAAACAAGGCTTGCCATGGATGGGCATTGTCAAGAACCGCTGCAAGACCGGTGATCACTACTGGGTTAACGCCTATGTGACGCCCGTCTTCGAAGGCAACCAGGTGGTCGGCTACGAATCGGTGCGCATCAAGCCCACCGCCGAGCAGATCCGCCGCGCCGAAGCGCTCTACCACCGCATCAACCAGGGCAAGTCGGCGATTCCCCAGCGCGATAAGTGGTTGCCGGTGTTGCAGGACTGGCTGCCGTTTATCCTGGTCAGCCAGTTGAGCTTCATGATCGGTGCGTCGCTCAATTCCCACTGGGGCTTTGCCCTGGCGGCAGGGTTGTCGGTGCCATTGGGCCTGCTGGGCCTGAGCTGGCAACAGCGCGGCCTCAAGCGCCTGCTGCGTTTGGCCGAGCAGACCACCTCCGACCCGTTGATCGCGCAGATGTACACCGACAGCCGTGGCGCCCAGGCGCGCCTGGAAATGTCGATCCTCAGCCAGGAGGCACGTCTGAAGACCTGTCTTACGCGCTTGCAGGACACTGCCGAACACCTCAACGACCAGGCGGCGCAGTCCAACACGCTGGCGCATAACAGCTCCAGCGGCCTGGAACGCCAGCGGGTGGAAACCGAGCAGGTGGCCACGGCGGTCAACCAGATGGCGGCGACCACCCAGGAAGTCGCCAGCCATGTGCAGCGCACCGCCGATGCCACCCAGGAAGCCAATCGCCTGACCGGCCGTGGCCGTGATATCGCCGGTGAAACCCGCGAGGCGATCCAGCGCCTGTCGGTGGCCGTGGGCGAGACCGGCGTGACCGTCACCCAACTGGCCAAGGACAGCGATGAAATCGGCGGTGTGGTCGATGTGATCAAGGGCATCGCCGACCAGACCAACCTGCTGGCGCTCAACGCGGCGATTGAAGCTGCGCGTGCCGGTGAGATGGGCCGTGGTTTTGCGGTGGTGGCTGACGAGGTCCGTCAATTGGCGCAGCGTACCGCTGAATCGACTGGGCAGATCCACGCGCTGATCGCCAAGCTGCAGCAAACCGCTGCCGCCGCCGTGCAAACCATGGACGCCGGGCATCGCCAGGCCGAAGAAGGCGTAGCACGGGTGATGGAAGCGGACCAGGCGCTGGTGGGCATCAGCGAGGCGGTGGCACATATCACCGACATGACCACCCAGATCGCCGCCGCAACCGAAGAGCAAAGCTCGGTGGCCGAAGAGATCAGCCGCAACATCAGCACGATTGCGCTGCTGGCGGACCAGACCTCGGAGCAGGCGTTGAACTCGGCGCAGTTGAGTGAAGAATTGACGCATACCGCCAATACCCAGTACTCGTTGGTAGAGCGTTTTAACCGCTGATCCCGCTATCGGGGGCAAGCCCCCTCCCACACTTAACCGCATACATCTGTTGGAATGCGGTCAAAATGTGGGAGGGGGCTTGCCCCCGATGGGGCCCTACAGACCACCCAAAAACCCAGCCACCTTCACCGCCGCAGCCTCCAGATGCTGCTCATGCGTAAACCCCGACGCCTTCAACGGCTTCAAGTCATGATCCCCCGCCGCCAGCCAGAGCACCTCGATGCTCGGCGACAAGTCATACCCCTCCACCGCAGCCCGGTTACCCAGCGCATCGCGCTCGCCCTGCACAATCAACGTCGGCGTGTTCAGCCCGGCCAGGTGCTCAGTGCGAGGTTTTTCCGGTTTGCCCACCGCATAGAACGGATAACCCAGGCACACCAACCCGTCCGCACCCAGCTCCTCCGCGACTAAACTGGCCATACGCCCGCCCATGGACTTGCCGCTAATCGCCAGTTTCCCAGCGACATGACGTCGCACCTGGGCATACACCTCGCGCCAGCATTCCAGCAGTTTCGGCGCCGGGTTGGGTGGGCGTTTGCCGCCGTCCGCGCGGCGCTGGGCCATGTAGGGAAACTCGAAGCGCAACACGTTCACGCCATGCCCGGCAAGGCGTGCAGCCATGTCGTTCATGAAGGCTGAGTCCATCGGTGCGCCGGCGCCATGGGCCAGGATCAGCGTGACCGCCTTGCGCCCTTGAGCAACCGAAGCTTCATCCCACAGCCAGCCGTGTTCCCGCACACACTGCGCCCATTGATCCCCGTCAATACTGGCCTTGTGCTCTTTGCCCATGCTTGCCTCGCTTTTTAGTCTGCCTATAACTCCAGCCCAAGTGCCGCATCTGCTTGGGTTGAACCGTGGATGGGGAACCATGAACACTACTTTAAGTACCGCCTATAACTACAAGGTGGTCCGCCAATTCGCCATTATGACGGTGGTGTGGGGCATCGTCGGCATGGGGCTCGGGGTTTTTCTCGCCGCCCAATTGGTCTGGCCTGCACTCAACTTCGATTTGCCCTGGACCAGCTTTGGAAGACTGCGTCCATTGCACACCAACGCAGTCATTTTCGCCTTTGGTGGCTGCGCGCTGTTCGCCAGTTCATTTTACTCGGTGCAGCGTACCTGCCAGACCCGCTTATTTGCTCCCGCAGTTGCCGCGTTCTGCTTCTGGGGCTGGCAGTTGGTCATCCTGCTGGCCGCGATCAGCTTGCCGCTGGGCTACACCAGTTCCAAGGAATACGCCGAGCTGGAATGGCCGATCGACATCCTCATCACCATCGTCTGGGTGGCCTACGCCATCGTGTTCTTCGGCACGGTGATGAAGCGCAACACCAAGCACATCTACGTCGGCAACTGGTTCTTCGGTGCGTTCATCATCACCGTGGCGATCCTGCATATCGTCAACAACCTGGAAATCCCGGTCAGCCTGACCAAGTCCTACTCCCTCTACGGCGGTGCGACGGATGCCATGGTGCAGTGGTGGTATGGGCACAACGCGGTAGGCTTTTTCCTCACCGCGGGCTTTCTGGGGATGATGTACTACTTCGTGCCCAAGCAGGCCGAGCGTCCGGTGTATTCGTATCGCCTGTCCATCGTGCACTTCTGGGCGCTGATCACCCTGTACATCTGGGCCGGCCCACACCACCTGCACTACACCGCGCTGCCGGACTGGGCGCAATCGCTGGGCATGGTGATGTCGCTGGTACTGCTGGCACCGAGCTGGGGCGGCATGATCAACGGCATGATGACGCTCTCGGGCGCCTGGCATAAGTTGCGCAGCGACCCGATCCTGCGCTTTCTGGTGGTGTCGCTGGCCTTCTACGGCATGTCGACCTTCGAAGGCCCGATGATGGCGATCAAGACCGTCAACGCCCTCTCCCACTACACCGACTGGACCATCGGCCACGTCCACGCCGGCGCCCTGGGTTGGGTGGCGATGATTTCCATCGGCGCGCTGTACCACATGATCCCGAAAATCTTCGGCCGCGAGCAGATGTACAGCCTCGGCCTGATCAACGCGCACTTCTGGCTGGCCACCATCGGCACCGTGCTCTACATCGCCTCGATGTGGGTCAACGGCATCGCCCAGGGCCTGATGTGGCGTGCGGTCAACGAAGACGGCACCTTGACCTACTCCTTCGTCGAAACCCTGGTGGCCAGCCACCCTGGCTTCGTCGTGCGGCTGGTGGGCGGTGCGGTGTTCCTCAGCGGCATGTTCCTGATGGCTTACAACACATGGCGCACCGTGCGTTCGGCGCAGCCAGTCGAAGCCGCTACCACTGCGCAGCTGGCCTGAGGAGTCTGTGATGAAACACGAAACGATTGAAAAGAACGTCGGCCTGCTGATGCTGCTCATGGTGCTCGCCGTGAGCATCGGCGGCCTGACCCAGATCGTCCCGCTGTTCTTCCAGGACGTGACCAACAAACCGGTGGAGGGCATGAAGCCCTACACCGCGCTGCAACTGGAAGGCCGTGACATCTACATCCGCGAAGGCTGTGTGCAGTGCCATTCGCAGATGATCCGCCCATTCCGCGCCGAAACCGAACGCTACGGCCACTACTCGGTCGCTGGCGAAAGCGTGTGGGACCACCCGTTCCTGTGGGGCTCCAAGCGCACCGGGCCGGACCTGGCCCGCGTCGGCGCGCGCTACTCGGACGACTGGCACCGCGCGCACTTGTACAACCCGCGCAACGTGGTGCCGGAATCGAAAATGCCGGCCTACCCCTGGCTGGTCACCGCCCAGGTCGACAGCAGCCACACCGAGACCAAGTTGAAAGTAATGCGCACCCTCGGCGTGCCGTACACCGACGACGACATCAGTGGCGCCGTCGCCAGCCTCAAGGGCAAGACCGAGATGGACGCGCTGGTTTCGTACCTGCAAGTGCTCGGCACTGCCATCAAGAGCAAGAGGTGAGCCATGGGATTTGAATTCGATGCGGGCACCATCCGCGGCCTCGGCACGCTGGTGGTTGCCATCGCCTTTATCGGCTTGTCGCTATGGGTGTTCAACAACAAGCGCAATGCGCAATTCGAGCAGGCGCGCCTGCTGCCCTTCGCCGATGAACCCACCCCACCCGACGCTCAAGAAGAGCCTGCAACAAGGAGCAACCGGCCATGACCCTGTTCTGGAGTACATGGATCTGCGTACTGACCCTCGGCAGCCTGATCGGCTTGACCTGGCTCTTGATCGGCACCCGCAAGGGCGAGACCAAGGGCAGCGTCGACCAGACCATGGGCCACGCCTTCGATGGCATCGAGGAATACGACAACCCGCTGCCCCAGTGGTGGTTCATGCTGTTCGCCGGCACCCTGGTGTTTGCGGTCGGCTACCTGATCCTCTACCCGGGCCTGGGCAACTGGAAAGGCGTGTTGCCGGGCTATGAAGACGGCTGGACGTCGGCCAAGGAGTGGGACAAGGAGATGGCCAAGGCCGACACCAGGTTCGGGCCGATCTTCGCCAAATTCTCGGCCATGCCCGTGGAAGAAGTCGCCAAGGACCCGCAGGCATTGAAGATGGGCGGCCGCCTGTTCGCCTCCAACTGCGCGGTGTGCCACGGCTCGGACGCCAAGGGCGCATTCGGCTTCCCGAACCTGGCCGATAACATCTGGCGCTGGGGCGGCTCGGCCGAGGCGATCAAGGCGACCATCCTCAACGGGCGCCACGCGGCGATGCCGGCCTGGGGTGAAATACTCGGCGACGACGGCGTGAAAAACGTCGCCGCCTATGTCCGTCACGACCTGGCCAAGCTGCCCTTGCCCGCCAACAGCACCGCCGACCTGGCCGCCGGCCAAGCGGCCTTCAGCACCACCTGCGTAGCCTGCCACGGCCCGCAAGGCCATGGGATGGAAGCCATGGGCGCGCCCAACCTGACCGAGCCTGCCGGTTACATCTACGGCACCAGCCTCGCGCAATTGCAGCAGACCATTCGTCATGGCCGCCAGGGCCAGATGCCGGCGCAGGAAGTGCTGCAGGGCCAGGACAAGGTGCACTTGCTCGCAGCCTACGTGTACAGCTTGTCGCATAACGCTGAAGGTGCAACGCCGCCAAGCCAGCCTGAGTAACCTCTGACGGTGGCGAGGGAGCAAGCTCCCTCGCCACAGGTCACCCCCTTCCAACACACAACTTTCCCCCCCTGCCATTCGGGTCTACGCTTCCCTGCAGAGTGGAGCGGTTTTGGCGCGCGCGACGTTGATCGCTGCGGCCTGAAAAAATTCCTGTCCACTTGATCAGCTTTCGATTTCTGATTTTGTCCCTACGCCAAACATGGAAAGGGCGCAGAATCTGGCCCGGAACGCATTGATACAGGTCAGCCATTGCGTTGCAATGGCCCCTCGGTTTGTCCATACTTGCGGCCGATTTCAACTATAAAAAAACCTAAACCGTGGAACCTTAGAATGAGCACAGCAATCAGTCCGACTGCTTATAACTATAAGGTAGTCCGCCAGTTCGCCATCATGACGGTGGTCTGGGGGATCCTTGGCATGGGGCTCGGGGTGTTCATCGCCTCGCAACTGGTGTGGCCGGAGTTGAATTTCGGTTTGCCCTGGACGTCCTTCGGCCGCCTGCGCCCGCTGCACACCAACCTGGTGATTTTCGCCTTCGGCGGCTGTGCATTGTTTGCCACCTCCTACTATGTCGTGCAGCGAACCTGCCAGACGCGACTGATCTCCGACGGCCTCGCCGCCTTCACTTTCTGGGGCTGGCAAGCCGTGATCCTCGGCGCCATCGTCACCCTGCCGCTGGGCTACACCACCACCAAGGAATACGCCGAGCTGGAATGGCCGATCGCCATTTTGCTGGCGATTGTGTGGGTGACCTACGCCGTGGTTTTCTTCGGCACCATCGTCAAGCGCAAGACCAAGCACATCTACGTCGGCAACTGGTTCTACGGCGCGTTTATCCTGGTGACGGCGATGCTGCACATCGTCAACCACGCCTCGCTGCCGGTCAGCCTGTTCAAGTCCTACTCGGCCTACGCCGGGGCAACGGACGCGATGATCCAGTGGTGGTACGGCCACAACGCCGTGGGTTTCTTCCTGACCACCGGTTTCCTGGGGATGATGTACTACTTCGTGCCGAAACAGGCCGAACGTCCGATCTACTCGTACCGCCTGTCCATCGTGCACTTCTGGGCGCTGATCACCCTGTACATCTGGGCGGGCCCGCACCACCTGCACTACACCGCATTGCCGGACTGGGCGCAGTCGCTGGGCATGGCGATGTCGATCATCCTGCTGGCACCCAGCTGGGGCGGCATGATCAACGGCATGATGACGCTGTCGGGCGCCTGGCATAAATTGCGCACCGACCCGATCCTGCGCTTTCTGGTGGTGTCGCTGGCGTTCTACGGCATGTCGACCTTCGAAGGGCCGATGATGGCGATCAAGACCGTCAACTCGCTGTCCCACTACACCGACTGGACCATCGGCCACGTGCACGCCGGCGCCCTCGGCTGGGTAGCGATGATCTCCATCGGCGCGCTGTACCACATGATCCCGAAACTGTTCGGCCGCGCGCAGATGCACAGCGTCGGGCTGATCAACGCGCACTTCTGGCTCGCCACCATCGGCACCGTGCTCTACATCGCCTCGATGTGGGTCAACGGCATCACCCAGGGCCTGATGTGGCGTGCGATCAACGATGACGGCACCCTCACCTACTCCTTCGTCGAAGCGCTGCAAGCCAGCCACCCGGGCTATATCGTCCGCGCCCTCGGCGGTTTGTTCTTTGCCAGCGGCATGCTGTTCATGGCCTACAACGTCTGGCGCACCGTGCGTGCCTCGGACCCTGAAGAAGCCGAAGCCGCCGCCAAGATCGCCGTTGTGGGAGCCCACTGATGAAGCATGAAGTAGTCGAGAAGAATATCGGCCTGCTGGCCTTCTTCATGGTCATCGCCGTGAGCATCGGCGGCCTGACCCAGATCGTCCCGCTGTTTTTCCAGGACGTGACCAACAAACCGGTCGAAGGCATGAAGCCGCGCACAGCCCTTGAAGTCGAAGGCCGTGACGTCTACATCGCCAACGGCTGCGTGGGTTGCCACTCGCAGATGATCCGCCCGTTCCGTGCTGAAACCGAACGCTACGGCCACTACTCGGTCGCCGGTGAAAGCGTCTGGGACCACCCGTTCCTGTGGGGCTCCAAGCGTACCGGCCCGGACCTGGCCCGTGTCGGCGGGCGTTACTCCGATGACTGGCAGCGCGCGCACTTGTACAACCCGCGCAACGTAGTGCCTGAGTCGAAAATGCCGGCGTACCCGTTCCTCGTGGAAAACAAGCTCGACGGCAAGGACACCGCGAAGAAACTCGAAGTCCTGCGCGCCCTGGGCGTGCCCTACACCGATGAAGACATCGCCGGTGCAGCGGCCGCCGTGAAGGGCAAGACCGAAATGGACGCACTGGTGGCCTACCTGCAAGGCCTGGGCACCCTCATCAAAAGCAAACGGTGATCTCCATGGATATCGGGATGATTCGAGGCCTGGGCACCGTTGTCGTGATGGTGGCCTTTATCGGTTTGGCGTTGTGGGTGTTCAGCCCACGGCGCAAGGCGGAGTTTGACGACGCGACGATGTTGCCCTTTGCGGATGACCCCGAAGCCATCAAGCACGTCGAGCAAGCGTCTAGGAGTAACAAAGAATGACTACGTTCTGGAGTCTGTACGTCACAGTCCTCAGTCTGGGTACCATCTTCGCCCTGACCTGGCTGCTGCTGTCGACCCGCAAGGGCCAGCGCGCCGAGCAGACGGACGAAACGGTCGGCCACTCGTTCGACGGCATCGAGGAGTACGACAACCCGCTGCCAAAGTGGTGGTTCATGCTGTTCGTCGGCACCATCATCTTCGCCCTCGGCTACCTGGCGCTCTACCCCGGCCTGGGCAACTGGAAAGGCCTGCTGCCGGGCTACAACTACCTCGACAACGACAAGCAAACCCCCTTCGCCAACGGCCAGACCGGCTGGACCGGCGTGCATGAATGGGAAAAGGAAATGGCCAGGTCGGACGCCAAGTTCGGGCCGATCTTTGCCAAATTCGCCGCGATGCCGATTGAAGAAGTTGCCAAAGACCCGCAAGCCTTGAAGATGGGCGGCCGCCTGTTTGCCTCCAACTGCTCGGTGTGCCACGGTTCCGACGCCAAGGGCGCCTACGGCTTCCCCAACTTGACCGACGCCGACTGGCGCTGGGGCGGCGAGCCGGCCACCATCAAGCAAACCATCATGCAAGGCCGTCATGCGGTGATGCCCGGCTGGGCCGAAGTGATCGGCGAGCAAGGCGTGGCCGACGTGGCGGGCTTTGTGGTGACCAACCTCGACGGCCGCAAACTGCCGGAAGGCGCCAAGGCCGACGTGGCCAACGGCGCGAAACTGTTCGCCGCCAACTGCGTGGCGTGCCACGGGCCACAGGGCAAAGGCACGCCGGCGATGGGCGCGCCGGACCTGACCCACCCAGGTGCATTCATCTACGGCTCGAGCTTCGCGCAACTGCAGCAGACCATCCGCTACGGCCGCCAGGGCCAGATGCCCGCGCAGGAGCAATTGCAAGGCAATGACAAGGTCCATTTGCTCGCGGCGTATGTTTACAGCTTGTCCCATGCCAAGCAGGAAGCGGAGACTGAGTAAGCGGCAATGCCACTGAAAAAGCCCCACCCGTGACTGCCGGCGGGGCTTTTTTTCGATGTTTGGCAGACCGTTATCCTGCGGCACGTCCGTGCCACAATCAGCATTCAGATCCAAGTCCGATTACCGAGGGTGAGCCACTCATCCAACACCGTATGAGAAATCATATTCTGAAATCCGGACCCACCTAACCCATCAAGCACCTTACCCGTCAGTGACTTCCTGGACAGCAGTTCACTTGCAAACATTCTGTCCTCGTCAGTGTACCGACTCGAAGCATCGGACGACTTGACCGCCTGCAAGGTTTCCCGCGTAACCACGTTTTCCATTTCCGAGGCGTTGCGCCCTGTGACGAATTCATAGGGTTTCGAAAACGTGCTGAACTTATTAAGTAAATGCCACGTGAGGCTGAGATCGGACAGACCGCTGAAGCGACCGTTCTGAGGTTTTATGTAGGCGCTTACGCTTGGACGGTCGATATCGCCACTCCGGGCGAGTTGCTCCATGAGCCCGGGATTACCCAATAGCGCGAGGGCAAACCGAGAGAAATGAGCGTCGGCACCTTCCTGCGGGCTGCCGTGCGCTATCGCGTGGAGCGATTCGCGGGTGACCACACCCGGTTTGTTCGGGTCGACAAACTTGGAGAAGTTGTTGCTCAGATAAGTCGCCATGCCTTTGTTGCTCAAGGATTTAAATGGATTATCGGAAGCAGGCGCTTGAGTAGAGGCTGATGACGGTGTGTTGGCAGGTACGGCTGAATGAACAAGGGAATTGATGTTCATGGTGACTCCTCATAGACAAAATGCTTATTGAATATTGCCTGGCCTCACAGGGAGGACCCGGTTCGAGCCCTCTCTGGAACCCTCCAGACTTCAATTGAAACCTGATAGGCAATAAGTGATAGCAATCGCCAAACCGTTCCTACAAACCCATTTTTCATGTGTAAAAAAACATCACTTGAATCGTAAGACCTGATCCGCCCTGACCACTGAATAAGCCCCAGTTCGATGTAAGACTTAGCACCAGGCAGGCCCCCGTAAACGCCTTAGCAACAGTCAGCGCCAGCCGCTCGGAAAGACCGGGTTGTCGCCCGGACGCGAAAAGTAGTAACGTAACTACATACAGCCTGAAAAGGAGGGGGTTCCCCGTGACTATCACCACTATTTCCAGCCGCGAATTCAACCAAGACACAAGCGGTGCCAAAAAAGCCGCCCGCCAAGGCCCGGTTTTCATCACCGATCGCGGCAAACCTGCCCATGTACTGCTAAGCATTGAGGACTACCAGAAACTGACCGGTCTGAATGTCGACATCGTTGACCTGTTGGTGCTGCCTGAAGCGGCCGAAATCGAATTTGAACCCGAACGTGCCGTGATCACTCAACGACCCGTGGACTTCTCTTGATGTATCTACTCGACACCCATGTGATCTCTGAACTTCGTAAACCCCAGGCTGACGCCAATGTGGTCGCCTGGGCCAAAAGCGTTACCGCGCCGCGCATGTTTATCTCGGCGATTACTCTAAAAGAGTTGGAAACCGGGGTACTGCGCATGGAGCGTCGCGACCCCGCTCAAGGCAAGCTGTTACGCACTTGGCTCAAGCGCCATGTGCTGCCGGCGTTCGATACCAGAATCCTGCCGGTTGACGCAGCAGTAGCGCTGCGCTGCGCGCACTTGCAGGTGCCGGACCAGGCCAATGAGAGTGATGCGTTGATAGCCGCGACCGCTCTGGTACATGGGCTGACGGTGGTCACGCGCAACGTCGGTGACTTCAAGTCCAGCGGCGTCCCACTGATTAATCCATGGGATGAATGACCGGCTTGGCTGCAAAAACCGTCCATACTTCACAAGTCAATTGATCTGCGTCACGTACACCATCAATTGATTAACCCCAATGCGACCAAAGGTCGCACCTGTTAAGCCACACCAGGGGCGTATCATTACGCCACTGCAACACCCCAATTTGACCCCGGCTGGCACGTATCGGCCGAGGCAAATCTCCACCGCCGTGGGATGCAATGATGAGCGACCAAATACCGGTACATAACGTTACCCCGCCTGCCAAAACCGTTGATCTCTACGCCTCGCGAGAGAAAATCTACACCCGGGCCTTCACCGGGGTGTTCCGCAATTTGCGCATGCTCGGCGGCGCAGCCCTGTTCCTGCTCTACTTCGGCACCGTGTGGCTGAACTGGGGTGGCCACCAGGCCGTCTGGTGGAACCTGCCGGAACGTAAATTCTTTATTTTTGGCGCGACCTTCTGGCCCCAGGACTTCATCCTGCTTTCGGGCATTCTCATCGTTGCGGCGTTCGGGCTGTTCTTTATCACGGTGTACGCCGGGCGTGTGTGGTGTGGGTATACCTGCCCGCAAAGCGTGTGGACGTGGATCTTCATGTGGTGCGAAAAGGTCACCGAAGGCGACCGCAACCAACGCATCAAGCTGGATAAAGCGCCGATGGGTGCGAACAAGTTCCTGCGCAAACTCAGCAAGCACACGCTGTGGTTGCTGATCGGCTTTGCCACCGGCATGACCTTCGTCGGCTACTTCTCGCCGATCCGCGAATTGGTGTTCGACTTCTTCACCGGCCAGGCCGATGGCTGGTCGTATTTCTGGGTCGGTTTCTTCACCCTCGCCACCTACGGCAATGCCGGCTGGCTGCGCGAACAGGTGTGCATTTACATGTGCCCGTACGCGCGCTTCCAGAGCGTGATGTTCGACAAAGACACGCTGATCGTGTCCTACGACCCGCGCCGTGGCGAAGTGCGTGGCCCGCGTAAAAAAGGGACCGACTACAAGGCTGAAGGCCTGGGCGATTGCATCGACTGCACGATGTGCGTGCAGGTGTGCCCGACCGGTATCGACATCCGCGACGGCCTGCAAATCGAGTGCATCGGCTGCGCGGCCTGCATCGATGCCTGCGACACCATCATGGACAAGATGGAGTACCCGCGCGGCCTGATCAGCTACACCACCGAGCACAACCTGTCCGGGCAGAAAACCCACAAGTTGCGCCCACGCCTGATCGGCTATGCGCTGGTGTTGCTGGCGATGATCGGCTTGCTGGCGGGCGCGTTTTTCATGCGCTCGCTGGTGGGCTTCGACGTCAGCAAGGACCGCGTGCTGTACCGCGAAAACGCCGAAGGGCGGATCGAAAACGTCTACAGCCTGAAGATCATGAACAAGGACCAGCGCGACCACACCTACGTGCTCGACGCCGCCGGCCTGCCGGACCTGAAGCTGCAGGGCCGCCGCGAAATCAAGGTGGCGGCCGGTGATATCGTCAGCATGCCGGTGGAGTTGTCGAGTGCGCCGGAGCAACTGCCGTCGAGCACCAACGAGGTAACCTTCATCCTCAAGGATGCCGATGACGACAGCGTTCATATTGAAGCCAAGAGCCGATTCATCGGCCCCCAAGTTCGTTGATAAATAGAAAGTTTCGTTAATAGAGAGCAGAACAATGCCCCTAGCCACTGCCGCAAGCCCCTGGTACAAGCACCTCTGGCCCTGGATCATCATCGCGATCCTGGCCTGCTCGGTGACCTTGACCTTGTCCATGGTGACGATCGCGGTGAACAACCCGGACAACCTGGTCAACGACAACTACTACGAGGCCGGCAAAGGCATCAACCGCTCCCTGGACCGCGAACTGCTGGCCCAGACCCTGCAACTGCGCGCCAAGGTGCACCTGGACGCGCTGACCGGCGAAGTCGAGGTGCACCTGACCGGCAACAGCAACCCGGCCACCCTGGAGTTGAACCTGATTTCGCCGACGCAGCCGGAAAAGGATCGCAAGGTCAACCTGGCCCGCAGCGACAGTGAAGCGGGCCGTTACATCGGCCAGGTCACCGACAAGGTCGAAGGCCGCCGCTTCGTCGAATTGCTCGGCGTGGAAGGCGACCGCACCTGGCGCCTGTTCGAAGAAGAACAGGTCAGCCACGACAAGGACTTGCTGCTCGGTGACGAGCCGTTGCAGGGTGCTGAAGACCTGAAGAAGTAAAAGCCTGCGCTTCGCGCATCGCGGGCAAGTCGAGACGTCGCACCGCCTCGCGGTCCCTTGTGGGAGCCGGGCTTGCCCGCGATGAGGCCCTTCCTGCCAGCTAAGATCTAAACCTATGACCAGCCCAACCTCCTGCTACCACTGCGCCCTGCCCGTCCCACCCGGCAGCCGGTTTACCGCCGTAATCCTCGGCGAGCGCCGCGAACTGTGCTGCCCGGGTTGCCAGGCGGTGGCCGAGGCCATCGTGGCCGGTGGGCTGGAAAGCTATTACCAACACCGCAGCGAAGCCTCGGCCAACCCCGAGGCGCTGCCGGTGCAACTGGTGGACGAACTGGCGCTGTATGACCGCGCCGATGTGCAAAAACCCTTTGTACGCCACGAGGGCGACCTCGCCGAAACCACCCTGTTGATCGAAGGCATCAGCTGCGCGGCCTGTGGCTGGCTGATCGAAAAACACCTGCGCAGCCTACCCGCCGTCGCCGAGGCGCGGCTGAACCTGTCCAACCATCGCCTGCAGGTGCGCTGGGCCGACGCGCAATTGCCGTTGAGCCAGCTGCTGAGTGAACTGCGCCAGATCGGCTACGCTGCTCACCCGTATCAGGCGGACCGCGCCGCCGAGCAACTGGCCGGCGAAAACCGCCTGGCCTTGCGCCAACTCGGCGTGGCCGGTTTGCTGTGGTTCCAGGCAATGATGGCGACCATGGCCACCTGGCCTGAATTCAACATCGACCTGAGCCCGGAGCTGCACGTAATCCTGCGCTGGGTGGCGATGTTTCTGACAACGCCGATCGTGTTCTACAGCTGCGCGCCGTTCTTCAAGGGCGCGATGCGTGACCTGCGCACCCGCCACCTGACCATGGATGTGTCGGTGTCCCTGGCGATTGGCGGCGCCTACCTGGCGGGTATCTGGACCGCGATCACCGGGGTCGGCGAGCTGTACTTCGACGCCGTCGGCATGTTCGCGCTGTTCCTGCTGGCCGGTCGCTACCTGGAGCGCCGCGCACGCGAGCGCACGGCGGCCGCCACCGCGCAGTTG
>NZ_JBAWDE010000302.1:0-1582 GCF_049590575.1 Pseudomonas sp.
CCACAGCACAGGTCTCTAAGACGGTCAAAAATTACCTAGAGGGACTCGTGAAGCATCTCGACGTCCAAAGCGCCCTTCCGCTCGTTCTCGCTGGGTACGTCTGTTTGTCACCGACTGATTTTGAAAAGCTTTTAAAGAGAATTATTTCTATTTATATCCGACACACTCTCATCGCGAATCAAAATCCCACAGACCTTGAGACAGCTTTCTACGAGGCTGCACGCGCAATTAGATCATCAAGAACGAGTGGAAAATCTAGCAAACAGGCGTTGAAGTCAGCTAAACCTTTGCTGGATAAACTCAATCCCATTGATTCGCTTGTGCAGCAGAAGACTGAAGATCTTGTGCTCACGCAAAGCGAGGCTGGATGGATTATGCGAGAGATTGCGAACAGCAAACAAAGTGCGACAAAAGAAATCGGAATGGATCAGGCCAATGTAGAACATGTCTTCCCCCGAAATGCTGGGGCCGAGTGGCCTACACGCACGGTTCTCGAACCTTATATCTGGAATATTGGAAATCTGACGGTTTTGGGACGGAAGATTAATAACAAGGCGGCGAACAAGGCTTATGCTGATAAGTACAAAGATCAGTACTCAATTTCCGAAATTAAGATTACGAAGGAACTTCCAAATACGAAAGTGTGGGACGTTGCAGCGATACAAAAACGAGCCGCCGAATATGGAAAGTTGATCGTTACAATCTGGAGTTAACGCGGCGCGACGCCGATAGAGACTCCGCTGGTCCACCACATAGGACAAGCTCCAAGGTCGGCAAGCACCACCAGACCAGCGTAGCGGCGCACCACAATCACCACCACCGCGTTTTGTTCCCGGCCCCCGCCTCCATCAGGGCCGGGAACAAGACGCGGCTAAGCATCAGCCGTCAGCATCAGCAACCGTCGTGACGGCGCAGCAGCGACGGCGCGATGGGTGCGCCCCATGATGACCGCTATCGAACGATGAGCGGCCTCTATGCCGGATGACAGAATGGGCTGCGCTGCTTGTAATCGACGACGGTGCCTGCTGCACGACTGCGGAAGCGCGGGAGATGGTGGCAGTGCGGATGAGTGACGATGACGGATGCGCCTTGTCGATGACGGCTGATGATGAAGGCCAAGGCGACGCTGGCGCGCATACCCGGTCACCAGTTGGCGCAACTGGTCGATGATGGTCACTGATCGACGTTGACCGTCGCTGGTGGCCACTGCTGCACGACGGCGAACGATGAGTGATGATGATGATGGATAACAAACGATGATGTGCACCACCGATCACACCTTCGCGCACCCGCGCGATTGTTTAGATCACCTAATGTCAGTAAATGTCACCGCCCGCCTAATTTCCTTAGGGGTGGCGTGTCGTTCTTTTTTATACCCTGATCCACCATGCCACTTAACTAATTTGCCTGGGATTTTCGGACGCTCAATCAGGCCCGGTGCGTCGGGATCATTCTCCATTGTTCGTGGTGGTACGTCATGGTGATCGTTGTTTTTTTGATCGTCATGTTGAGCATCGAGTCGTGGGGGATTCTGTCGCGACAAGTTCCCACGATGTTCCCACAGCGCTCACTTTTAAGTTCC
>NZ_JBAWDE010000303.1:0-8895 GCF_049590575.1 Pseudomonas sp.
TGGCGCCACCGCGCGCGGTGAGAATACCGGCGACACGCGCCGGGTCCAGGCGCGCCACATCGGACGGTCCGACTTCGTCCATAACCAGGATGTACGGCTCGCTCGGCTCCTGGGCAGTTTCGACGCCGCACAGTTGCGCCAGCACCCGGCGACCAATGTCACGCAGGTCGGCGGCGCGCTCGGCGAGCAAGGCGTCCTGCAACGATTCCTGCTGCTTGGCGGCAGCTTCGATCACGCTCATCCACGCGGCTTCGGCGCTTTCGCCTTGCTTGAGGCGGGTGTCGACTTCGTCGGTGAGTTCCGGGTCGTCGAGCATTTCCTGGTGGGTGATGAAAATCTCGCGGATGGCCTTGGCCTGGCTGCGCTCGATCAGGCCCTGGATATCCCGGCGTACGTCGGCCAAGGCATCTTGCAAACGTTGACGCTCAATGGCGGAGGATTCACCGCGCAATGGGTAATCGAACACGTGCTGAACCTGGACATGCGCCGGGCCGATGGCGATGCCGGGCGCGGCGGCGATGGCCTGAAGCTGACTGCCGGACAGTGGCGCGCTGACAACGGGTTCGATGTCGAGCACGGCGGGCTGGGCGCTCACGGTGGGCAGCGGCTCGACCTCTTCACCCAGGCCTTCTTCAACGGCGGCCAGCAAGGCTGGCAGTGCATCGTCGGCAATCGTCGGTTCAGCGACAAACTCCAGCACCTGGCCACGCCGGGCGCCGAGGCTCAGCAGTTTGCTCAGGCTTTTGACCGACACGGCGCCGACCGGGCCATCAATGACGCGCACGCGGATGTCGCCTTCAAAATTTTTCGCCAGCTGCGCGAGGATTTTCGCCGGGCGCGCGTGCAGGCCGTGGGCGTTGGCCAGGGTGATGCGGGCGCTGGGCCAGTCCGCGGGCAGTTCGCCGCCGAGCACTTCTAGCACCGCGCGGCTGCTGGTGGCACGGCCCAATTCCTGGCCGCGACCTTCGATCAGCAAGGCGCACAGGCGCTCCAACAAGGCTTGATGGGCTTCGCCCAGGCTGGCCAGGCAGAACAGGCCGTTGAGCGGCTGGCCGAGGTAGCGCATCGGTTTGTCCGGGGTGACAAACGCCAGGCCCGGACGCTTGACGGTCTGCTCGCTGTGCAGCCACCACAGGCCATCACCCAGGGGCAGCGCATCGACCTGTTGCAGCACGGCGGCGAAACCATTGCTTACACAATCGGCCTGCCGCAGCAGGCGTGCGCCCCGCCATACCAGCTCTTCGAAGTCATCGGCAGACACGCCCAGGCTGATCATCTGCGCGTCCAGCGCCAATTCCTGCGGCGCGCCTTGCAACAATTTCAGCAAGGCTTCGGCGGAACCGGCACGGCGCAGCGCCTGGCCCAGGTCGGTTTCACCGAGGGCACGGGTCAGCAGTTGCAAAAGGCGCAGGTGTTCATCGGATTTGGCGGCAATGCCGATTGCCAGGTAGACGATCTGGCCGTCGCCCCAGTCCACCCCTTCGGGGAACTGCAGCAGGCGCACGCCGGTGGAAAATACCTGGTCGCGGGTTTCGGGGGTGCCGTGAGGGATGGCAATACCTTGGCCGAGGAAGGTCGAACCCTGGGCCTCACGGGCCTGCAAGCCGCTGAGGTAGCCCTCGGCAACCAGGCCGTCGGCCACCAGTTTGTCAGCGAGCAGGTGCAGGGCGGCAGATTTATCCACAGCCGTCTGGCCCATGGAAATCTGCTCTACAGTGAGCTCAAGCATGCCGTTCTCCTAGTTAGTGCGGTGACCGCACTAGGTATTGTTTTGAATAAAACAGTGTAATGGTGTTCCGTAATTACTGACTGAGCAGTCAATGGGCAGTAGGCACTCAGTCGCGAACTTCGTAAAAATACGCTGGCTGAAACGTTTAATCTAGAATTTATGGCAGATTACGCGTTAATTACGCATCCTTGAAGAACCACTCGGCACTTGCGCCAGGACATTGGTCGTATGCATTAATCGGTTACGATTGGACAAAGTGTCGGGGCAAGCTCCAAAAAACAAGGAAATCCCGGATTGAAACTCAGTGATATCGCGCGTCTCGCCGGTGTGTCCGTGACCACCGCCAGCTACGTCATCAATGGCAAGGCCGAGCAACAACGGATCAGCAACGCAACCGTCGAACGGGTGCGTGCCGTGGTTGAAGCCCATGGCTTTACTCCCAACCCTCAGGCGGCCGGGCTGCGCAGCCGGCATACGCGCACCTTGGGCTTTATCCTGCCGGACCTGGAAAACCCCAGTTACGCACGTATCGCCAAGTTACTCGAGCAAGGCGCGCGGGCGCGTGGCTATCAGCTGCTGATCGCCAGCTCCGACGATGAAGCCGTCAGCGAGCGCCAGCTGCTGCAACTGTTCCGCGCCCGCCGTTGCGATGCGCTGTTTGTCGCCAGCTGCCTGCCGGCCAGCGATGACAGTTACCGCGACCTGCAAGCCAAGGGGTTGCCGGTGATTGCGATTGACCGGGTGATGGAGCCCGGGCAGTTCTGCTCGGTGGTCAGCGATGACCGCCAGGCCTGCCAGCAATTGACCAGCAGCCTGCTGCAGCCGCTGCCCAAGCAGATCGTGCTGATCGGCGCGCGGCCCGAGCTGAGCATCAGCCAGGAACGCGCGGCAGGTTTTCGCGAAGCGCTGCACGGCTTCACCGGCGAGGTGCTGGTAGAACACGGCGAAGCGTTCAGCCGCGACTGTGGCCGACAGCTGATGGAGCAATTGCTGCAACGCCTGGGGCATTTGCCTGACGCGCTGGTGACCACGTCCTACGTGCTGCTGCAAGGTGTGTTCGACGCGCTGCATGACTTTCCATTGAAGTCGCGACCGCTGCGCCTGGGCACCTTTGGCGATACGCAGCTGCTGGACTTCCTGCCGCTGCCGGTCAACGCCATGGCCCAGCAACATCAGCTGATCGCCGACACCGCGCTGCGCCTGGCCCTGGCGGCCATCGAGGAAGAACACTACCAACCCGGCGTGCACGCCATCGGCCGCACGTTCAAGCAGCGGATCCACGAGGCCTGAGCGTGGAGCTGATCGACACCCACACCCACCTGGACTTCCCGGACTTCGACAGCGATCGCCGGGAAATCCTCGCCCGCAGCCGTGCACTGGGCGTCAGCCGCATGGTGGTGTTGGGCGTGTATCAGCAGAATTGGCAGCGTGTGTGGGACCTGGTGCAAGCGGATGAAGGATTGTTCGCCGCATTTGGCCTGCACCCGGTGTACCTGGACGACCATCGCCCTGCCGACCTGACTGAACTGGGCGACTGGCTGACCCGCCTGCGCGGCCATCGGCAAGTGTGCGCGGTCGGCGAGATCGGCCTGGATTACTTCATCGAAACCCTGGACCGTGAGCGCCAGCAAACGCTGTTCGAAGCCCAACTCAAGCTGGCAGTGGACTTCCAGTTGCCGGCGCTGCTGCACGTACGCCGCAGCCACGCGGCGGTGATCGCCAGCCTCAAGCGCATCCGCGTACCACGCGGCGGCATCATCCATGCGTTTGCCGGCAGCCGCGAAGAAGCCCGCGAATACCTCAAGCTTGGCTTCAAGCTCGGCCTGGGTGGCGCTGCGACCTGGCCCCAGGCCCTGCGCATGCACAAGGTGCTGGCGCAGTTGCCGCTGGACGCGGTGGTGCTGGAAACCGACGCGCCGGACATGGCGCCCGCCATGTACCCCGGCCAACGCAATAGCCCGCACCATTTGCCGGATATCTGCGTCGCCCTGGCCGAACGCATGGGCATCAGCCCACCAGCGCTGGCTGAGGCGAGCACCCGCAACGCCTGCGAGCTGTTCAACTGGCAGTAGCGATTACACCCGAAACGCGCCGATCAGTTGCTTCAACTCGATCACCTGCGTCGACAGCACACGGCTCGCGGCTTCGGTCTGGTGCGCGCCCTGCGCCGCATGTTCCCCGGCGCGGTTGATGGCGACAATGTTCTGGTCGATATCGTGGGCGACGGCGGTCTGCTGCTCCACGGCGGCGGCGATTTGCTGGTTTTGATCGACGATCATACCCACGGCACCGAGGATATTTTCCAGGGCCTGTTGGACTTTTTCCGACTGCCCGACCGTGCCATTCGCCGTCTCATGGCTGCTGCCCATGGCCTTCACTGCCGCCGCCACGCCACTGTGCAAGCGGCTGATCATCTGTTCGATTTCTTCAGTCGAATGCTGGGTGCGCCGGGCCAGTGTGCGCACCTCGTCGGCGACGACCGCAAAACCGCGCCCCTGCTCACCGGCGCGTGCCGCTTCGATGGCGGCATTGAGTGCCAGCAGGTTGGTTTGCTCGGCGATGCTCTTGATCACTTCCAACACGCTGCTGATGGACTGGCTGTCGCTGGCCAATTGGTTGATGACCCGCACCGACTGGTCGATCTGCGCGGCCAGCTGCGCGATGCAGCCCTGCTGGGATTGCACCAGGCCGCGGCCGCTGACGGTTTCATCATTGACGCTGTGGGCACTGCTGACGGCCGCCGCCGCACTGCGCGCGACTTCCTGGGCGGTGGACGACATCTGGTTCATTGCCGTCGCCACCTGCTCGATCTGGCTGCGCTGGTCGCTGACGGCCTGGTTGCTCTGGGCCGAGACGCTCTCGACCTGGCCGGCCTGGAGCTCGACCTGGCTGACGGTGTGCCCGACGCGCTCGATCAAGTCATGGATCTTCGCCACGGTACCGTTGAACACCTGGCCCAGGTCGCCCAACTCGTCGCGGCTGTGGGCGACGAAGGTGACCGTCATGTCGCCGGCGGCGACCTTGTCCATCATCGAGCCCAAGCGTCGCAGCGTGGTGCGCGTCGACGCATAAAAACCGGCGTACAGATAGAAGATCAGCAAAAACACGGCGCTCAGGGCCGAGACCAGCACCACCATGTGCGTGCGGTTCTGCGCCAGGCGTTGTTCCAATTGCTGTTGCACAAAGGTCAGGGTGGCGCCATCCAGCTGGTAGGTGTGGTCCATTAACTGGCTGACCCTGTCATAGAAATCTTGCCAGGGTGCGTCGAGGGTTTCGGCCATGACCACCTGCTCTTCGAACAGCTCGCTGCCTTGCTTGAGGCTGGCGTTACTGGCCTTGGCCAAACCGTCGAGCGCGGTGTGCGCGGCGTTACTGGCGCCCAGGGCATCCTGCAACTTCAGCGCGTATTCGGCCTGGAGTTTTTCCAACTGCTGCAGCAACTCGTCAAAGCGCGTACTGGACGATGAATTGAGAAACCCCTGGCCCAGGGAATACGCGCCCATCGCCCGGCCTTCGCCCAGGGTTTGCGTGACTTGCGGGGTAACGCTGGTGATCAGTTCGCTGAGTTGGCGCAAGTCACTTTGCGGGTCACGGCTGAGCCCGGATTGGCTGGCGATGATCTGGCTGAGCATCTGCGCCTTGTTCAGCAACTTGCCGATCAGCGCACTTTTGCTCAATAACGAGGTTTCCTGTTGCTGGGCCTTGAAGGCGGCCACCAACTCGTCACGCTTGCCCTCGAAGGCAGCGATTTGTTCCGGCTCGGTGGTCATGGCCTCAAGGCTTTGCAGACGGCTCAGCACGCTGCTTTCCAGCGCGCCAATCTTGCCCTCCAGATCACCCGCCTTGCCGGCTTGGCCGAGGGTCGCGTTGATTTGCACCTGGTTGTTGAGGGTTTCCAGGTCGCGGCGCAGGGCCAGGCTGTTGCCGAGCAAATCGAGGCTTTGCAATTCGATGCGCGTGCCCTGGAATTCGCGCCAGGAATCGCGCACCAGGTAATAGTTGGTCGCCAGCATCGGCAGCAGGAACAGCACGCTGATCAGGCTGAACTTCATGCCGAAACTCAGACGGTTCATCAGCGCGACGGCGGGATAGAGCAAGCTCTTCACAGGTGAACTCCCTTCCTATTATTTTTATTTGAGGCGCAGGGCGGCGGCACAAAGCCACTATTTGGCGCTCTGCTTATATAGCTCAAATTGAAAGGGAGTTTTGTAACTTAAGGTTAACGGCAGGGGCGACGGGCTCGCCCCTGCCACGGGGGGGTGGTCAGGGCAACACGGTCCAGATGGCAAACCCGGCGTACCACAGCACGGCGGCGCGCAGCAGCAGTTCCCACAAGCGGTCCAGGCTGTTGATGCCGTCGGCACCGACGACCGGCGGCGGGATTTCCGCGGCCACCAGGCCGACTTTTTCCATCAGTTGCTCGGCGCTGATGTCCCAGCTCAACAACTCGTGCAGCATCACGCGGCTGACCGCGACAAAGTTGCCGACCAAGGCAAAGCTCGCCGCGAGCAGGCGCACCGGCAACCAGTCGAAAGCATGTCGCAGCTGTCCGGCACGTTCGGCCACCAGCGGGTTGTTGCTGTGTTCACTGGCCAGCGCCAGCAGGCGATACGCCAGGGCGGCGACCGGCCCCAACAGGAAGTACCAGAAAATCACCGCGAAAAAGCTCTGGTAGGCCTGCCACAACAAATGCCCCTGCACGCGCTCGAGCAGCTGTTCGCCGCTCTCGGCGCTCAGGCTCAAATCGCGCTCGGCCACGTGCTCGGCGGCTTGCAGGTCGCCCCGCCGCCAGGCGTCGCGAAACGGGCCGAGCCCGCCCAGCAAATCCCCACGGCCAAGGCTGTAAATCACCACCAGCAGGTGCACCGGCAACGCCAGCAAACCATAGGCGACCGGCTGCAACACCAGCAGCAACAGCGCTAGCAATGCCACCGGCAACAACACCAGTACGGTCAGAACCAGCCAGGGGTGCTTGCCCATGCGCGGGCTCGATTCCAGCTTGGCCAGTTCACGCAGCCAGCCGCCATCACGCTGCAACCGCCGACGCAGGGCCGAGAACTTCTCGATCCACACGGCCAGCACCAACACCAGAAAACTCATCTTGCGTGTCCTCCATCCTGCAGGGCGCTGCGATAGCGCGTCCAATCAAACGCCGGGCCGGGGTCGGTCTTGCGCCCCGGGGCAATATCGCTGTGACCACAGATGCGCTGTGGGATGATGCCTGGATAGGCAGCCAGCAACTGGCGGGTCAGGTCGATCAGCGACGCATATTGAGCGTCGGTGAACGCCAGGTCATCCGTGCCTTCCAGCTCGATACCCAAGGAAAAATCATTGCAGGTTTCACGCCCTTCGAAGCGCGAGACCCCGGCATGCCAGGCGCGGTCGAGACAGGACACAAACTGCGTCACTGCGCCGTCGCGCTCAATCAGAAAATGCGCGGATACCCGTAAGTCTGCAATCCCCTCAAAGTAGGGATGTTCCGTGACATCCAGGCGATTCTGGAAAAACTCCTGCACTTTGCCGGTGGCGAACTGCGCCGGTGGCAGGCTGATGTTGTGCACCACCAGCAGAGAGATTTCGCCGGCGGGGCGTTCATTGAAGTTGGGCGAAGGGCAATGGCGGATGCCCTGGCACCAACCGCTGGCGGGGTCCAACTGCATACAGGTTCCTTGAACGAGACAAAGTGTTACCAGTATGCCGCGTTCGCCCCTGTGGTTGCGATCAATTGCCGTGATTGAGTTGCCGCAGCTCGCCGACCACCGCCGTCAAGGCGCGCTCGAACAATGGCCCATCATCCAGGCTGTGCAGCACGCCACGCTTGAACGCCTGCGCCAACTGGCCGGCGCTTCGCTCCAGCACCTTGAGGCCGGTGCGGCTGACGAAAATATACTGGTTAGCCGGTGCCATGATCGCGGTAAGCCGGCAGCGCTGGGCAGTGCCGGCAGCTTCCTCGAACTCCAGCCAGGCGCCGATGCGCAATTGATGAACCTTGAGCAGGTCGGGGTCATCGGCCGGCAAATCCGGGGTCGGTTCGTGCACAGACGTACTGAACACAAAGGGCTCGCGCACTTCGACCAACTCGTCCACGCCATCCGGCGCCTGCAGATGCAAGGCTTGCAACCGGACAAAGAATTCACGGGTACTGAAGGGGTCGAACGCGGCGCTGGTCAAACCGTCGCGCAACGCTTTGAGCAACCCTGGCAGCTGTTCCAGCAAGTGGCGACCGGCTTCAGTGTCTTGTCGCAGGCTGACGCTCCAGACCAGTTCATCCAGGGTGCGCAACCCCGCCTGCCATTGCACCGACTGCTCGCCGTACTTGAGGCTGGCCAGCAACAGCACCTGGCTCCAGGCCTGCTGCAGGAATTGCACCACCGCGCGCGGTAGCGTCTTGCCCAACAGCCGCCGATTCAGCACCTGCGCCACCCGCTCGCGGGCCGCTTCGGTGAGCAGGCGCGCTTGCTCGGCATCGCGAGTGTGCTGTTCAAGCAGCTCGCTGCGCCGCCGCTCATCGGCGGTAAACCCGCAGAACTGCTCCAGCAACAGCGAAAAAATCGCCGGGTCTTCGACGAACTCGTTGAGCAAACGCTGCACCACCTGCTCAATGCGCAGGTACAGGTTGTCGCGCTGGTAGTCGTCGCGCGAGCTCCAGCCCATGGCCGCGCCAGCGATTTCATTCAGCAGGCGGCGTGCGGGATGGCTGGCGCGACTGAAAAAACTCTTGTCCCGCACGGCCACTTTCAACATCGGGATCTGCAGGCGGCCGATCAAGGCTTTGAAAGCATCGGGCACAGTGCGGTCGCTGAGGATGAACTCAAACACCAGCGCGATCAGGTTGATCACGTCTTCGTCCGAGTCCTCGACGACCCGCGACTTGCCACTCTTGACGCTGACGCGGGTGAGCAACTGCTCAAGCTGGTTGCGCAGGTCAAAATCGTCTTCAGCCTCCGGCTCCGGCACGTACTGCTGCAAATGCGACAGCATGCGTACCAGGTCGCGGGTAGCAATGGGCTGGGGTTCAGCGGCGGCTTCAAGGGTGGGCGCCACGCTGCCGCGCAGGGGCGCCAGCATTACCTGCAAAGCAGCGAAGGCTTCCTGGCCGTTTTCGTCGACGAGCGGTTCGGTGCTCGGTTGCGCTTGCGCGCTCGACGGGCCGCGGGGCGCACGCC
>NZ_JBAWDE010000304.1:0-13856 GCF_049590575.1 Pseudomonas sp.
GTGTGGATGGTCGCCACGTCATTGGCGCCGCCCGCGCCATAGATCGCCGGGGTGGACAGCATCAGGTTGCTCAGCAGCGACTTGCCGGTCACCGCGTCATAGGTGTCCAGGGTGCTGGTGCCGTAGAAGTTGAAGCTGTCGCGCGCTGACAGTTGCAGGGTCTCCAGGGCCGGCGCGCCGAATTGGGTATCGCCGCGCAGCAGGCGCTCCAGCAGTTGCTGGTTGAGGGTCAGGCCCGTCGGCAGGCGATTATTGGCGGCGGCCTCGGCCAGGGCTTCGGGGCTGCCGACGTTGATGCTGGACACGCCGAGGTTCAGGTGGCGGGTGCCGTAGCGCACTTCATCGCCCATTTGCAGGGTGCTGTCGGTCAAGGCGACGATGCTGCCTTCGGAATACAGTGCCGTCTGCCCGCTGCAGGGTGCACTGTCGCACGCGCCCAGCTGGATGCCCCCACTGACGTTACCGCCCGTTGACGGTGCGGCGATGACGTTGAGCAAACCGTTGGACACTGCCAGCACATTGGTCAGGCTGTAGATAAACCCGTCACGCGCGTCGTAGCTGGCCTTGCCCTGGCCGATGGTGTTGATCGAGGCGCCTTGCTCGACCGCTATAGTGCCCGTGGAGGTCACCAGCATGACTTCCGGCGCCGCCAGGTTCGCGCCCTCGCGCAGGATGATGGAACTGGTGATACTGCTGGGGAGGTTGATGTAGTTGCCACCTTGGCCGTAGGTGACATAGGTCATTCCACCGATCATCAGGCGAGCGGCGCCCATCGCGTTAAGGCTGTCTGCATTCAGCGTTATGCCTCTGAAACCGCCGGTAGCCGCTTTGCCTGCCGCGACAATTTCGATGCCTTTCCCTGAGCCATTGCTGTCTGCGTTAATCAGCGATACGGTGCCGCCGTAACCGCCATCAGCCGCCTCGAAGCGGCCGATCCCCTGGAACGCAAAAGCATCCGCACCCGCACCCGGCCGCAGGGCCAGTTGCAAGGTCTTGGCATCCACCGGCAGCAGCGCGCGGGGCACACCCAGCCTGGCGGCATCGGCTACGGCGAATTGCGCGTAGCCGGTTTCGTTGTATTGGGAGTAGCGGCGCAAGGTATCGGCCGAGGTGAGGATCACTTGGCTGGCGGTACTGTTGCTGATGCCGGTATTGACGATGGACAAGCGCCCGGCCGTGGCCCATGAGCCGTTGCGCAACGCCTGGGTCGCCCCTTCGGCGCCAGGCCCGGCCAGGCCATTGATTTCCACCCGGAACGCGCCCGGCATCAGCGCGTAGGTGGACGGCATCAGGGTGTAAGTGCCGGCTACCAGGCCCGGCACGCCGGCGCCGAGGGTGATCTGCTGGCCTATCAACGGGTCGACCGCGCCGCCTTCCGGCGCCACCGGGGCGTAACCCGGCTGCACGCCCGGCACAATCGCATAGACCGGGTTGGTGCTCAGGCCTGGCAGCACAAACCCGCCATTCACACCGAACTGTACCAACGGGTTATAACGCGCATCCGTAGAGCCCCCGCGCCCGGAAATAAACCCGGCGCCGAGCAGTTCGCCACCGCCGGACAGATCCACCGTCGCCTCCGGCAGCACTGTCACCTGCTGGCCACCCAGAATCACCCCGACGTTCAGGCTGCCCGCACTGTTGCCGCCACCCTGGCCGATAAACGTCAGCGTCTTGCCGTTGTACTTATAAACCTGGCCATCCACCGTGCCGCCGTAAGGCAGCACCAGGCCCTTGCCGCTCACCGAGGTCAGGCTGCCCGGCAACAGTTCCACGTTGGTAGAGCCCAGGTTGCCGATCTCGATCAGCCCCAGCGGCGCACGGACTACCCCCCCCTGCTTGATGGTGGGCCCGCCCAATTGCAGGCGACCAAAGACCGAGTAAGGCATGGCAGCCGTGCTGTCACCACTGCGTGCGATGGTCAGTGTGCGTGTCAGATCGTAATTGAAGCCGGTGCCATTGCTGGCAGCATTGTCCAGATAGCCCGCCAGTACCCGCGCGCCGACTTCAGTCGCCGGATACAGCTGCGCCGCGCGCAGGGTCATGTCGCCGTCGGTCATCAATTGCGTGCTGATGCCCTGGGCAATCACATCCGCGCCAGCGCCGGCCAGGAAACGCAGGTCACCCTGGCTGGTCAATTGCACGTCATCAAACCCGCGCCGTTCCAGGCTGGCCTGGCTGTTGTCAGGCCGCAACAGGTAGCTCTTGTTGCCAAACAGCACATTGCCACGCACCTCTATCAGGTTGGCGTTGGCGTTGAACTGCGCCGTAGTGGCCAGCGCGGAGGGATTGGGCAACACCGGCACCGCGCGGGTATAGGCTTCCTTGCCGGATTCGGCCGGCGCGAGGATGCCGGCCAACAGCAGGTAAGGCGCCTGCAGGTTGACCCGCGAACTGGCCGCCGCGTTTTCACTGAGGTTATAGCTGCCACCGTACAGGCTCAGGCTCTGGCCCATGGTCAACGACACGTCACCGTCGAAACTCAGCAAGCCGTTGCTGAGCAGCGCCAGGTTGTCAAAGCCGCCGGCGCTGATCTGGTCCACGCCGAGGCGTCCATGGCCGTACTCCAGGCCGGCAGTCGGGCTGGCTTGATGGGTCTGGCTGAGCACCAGTTCACGCACCTTGAGCACACTGTCGTTGACACCGGCCTTGAGGTAATACGGACTTTCCAGGGCCACGGCCAGGCTGCCGCCCGCCGCACCGGCGCCACCCGCACGGGCAACGAAGCTGCCGTCCAGGTACAGGCCGTTGTTCGACGCAAAACTGATGCTGCCGCCATTGCTGGCCACCGGCACGCGGCCCTGGCCGGGCACATCCAGCAGGGACTGGGCGCCCGACGCGTCCAGGCGGGCGCCGTCGCGCACCACCACAAACAGGTCGCTGGCCTTGGCGATGCCGGTGGCCAGGTTGATCTCGCCACCGATGCTGATCGAACCGCCATTGCGCACCTGGCCGTAGACATTGCCACGGTTGCTCACCGCCGTGACCGCACGCGACGCCACATCGATCAGCGCGTTTTCACCCACCTGGATCGAACGGCTATGGCCGGCGGCGTTGGCCGCTTCCGAGCCCGTCGTCGTCAGGCCGCCCAGGCTGACGCTGCCGCCCCAGGCATTGAGGCTGCCGTTCATGGTCAACTGGCCGACGCTGCGCAGGTTGATGGCCTGGCCGGGGTCGACACTGATCACCGCGCCCTGCCCCACGCTCAAGGCCGTGGTGGCCAGTTCGGCCGCCGTGGAATTCAGATTGCCGGCGGTCAGGCTCAGGCTGGCGCCACGGCGCTGGGTCAGTACGCCTTTGGCCGGGTCTTCCTGGTACAGCGCCGGCGTCCAGCGTTCAAGGGCGGTGGCCGGGTCGCTGCCCGTGGGCGCGGCCGAGGTCTGCTCGCCAATACGGTAGACCGGCGTCGTGACGTCGACCTGGGTACCGTCCGTGACCAGCAGCCCTTCATTGCCGGTGATGTCATAGGCCGAGAAGCCCTTGTTGAAAAAGTCCCCCGCCAGTTGCACGGTGCCAGCATCGGGCGCCGTGGCGCTGTCGCCGATCTGTACGTTGCGCGCCTGCAATGCCAGGGTGCCGCCGCCGCTGACGCCATAACCGCGAATCTCGCCGTCCAAACCCAGGGTACCGAGAGACGCCAAGGTCACGTCGCCGCCCTTGCCACCGTTGAGCTTGCCATCCAGGCCGAGGGTGCCACCGGCGGAGGTGTCCACCACGCTGCCGGCGGCCAGGTTCACACCGCTCGTGCTGCGCAGCGACACCTTGCCGCCGTTCACATAGGCCAGGCCGCTGCGGTTGGCCGGATCCAGCAGCAGATTGTTCCAGCGCCCAGTGGCATCCAGCGAGACCCCGCTGGCCACGTTCAGCGTGCCGCCGCCGTTGAGGATCGTGTCACCCACCGCACCGGCTTTAAGCGGGTCGACCTGGCTGAGGATGTTGCCCGCGTTGAGGCTGCCGCCGTGGGCCGTGAGGTTGGCGTTGATGTCCACCCTGGGCCCGAACAGGGTGATATCGCCGCCATCGGCCACCTTGAGCGCTCCGTTGACGGTGACCTGCTGCTTGGCCGCGACCTTGATCGCGCCCAACTGATAGCCATTGAGCTGGTCGCTGTCGAGCACCAGCTTGCCCTGGCGGTCCGCCGGCAGCGCGGTGGTGAGGTCCAGGCCATCGGCGATTTTTTGCCTGTTGCCTTCGATCAATACCTCGTCCGCGTTTGCGCCCAAGGCGTAGCGCAGTGTGCCGGTGGTCTTGTTGTAGATAGGCGTGTAGCCGCCAATGATCAACTGCGCGCGCTGGGCCATGGCCTTCTGCGACTGCTGGTAACCGTCGAGGTTGATGTTCGGCGCCTGGGTCTGGCGATCGCCCTGGAACACGTCGCTGATCACCTGCCCTTCGAGCACTGCGCTGGTCGTGCCGATCACCAGCTTGCCGGCATCGCGGCCCACCGTGTAACCGCTCTCGTAACGGCGCTGCTTGGCGATCATCGGGTTGTAGTAGTAATCGGTCTGGCCCCAGCGCTTGCTGGTGTCTTCATACCCCTTGTAGAACCCGGAATAAAGAATGTCGCCCGGCGCGTTGGACAGCTCATACAAGCGCCCATCCGGGCCCTTGAGCCAGGTCTGCTGGATATAACCGGCCTGCACATCCACGGTGCCGCCCGACAGGTTGATCTGCGCGCCCTTCTGGGTCACCACGTCCTTGCCGGTAAACGTCACGGTACCGCCCTGGGCCATCCACTCGCCCACCGAGTGACCTTGGGTGCCCAGGTAGCCGCCCACTTCCAGCAAGCCGCCAGCGGTGTACCAGCGATCCGTCGCATAGCCGTTGGTGCCTGCGGGCACAAACACCAGTTCGCGCAGGTCGACCCACACATCGTTATTGATCAACTGCCCATCGTCACGGTTGACCGGTGCGTCGCGCTGCTCGTTGCCCTGTACGTTGATCTTGATGTTGTTGGATTCCATCGACACCTTGACGCCGACCGCCCCGGAGACATCGATCATCGCCCCGTCGCGTACCAGGCTGCGCCCGGTGGCACTGACCGCGACCTGCCCACCGGTAGCTAGGGTGATCGAGCCTTTCTGGAAGTCCACCGTGCCGCCGCTGACGATCTCGATGCGTGATTGGTCGGTGCGGTCGGCCACCGCGCTGAGGTTATTGAACGGGCCGGTGATCAGGTTGGCGGGCGTGCCGTCGAGCTTGATCAGGCCGTTGTCCTTCTGGCCGTTGAGCGCGGTGCTGCCGCTGCTGTCGAGCAGGATCGCGGTGGTGCTGCCCTCGCCCAGGGTCACACTGCCGGTGGTGTCGGTCGCGGCATTGAGCAAATGAATAGTGCCGCGGGTGTCCACCGAGGTGCTGGCCAGGGCCACACCGTTTTGCTGCACCTGGTGCCCGGTCAGGGTGATGTCGCCGGTGGAGGCCATGATCAGGCCGGTGTTGCTGACCTTGCCTGCGCTGCTGCCGACCTTGAGGCTGGTGGCCACTTCATTGCCACGGGTGGTGGAACGGTCATTGCCGGTGGTGCCGACACCCTTGCGGATGTAAAAGCTGTCGCCGGCGGCCAGGGTGGTCTGGCCCTTGGCGGTGTTGAGGGTGCCGGCGTTTTCCACTTCCGAGCCCAGCAGCAACGCGTAGCCGCCGCCATCGGTGGAGGTGGCCGGGCTGTGGGTCTGGATCAATGCGCCGCGCTGCACCTCGACCTTGCCGGCCGCGTCAGTGAAGGTCGGCTGGCTGCCGCTGGCGTCCACGTAGAGACCGCGCTGGGTGAACTGCTCATCGGTGATGTTCGCCGCCGCCGCCACCAGATTGCGCACGTTGACCTGGCTGGTGCCACTGAACACCACGCCGTTGCGGTTCACGATCATCACCGTACCGGCGCCGTTGATCTGGCCCTGGATTTCGCTGGGGCGTGCATTCGGGTCGTTGACGCGGTTGAGCACGGCCCAGCTCGACTGCTGCTGGAAGTCGACGCTGGTGTTGCGCCCGACGTTGAAGGTTTCCCAATTGAGGATGGCCTTGTCGGCGGTCTGCTCGATGGTCACCGTGGTCTTGCCGCCGGACTGGCTTTGGGTCGGGCCCTTGGCGTTGGTCCAGCCCTGGGTCAGGCTGTTATCCACCTGCAGGCCGCCCTTGCCCAAGCCATCGGGAATGGTCGAGACCTGGCCGAACGCGGCCTGGCGCCCGGCGGCCTGCGCCGCCTGCTGCGCGGCAATCGCCGCCACACTGGTGTTCAAAGTGCTGATGGAGCGCGCCAACTGCTGGTTGACCTTCGCCTGCTGGTTCAACGTCGGAACCCCCGGCACCTGCCCGGCACTGACCCGCGCCGCCGTCGCCGCCTGCGTCGCGCCTTTGTCGGCAAACCAGCTGGAACTGAACGCCGTGGCCGCGTGGGCGTTACCGGCCACCATCAACAAAGCAATGGCCTGGGCCAGGGGCTTGAGGCGCAGGACAGGCGCTTGGGCTTTGAGGTTAACCGGTGATTGGCAGCGCACCATCGGGAATCTTCCTTCTTTGTTGTCACGCAGGGAGCAAGACACGCTCACGTATGAGGGTTAGGCGGTTGGCGAGGGGCGAGACCGAACTTCTGTCATGCAAAGTTCATAGAGGGCTGGTAACGGCAGGCACAAACGCAAAAATCAGCAACGGCACAGGCCGTTGCTGATCAGGTGTTGCGGGTCGTTGAAAGCCTGGGTTACAGCGGACGACCGATACCGTTGCAGACGTTGGTGTTGCCGATGCTCAGGGCGTTGGTGGCGGTCAGGAAGCTGCCGCGAATTGCGATTTTCCAAGTGTTTGGCAGCGGTACGAAAGCGTTGGCAGTGATGGCTGCATCGTTGTTGGCAGAAGCGCCGTAGTGCTTGGTGAAGAAGTCACGCACTTGGGTGGTCTGGGTGGCATCGGCGTAGCACTGGCCGAAGATCACGTTGGTGAAGCCCAGGATCGGGTAGCCCGAGGTTGGGTAAGGCTGCACACCGGCGGTGTTGTCTGGACCGAATACTGGAACCCAGGCGTCCGGGTTGCCACGGTCGGTGGTGGCCGGCACCGGTACGGCGTTGATGGCAGCGGAAACGTTAGCGGCAGCAGGCGAAACGCCGGCGGTGTTGGTAGCAACCACCTTGCCTACGCGAGCGACCTTGGTAGCGTCGTCCAGACCGGCGAGGGTTGGAGCGGCGAAGTCAGGGCTCATGTAGGTAATGCCGCCGGCGGTGGCGGCCAGGGACGTCATCACACCTTGGCTGCCAGTGGCGGCAACAGCGCCTACCAGTGGGGTCAGGCCGAGGCTGTAGCTGTTGGCGAAGATCGGCGTAACCGCGAAGGTGCCAGGTTCGGTGGTGCACTTGGCGTTAAGGAAGCGGGTGAACAGCTCAGTGGTACCGCTGCTTTCGCTGCGATAAACCACTGCGATCGGGCCAGTACGGCCAGCGCCGGAAATCTCGCTCCAGTCTTTGACACGGCCCGAGAACACGCCGCACAACTCTTTAACGCTCAGATCAACCGCGTTGGCCCCACTCTTGTTGAACGGAATGGCAACCGAAGTCCCCACCGATGGCACTTGAATCAGCTTGCCCCAGGTCGGTTGCTTGTTAGTCACATAGGTGGACAGCTCAGTCGCCGACAACTTGGAATCACTACCGGCCCAGTGCACATTCTTGTTGGTCACGCCAGCCACGAACTTGGTGTAGTCGTTGTTCAAGAAGGCTGCCTTGCCGTTGCCGCTGCCCACGCCGATGTACTGGGCGAAGCCGGTGGTGAGTACGCCGGAAGTCTGGTACAGCGCTTGTGGCAAGGTGGCGCCGCCGCCGTTGATGTCAGCCATTGCAGCCTGGGCCGAGCACAGTGCAGCGAGGGTCATGGATACCGCGAGAACGTTGCGCTTAAACATGAAGAAGCTCCTTTCGTCGTGTTTGTACGTTGAGGTAGATGGCGCTTGCATGACGCTATGGCATCGGTCCCGAGCCGTGCATCGGGGGTGGCGAGGGGTGAGGCCATGGGTAGGAAATTTCGCAGCTTCCGATGACAGCAAAAGGAAAAAACCTCGGGAGGAACACCTTGATTTTTAAAAAGATTCTCGGGTGTTTTGGTCATCGTTTTGAGCGGTTTGGCCGCAGGTGACAGCGAGGTTTCAGTGCGCACGGCTGAACCCCGCGTGGGGTGTACGGATATGACGGAATGAGGAACCCGAGGTTGGGGCTGGCGGTATCAGGGGGCATCGAAAAGTAACGGAATGAAATGACTCAACTGTGCAGTCAGGTCACCAGTTGGTTGATCTCGATGATCGGCAACAACACCGCCATCACGATCACCAGCACCACCGCGCCCATCACCACAATCATCAGCGGCTCCAGCAGCGCGGTCATGCCCATGGCGCGGCGCTCGATATCCCGCGACAAGGTCTGCGCCGCGCGCTCCAGCATCGGCGGCAGCGAGCCGGTTTTTTCGCCGCTGGCGATCAGGTGGATCAGCACCGGCGGGAAGACTTTTTCCATGGCCAGCGCCGGCGCCAGGTTGACCCCTTCGCGCACCTTGGCCGTGGCATCGTTGACGCATTGGCTCAGGCGCTCGTTGGACAGGGTTTGCCGCGCCGCCTCCAGCGCGCGCAACAGCGGCACGCCAGCACCGCCGAGGATCGCCAGGGTCGAGGCAAAGCGCGCGGTGTTCAGGCCGAGCACAAAGCGCCCGATCAGCGGCAAGCGCAGGACGCGGCTGTGCCAGTTCAACCGCGCCACCGGGTTGCGCAAGTACAGGCGCCAGCTCCAGAAGCCGCCGACGATCCCGGCAAAACACAGCCAGCCCCAGGCGCGAATGAAATCGCTGGCGTTAAGCATCGCCAGGGTCAGCCCCGGCAAATCCTGGCGCGCCTGCGAAAATGCGCTGACCACCTGCGGCACCACGTAGCTGAGCAGGAAAATCACAATGCCGATCGACACCAATCCGACCACGCCGGGGTAGATAAACGCCGTGAGGATCTTGCCGCGCAGGTTGTTGCGTTCCTCGATGTAATCCGCCAGGCGCTCCATCACCTGGGCGAGGTCACCGGACTCCTCCCCCGCTGCAATCAACGCGCGGTAGATCGACGGAAAGTCCCGAGGCCGCGCGGCCAATGCGTCGGCCAGACGCATGCCACCGCGTACGTCTGCGCGCACGGCGGCGAGGGTCTGGGCGATGTGTTTTTTCTCGGCCTGCTCCACCGTCGCGCTCAACGCCGCTTCCAGCGGCAGGCTGGCACCCAGCAGGCTCGCCAGTTGCCGGGTGGCCCAGGCCAGGTCGTTGTCCGACAGCTTGGCGGTGAACAAAGTGCTGCCGGCGGCGGCGTGCTGATCGCCTTCGACCTGCACCCGCAACGCCGTCAGGCCGCGGCTGCGCAACAGCGCAAATGCGCCACTCTGGCTGTCGGCCTCCAGGTGCCCGGCCTCGACTTTGCCGCTGGCATCGGCGGCTTCGTAGCGATAGCGATTCATCAGGCGTCCCGTGTCACGCGCAGGATTTCTTCGGGTGCGGTGGCGCCGCTGCGCACCCAGCGTTCGCCGTCTTCACGCATGCTGAACATCCCGGCGCGCCGCGCGGCCAGGCGCAGATCCTGTTCACCGGCGCCGTTGTGGATCAGGCTGCGCACGTCGTCATCCACGCAAAACAATTCGTGGATACCGGTACGCCCGCTGTAGCCAATCTGGTTGCACTGCGCGCAACCCACCGGGCGCCAAGTACCGGGCGCGGCCGGGTCTTCCTGCTTGCAATGCGGGCACAGGCGGCGCACCAGGCGCTGGGCCAATACACCGAGCAATGAAGACGCGAGCAGGAACGGCTCCACGCCCATATCGATCAGGCGATTGACCGCCGACACCGCGTCATTGGTGTGCAGCGTGGCGAGCACCAGGTGGCCGGTGAGCGAAGCCTGCACGGCGATTTGTGCGGTCTCCAGGTCGCGGATTTCACCGATCATGATGATGTCCGGGTCCTGGCGCAGGATCGCGCGCAAGGCCAGGCCGAAGGTCATGTCGATCTTGGCGTTGACCTGTATCTGGCTGATGCCCGGCAAGTCATATTCCACCGGGTCTTCCACGGTGAGGATATTGCTGGTACTGGCATCCAGCCGCGCCAGGGCGGCGTACAGGCTGGTGGTCTTGCCGCTGCCGGTGGGCCCGGTGACCAGCACGATGCCATGGGGCTGGCGGATCAACGTATCCAGGCGTGCCAGCAACTGTGGCTCCATGCCCAGGGTTTCCAGTTGCAAGCGCCCGGCCTGTTTGTCCAGCAAACGCATGACCACGCGCTCGCCATGCCCGGTGGGCACCGTGGACACCCGAATATCAATCGGTCGCCCGGCCACGCGCAGAGCGATACGGCCGTCCTGGGGCAGGCGTTTTTCGGCGATATCCAGCTGGGCCATGATCTTGATCCGCGACACCAGCGCGCCATGCAGCGCCTTGCGCGGCGACACCACGTCGCGCAGGGTGCCATCGACGCGGTAGCGCACCACGGAGTGGGTTTCGTAGGGCTCGATGTGAATATCACTGGCCTCGTCCCGCGCGGCCTGGGTGAGCAAGGCGTTGATCATGCGGATCACCGGGGCGCCGTCCTGGGTGTCCAGCAAGTCAGTGATTTCGGGCATGTCCTGCATCAAGCGGTCCAAGTCCACCTCGTTTTCAGCCGCGCCGACGACTGCGGCGGCGCTGCCGGTGTCGGCGTAGGCGCTGGTGAGCAGGCCGTCGAGTTCGTCGTCGCGCACGTGCTCGAGGCGGGTTTGGCCGAACTGGCGGTGGACTTCGCTGATCGACCAGCCGGGGGTTGAGGGGCAGACGGTCAACAGCATGCCGTCGTCGCCGGGACGCAGGAGGATGCGTTGGGATTTGGCCCAGGCGTAGGGGAGCAGGCTCACAAGACATCTTCCTGACCGAGCGCGGTCCAAATGTGGGAGGGGCCTGCGTACAACAGGCTCATGGTCGTGCCCCTACAGGCACCGCGCGAATCACCGCCCGCGGCCCCGGCTGCTGCCCCGCCGGAATCGCCTTCTCCACCGAAGGCAACTGCGGCGCCTGCACATCCGGCATCGCCCAGCTGTGCTCCGGCTGCAACCCACCCTGCGCCCGGCGCATGAACTCATAGCGATTCAGCGTAATACTGCGCCCCGCCCCACTGTCGCGAATAATGTAAGGCCGCAAAAACACCATCAGGTTGGTCTTGCTCACACTGCGTTTCTCATTCCGAAACAACGCCCCCAACCCTGGGATATCCGACAACCACGGCACCGCATCATTGCTCTGGCTATAGCCATCCTGCAGCAAGCCGCCGAGCACCATGATCTGCCCGTCATCCAGCAGAATGCTGGTATCAATCGCACGCTTGTTGGTCACCGTCCCCGCCTCCACCGACGCCCGCGCATCCACGGTGCTGACCTCCTGGTAAATATCCAGCTTCACCGTGCCGCCCTCGGAAATCTGTGGCCGCACATTCAACTTGAGCCCCACTTCCTCGCGCTGCACCGTCTGGAACGGGTTGTTGCTGGTGCCCCCACCGCCGGTCACGTAGCTGCCGGTGACAAACGGAATGGTCTGCCCGACAAAAATGCTCGCCGCTTCGTTGTCCAGGGTCAGCAGGTTCGGCGTCGACAACACGTTGGTGCCGCCCTTGCTCTTCAAGGCGCGGGCCAGCACCTTGAGGTCGAGCACCTTGCCGATCCCGGGAATATCCACGGTGCCGTTGACCAACCCGACGTTCAGGCCCTTGGGCAACACATCAATCGTGGTAGGGCTGGCGGGCGTGCCGTTGATGCCGCTGCCACCCAGGTTGACCCCGCCGAAACCGCCCTTGCCGCCGAGGTTGCCGGCCTGCCACTGCACGCCGAATTCGGTGGCATCGTCTTCGCTGACTTCCACGATCAGGCTTTCGATCACCACCTGGGCGCGGCGCTGGTCGAGCATGTCGATGACTTCGCGCAGGTTGCGATACAGCGGGTCGGGCGCGGAAATCAGCAAGGTATTGGTGGTGGCGTCCGCCTGGATCGTCACCCCGCCGGCGCTGAACGCGGTGTCCTGGTCACTGGCGGCAGCCCCGCTGCTGTTAGTGGCGCTGGTGGTCTGCCCATAAACCGACTGCACGCCACTGCCGGTGGGCGTGCCGCTGCTGTTCTGCGCGGCGCCGCCGGCCTGGGTGTTCTTGCTGTTACCGCCCATGGCGCTGAGCTTGCCACGGGCATCGTCGCTGACGCCGGCATCGCTTTCGCCGGTGAGCAATCCGCGCAGCGACTGCGCCAGCTTGCCCGCCTGGGCATTGCGCAGGTACACCACGTGCATGTTGCTGGGGTTGCTCTGGGCATTGTCGAGCTTGTAGATCAGGTTGCGCGCCAGCTCCGTACGCTCGGGGCTGCCGGAGCGAATGATGATCGAATTGGAGCGCGGGTCGCCGATCACGTTGATCTTCTGGGTCTGGTCGGCGCCCTGGGTTTCCAGCAACTCGGCGACCATGGCGGCGATGTCGACGGCGATACCGTTCTGCACCATCACCACGTCGGTGTCGATGGCGCTGGGGGTGTCGATGCCATTGATGATCTGCGCCACACGCGCCAGGTTTTCCGCATAGTCGGTGATAACAATGCTGTTGTTGCCGGGGTAGGCGTTGATCGGGTTGTTCGGCGACACAATCGGACGCAGCACCGGGATCAGGTTCACCGCGTTCTCATATTGCAGACGAAAGGTGCGCGTCTGCATGCCGCTGCTGCCGGCGCTGTAGATCGGCCCACCGAGCAACTTGGCGTCCGCCTCCGGCACCACCTGGGCCACGCCGCCTACGTCCACCACACTGAAGCCCTGCATGCGCAGCGCCGCCAATAGCATGTCGTAGGCCTGGTGCGCGGGGACCTGGCCTTCGCTGACCAGCGTCAGGTTGCCCTTCACCCGCGGGTCCACCAGAAATTGCTGGCCGGTGGCGCGCGACAATGCGCGCACCACCGCCTGGATATCCGCGTCGACAAAATTGAGCTGCACCGGCTGGTCGCCCAACGGGTTGCGCGCCTTGATGGCGGCGGGCGCGTGGCCACGGGCGCTGTTGGTCACCGGGTGTTGTACACGCGGCTTGGGCGGCAGCTCGCGCTGGCGGTCGAGTACGCTGTCGCCACTGCGTTGGGTCTCTGCCAGTGGCTGGCCGAGTTCACTGTCCACCAATAACGGCTTGACGGGCTGAGGGTTACTGCACGCGCTCAGGGCCAGCAACAGCAGCGGCGCGACCTTGCGAAAAGGCGCAGGATGGGGGGCTGACCACTTCATGAAGCTTCCTTAGCGCCAAGCGCCTGGTCCATGCGAACGGTCCCGGACACAATGCCGGCCGAGTGATTGATGGCGTCCTCGGCACGTTGCAAGCGCGCCTCGGACACCTCGAGGGAAAATGAATGGGGGTTGCCCAACAACCAGCCCACCACGGCGTCGGCCGGGGCGTTGTCAAAGGTCAGGCGCCAGCCACCCGGTTCCAGCGCCTGCAACTGGTAATGCCCCTGCAGCCCGGCGCCGTCAAGGGCCTGGCGCAACGCGGCTTCATCGCCCTGGCGGGGCGCGGCGACGTCCTGCAACAGCACCTGCAAGGCGGCGGCCTGGGCGCGCAGCTTGGGGGTTTCGGCCTGCCAGTAATCGATCTTTTTCAATGCGGGCTGCACCAGCACCCACCACGTCAGCAGGCTGGCCAGTACCAGCCCGGCGCCGATCAGCAGGCGTTTTTCGCGCAGCGCCAGGCCGCGCCAGAACAGCTGGGATTGGCCGCGCAAACGCAGCAGTTTATTCATCGCCGGCCTCCGGTTTTTCCGTGGCCTGCGCCGGGCCGATGCTCCAGCCATGCGGATCGCGCTCGGCGACAAAACCCGCCTGGGCCAACGC
>NZ_JBAWDE010000305.1:0-1646 GCF_049590575.1 Pseudomonas sp.
GAATATAGCCCGCGCACCGCAAATTAGACATCGCGCGCGGCTGGTATTTTTCGGTGGCGCCCAGCGGTACGCGCCTTTCCAGCCTGGCCGCAATTACGCGGCCCGGTGGTATTGGGCCAGGACCTCCGGTGCCGGCGCGTCGATAACCCTTGCAGATACAACGTTTGCGTTTGGTACGGCAGTTGCCCTTCGCCAAGGTGCGTATGGGACGGACATTAGCGGCAGCGAATCAAACGGGGCGCACGTCTGTTTCATTAGCGCTGGAGGTGAGTTTATGAAAGGTGAGCATCGAATGGGACGGGGGGCGCTGGGCTTAGTTTGCGGCGTAGCGCTGATCGCGTTTTCTTTAGGGCCTCCTGTAGCCGCCCAACAGCTTCCTCCGCCGCTGCCTCCGGCGCCGCAGCAGCCTCAAGCGGCCGCCCTCCTTTCACCTCAGCAGTTGGACAATCTGGTGGCGCCGATCACGCTCTATCCCGATAATCTGCTGAGCCAGTTGCTGGCGGCCTCCACGTATCCGCTGGAGCTGGTGGAAGCCGAACAATGGCTCCAGCAGAACCAGAATCTTCAAGGGCAGCAGTTAGTGGACGCCGCGCGGCAGCAGCCCTGGGACCCGAGCGTCCAGGCGCTGGTAGTCTTTCCGGATGTCTTGGCCCGGCTCACTTCCGATATTCGCTGGACCACCGACCTGGGCAACGCGTTCCTGGCCCAGCAGGGCGATGTAATGAGCGCCATCCAGCAGTTGCGAGCGCAGGCGCGCGCGGCTGGTCAACTGAACTCCAACCCGGAGGACACCATCGCCACCGACACCCAAGGCGGCCAGACCGCGATTCAGATCCAGCCCACGAATCCGGAGCAAGTCTACGTGCCCGAGTACAATCCCGAGGATGTTTGGGGCCCGCCGGCGTACGGCTATTATCCGCCGCTCGATTATCCTGACTATGGCTGGGGGTTCGGTTTCGAACCGCCCATCTATATCGGCGGATTCTTTGGCGGGCTGGGCTGGGGCGGCTGGGGCTGGGGCTGCAATTGGTTTGGCGGCTCGCTCTTTCTGAACGTCGGCTTCTTCAACCACTACGGTTTCGGCGGCGGTTTCTACGGACGCGGCGGTTTCGGCGGCCGCGGCTTCGGCGGGCGCGAGACGTGGGTGCACAATCCGGCGCATCGCATGGGAGTGGGGTATTCCAATCGAGCCGTCGCCAGCCGTTTCGGCGGGACTTACGGCGGGCGAGGGAACTTAGGAGGACGTGGAAGCTTCGGAAACACGAGAGCGTCGGGCTCGTTCGCGCGGGGCAACAGCAGCTTTGCGGGGCGCGGAAGCTTTGGAAGCCGCGGTGCCACGCCCGCGTACCGTTCAAGCCCATCATTCGGCGGGAATCGCAGCTATGGCGGCGCCAGCGGCTTCCGCTCCACCCCTGCTTACCGGTCGACTCCCGCTTTCGGCGGGAATCGCAGCTTCGGCGGCTCCAACTCGTTCCGGTCCGCTCCCGCATTTAACCGCAGCTACGGCGGATTCAGATCTGCACCCGCATTTCGGTCCACCCCCTCCTTTGGCGGCGGTCGAAGCTTCGGCGGTGGTGGATTTCGCTCGGCTCCCTCCTTTAGCGGTCGCAGCGGCGGAAGCTTTCGCGGTTTCGGCGGAGGTGGTG
>NZ_JBAWDE010000306.1:0-15859 GCF_049590575.1 Pseudomonas sp.
GACTGACACTCTGCTTTCGCGAGCAAGCCCGCTCCCACATTTTGATCTATGTCTGACTCAGGATTTGCGGGTCAGTGGCTGTGCGGCAAACTTCACACCCGCCAACCCATGCTCGATCAACGCACGAATATTGCCGTGGTCGCTGCCTTCAGGCGTTGCCACTACCGAACGGTAATGCTCACCAAACGCCAGCAGCGCTTCCTCATCGCTCAACCCTTCCAGCAGCGCCAAGCCCAGAGTCTTGCACGACCCTTCGTTCTGCCCGGCGGCGTTTTCCACGCTGCCATTGGTGAAGGCTTGCGGCTGGTAATCGTAACCGGCAGCGACAAACGCCAGGGTGTCGGCAAAGATGTGTTCGCCGCTGTTCAGGCTGGCGCGCAGGGTGTTCAGGTCAGTCATGGGTTTTTCCTTTGGCGAACGCCGCCTGTTGGTCGGCGCTGGCTTCTTTCTGGTATTGGGCTTTCCACTCGGCGTACGGCATGCCGTACACCACTTCACGCGCGTCATCGAGGCTCAGTTCGATCTGGCGCTCGTCGGCCTCGGCCTTGTACCACTTGGACAAGCAGTTGCGGCAGAAGCCCGAGAGGTTCATCAGGTCGATGTTCTGCACATCCTTGCGGCTGTCCAGGTGCGCTACCAACCGGCGGAAGGCGGCAGCTTCGAGTTCGAGACGTTGTTGATCGTTCATAGGGCTCACTTATAGGTCAGCGGCTGGCCGCCAGGGTAATCGACACCGACTCGGCAAAACGCAGCGCATGGGGCTTGTCGACTTCGACTTCGGCATACAGCACCGATTCGTTGCTCATCACCAGATCGAGGATCTCCTGAGTCAGGCGCTCGAGCAGGGCGAAGCGGTTGCCTTCCACATGGGCGATGATCGCCTTGGTGATGGTGCGGTAGTTCAGCGCATGGTCGATATCGTTGTCGCGCACGGCTTCCTGGGCGGCATACAGGATGGCCAGGTTGATCAGCACATCCTGCTTGTTGAGGATTTCATCCTCGTTGATGCCGATGAAGGTGCGCAGGCACAGGTCCTTGACCCGGATGCGCGCCATGCCTGGTTGAAGTTGTGGCATTGCTACTTGCTCCGTCCAATCAGTTGCAGGAATTCCATGCGCGTGGTGTTCGACTCGCGGAACGCGCCGAGCATCACTGAGGTGTTCATGGTTGAGTTCTGTTTTTCCACGCCGCGCATCATCATGCACATGTGCTTGGCCTCAATCACCACGGCCACGCCGGCGGCCTGGGTCACGTCCTGGATGGCGTCGGCGATCTGCCGCGTGAGGTTTTCCTGGATCTGCAGGCGCCTGGCGAACATGTCGACAATGCGCGCCAGCTTCGACAGGCCCAGTACCTTGCCGGTCGGAATATAAGCCACATGGGCCTTGCCGATAAACGGCAGCAGGTGATGCTCGCACAGCGAATACAGCTCGATGTCCTTGAGGATCACCATCTCGTCATTGTCAGAGGCGAACAGCGCGCCGTTGACGATTTCTTCCAGGTTCTGCTCATAGCCATGACACAGGTACTGCATGGCTTTGGCGGCGCGCTTGGGGGTGTCGAGCAAGCCTTCGCGTTCCGGGTCTTCGCCCAGGCCTTTGAGGATCTCGCGGTAATGGTGGGGCAGGGATAAGGTCATACAACATCCTCAAAACGGCTTACTTGATATGCCGCCCGCCGTTGACGGTCAGGGTGGTACCGGTGACATAGGGGTTGTCCAGCAAGTAACGCAGGCTCTGGTAGATCACCTCGGGCCCGGGCTCGATGCCCAGTGCCGACTTGGCCAGGACTTTGCTGCGGTAGGCCGCGTCGTCGCCGTCATTGAACATCACCATCGCCGGGGCGATACCGTTGACCTTGATCAGCGGCGCGAACTGCGCGGCAAACGACAGCGTGAGGCTGTCGAGCCCGGCCTTGGTGGCGCAGTAGGCGATGTGCTGGCGGCTGCCCTTGCGCACCACGTCATCGCTGATATGCACGATATCGGCAGGTGTCGAGCGTTGCAGCAAGGGTGAACAATGCAGGTTGATCAGGTACGGCGCAAGCATGTGCACGCTGAACATGTCGCTAAAGGCGCGGCTTTCGTCGCCGGGTGTTTCCGCGACCCAGGCCGAGGCGTTGTGGATGATCGCGCGCAGGCTGTCGGTCTGGTTTTTCAGCGCGGCGATGAAGTCCAGAATCCCGGCTTCACTCGAAAAGTCGGCAAACACGCCCACCGCGCCACGCTCGCGCAGGGCTTCAACGCCGGGGCGTTCGCTGCGGTAGCTGAACATCACCGGATGGCCTTCGTCCAGCAGGCGCTGGGCGCAATGCAGGCCGACACGCTGGCCGGCGCCGGTGATCAGGATCGGGGCAGGGGAGGAAGTCATGGGGGGCTCGCGTTGCTGGCAGAGTGAAACTATACCAGCGCACGGGCGCCCCTGTACTCACGCGGCAGCTTCGGTGGCCTTGCGCGCTGGCGGGGTAGGGTGCAGCCAGTTGGCCAGCAGGTGTGTCGACAGCGGGATAAACCAATACACCATCAGCGGCGTGAGCGCCATGGTGCTGACCAACACGCGCGGCGCCAGCTCCAGCCCATTGAGCAGCGGCCCGAGGACGAAGTTGAACAGCAGCGACACCGGGAAGAACGCCAACCAGATCGCCACCGCCTGTTTCCAGCGCGGCGGCCGTGCACCCGCGGCACCAAACCAACCGTCGATACCGCTGACGCGATGCTCGGAGGGGTCGGCAAACAACTCGCTGCCACGGCTCAGCCACGCACTGCGCGAGGCGGAAAACTCCCAGGCGTGCAGGGTTTTCTCGTCGGCGAAGCGGAAAATGATCTGGAATTCATCGTCATGGGGCGGCGGTGCGAGCACGCCGGAACCCAGGTAACCGGGAAAGTCCGTGGCCAATTGCTCGCCTTCGCGCAGCCAGGCCATCAATTCTTCATAGCGACCTTTGGCGACGCGGCGCGCAACCATCAAGGTGACGGGTGAGGTAGACATTGTGTATCTCCAAGTAATCAAGTGCACTGGGCCGGGTAGGCGGCGCACACACGAGGCTGCGGGGTGTTGCAGCGACGTAGAAAAAGCAGGCAAGGATTATTCCTGTTTTGACGAAATACGCCAGATACTTTGGTCGGCTCGCCGGGAAGCTTGAATCGAACGAATGAATAGGCGTTAAATGGGATCCAAACCGACACGGAAGTTTCTGACCTCTGATGCCCGAAACTATTGCTCCCCACTACCAGACGGCGCACGCCAGCGGCGCTGACCTCGACGATCTTTTCCCGATTCGTGAAGTCGCCCGGTTGACCGGCGTCAACCCGGTTACGTTGCGCGCCTGGGAGCGTCGCTACGGCCTGATTCAGCCAACCCGCACCGAAAGCGGGCATCGGCTGTACTCGAGCACCGATATCGACACCGTGCACCGCATTCTCGACTGGATCGAGCGCGGCGTCGCCGTGAGCAAAGTCGGCAAGATTCTCGCCCGCGACACCCGCTACAGCGACCCCGCTGCCCTCTCGCGCATCGATACCGAGCGTGAGTGGAGCCAGTGGCAAGCGCAGCTGTGCCTCGCGGTCAACGCTTTCGATGATCGCCAGCTGGATCGCCTGTATGCCCAGGTGTTCGCGGCCTACCCGATTGCAGTGGTGTTCCAGAGCATTCTCATGCCGCTGTGGCAGCAGTTGTTACGCCATCAGGGCCATTTCGGCCAAGCCAGCGAGTGGCTGTTTTTCGACGCATTCCTGCGCGCCCGCGTCGCGCAACGCCTGCATATGGCCAGTGCGGCGCCTACACCTCGGGTGCTGCTGGCGGCCATTGCCGGAGAGTGTCGAGAGTTGGAATTGCTGGTGGCGGGTGTGTTGATCAGCAGCGATGAGCTGGCGGTCAAAGTGTTTGCCATCGGCCAGCCGTTTGATGAGTTGACGTTGGTTTGCGAGAAGACCCGGCCGCGTGCGCTGGTACTGTTCTCCAATCGCTCACCCGGCGCTGAGTTGCCGTTGCGCCTCGAACGTTTGGCCCTGACCCTGCCTTGCCCGCTACTGCTGGCCGGCGATGCGGCGGACCTGGCCGAAGAACGCCTGGCGGGCTCTTCCATCGGTTGCCTGGGGAATGAAGGGCGATCGATGCAGCACCGCCTGCAGCAGTTTCTGCGCGGTAGCCTCGACACCTGATCTCAGGCGTGGGCCTCGGGGTGTATCAAGCGGTGCCGGTGCAGGATGAAATGGCGCAAGCGCTCGGTTTCGTCCACATCGCTTTGATCCAGGTGGTAGGCAAACAAGCCGCGGGCGGTTTCACGCTGCAGCGTGCCACGCAGGGTGATGCGTTCGTAGCCGGAAGGGCTGAACCACAGGCAAAAGGTTTTCGGCGGCTTGATTCGGCCTCGAATCTCTACCAGCACACCCTTGAATGACACTTCGTGCACCCAGAGCGCGCTCGGGTTGCCCCTGATATTCTCCAGCACAACCGGCGTTTCAAGGGCCAGGCGCCAGGGGCGGATCATCGGCCCGTCTTCGAAAATAGTCGGCACGCCCAGGCGCAGATGCAGCGCATGAAACTCGTCTTCCACCAGATGCAGCGGGAACGTGAGCTGCTGATTTTCGAACTGCGCCTGGATGGTCAGTTGATCATGGGCGGCGAGCCGCGTGAGCAAGTCGCGTATCTGCGCACCGCCGTTGACGGTCAGGCTCGACGACGCATCGCGCAGGTTGAGCTGCGGGTTGTGTTGCATCTTCTGGATAAAATCCAGCTCGTCCTGCGTCAGAAGCGTGTCGCGATGCATGAGTCTTGCTCAAGAGTGAGGCATTAAAACGCCATTATCCGCTTAAACGCGGCTTTGTCTAAGTGTTGTCTGTTGCGCCTTTCGATTTGAGCGCTGCCAGCTCCGCTTTGACCTCGGCCAGCTCGGCTTCCAGCTGTAACACGCGCTGTTGGGCCCTGACCTGAAGGGTGACATCTTTTTGCACGCCGACGAAATACGTCTGCTTGTCAGCCTCGTTATACATGGTCGACAACGACAATTCATTCCAGAAGTGGCTGCCATCCTTGCGGTAGTTGCGCAGGGTTTCGCGGCAGGCACCGTTATTTTCCAGCGCTGCACGGATAGCGATCAGCGCCGGCTGGTCACGGTCGCCGGACTGCAGGAAACGGCAGTCCTGGTAAAGGGCTTCGTCCTGGGTGTAACCGGTCATCCGTACGAACGCCGGGTTAACGTAGATCAGCGGTTTATCCCTGCCTTCCCGTTCGGCAATGACGATGCCGTCGTTGGAAGCGTCAACCACCATTTGCATCAGTTGCGCGTTGATCATGGGCGGTCCATGGGTTGTTCTTCGAGAGGCAGTTTATGACATGCGCTGAATGTTGCACGGCGCGCGCCGAAATATTTGCGACAGCTGCTAATATCCCACGCTTTCACTCAACGACAGGATCAGATTGATGAAAGTCGCCATCCTTTCCGGCTCGGTGTACGGCACGGCTGAAGAAGTCGCCCGCCACGCCGCTGGCATCCTCAACGCCGCCGGCTTTGAAGCCTGGCACAACCCACGCGCCAACCTGGCGGACGTGCTGGCGTATGCCCCTGAAGCCTTCCTGGCGGTGACTTCAACCACCGGCATGGGTGAATTGCCGGACAACCTGCAGCCGCTGTACTCGACGATTCGCGACCAGTTGCCTGCTGCCTGGCGCGGCCTGCCCGGCGCAGTGATCGGCTTGGGGGACGCCAGCTACGGCGACACCTACTGTGGCGGCGGCGAGCAGATGCGCGAGCTGTTCGGCGAGTTGGGCGTGCGCGAAGTGCTGCCGATGCTGCGCCTGGACGCCAGTGAAAGCGTGACCCCGGAAGCCGACGCCGAACCGTGGCTGGCCGAGCTGGTCACTGCACTGCGCGCTTGACCGGGAATTCGCGCAGCAATGCCAGCCAGGCTTGCGCGGCTTTTGACAGATACGCGCCTTCGCGCCAGATAAAGGCAATGTCCCAGCGCAGGTAATCGGGCGCCTTCAGCGTGAGGCGCACCACTCCTGGCCGCACCAGCGCACGCGCCACCACGCTGGGCAGCAGCACCACGCCCTGGCCGGCGGCGACCAGCGCGGCGAGGAAATCCGCCTGGCCGCTGCGGCCGATTTCCTTCGGGGTAAAGCCCAGTTGCTGACACGCCTGCAGAAGCCGGTCGTTGAGCACGAAACTGCGCTGGTACATCAGGAAGGGCGTGTCGGCCAATTCTTCCAGGCGCACCTGGGCGTTTTGCGCCAACGGGTGATCAATCGGCAGTAGCGCGTCCAGCGGTTCATCGCAAAACGCCTGCCAGGCAAATGCCGGGTCGCTGGGTTTCAAGCTGCCGCCTACGTCCAGTTCGCCGCTGAGAATCGCCTGTTCGATATGCCGGCTGCCGCTCTCCAGCAACTGGATGGTGACGTTCGGGTAACGCCTGCGGTACTCGGCAAACAGCCCGGCAAACAGCGTGTCACCCGCCAGCAGCGGCAGGCCCAGGCGCTGCTCGCCACGGGTGAGCTGGTGCATATCGTCCAACTCACTCAGCAGTTCGGTTTGCAGGCGCAGCATGTCTTGCGCGCGTTGCAATACCACTTGGCCGGCGGCGGTCAGGCGGATCTGCGAACCGATGCGGTCGAGCAGCGGCGTACCGAGGCTTTGCTCCAGGTGCGCGACCTGCTTGCTGACCGCAGATTGGCTGATGTGCAAGGTCTTGGCGGCCTGGGTAAACCCGCCGCGTTGGACCACTTCGACAAAACTGCGCAGCTGCTTGAATTCCATGGGCGTGATTCCGTGCGTTCTATTCCATAGCGGAATAGGAGGCAGTCTAACAATTCGCTGTGGGGATGGGAGGTGGCTCTTTAAACTGGGCACCTGCGAGGACCCAATGCCCATGAAACGTTTCCCCCTCAAACACCTTGGCCGCCTGCTGACCGAATTGGTCGTGCTGCTGGCTATCTATTTCCTGGGCTGCCAATTGGCAGTGTGGCTGGCGTGGCCGATTCCGGGTGGCGTGGTGGGCCTGGGGCTGCTGCTGGCAACGTTCGCCAGTGGGCTGGTCAAACCGGCCGCCCTGCAATTGGGCGCGGGTGTATTGATGGCCGAGATGCTGCTGTTCTTTATTCCCGCCCTGATGAGCCTGCTCGACTACGGTGGCTTGCTGCGCAATGACGGCTGGCGCATCTTGCTGGTGATCGGCATCAGCACGCTGTCGGTGATGCTGGTCACGGCGTTTACCGTTGAACTGGTGTGCCGCTGGAAACTGCGCCGTGAAGCTTGAGCTGATGCCGGTGTTCTGGCTCGCCCTGACCCTGTGCGCCTATGTGTTCAGTCGCTGGATCTACCGCCGCACCGGGCGCTATCTGCTGTCACCGTTGATCCTGGTGCCGGTATTGCTGCTGGCGGTGGCCGTGCCGATGAACACCGCGTATGCCGAATACGCCGCCGACACCCACTGGCTGATGCTGGTGCTTGGCCCGGTGACCGTAGCGTTTGCGGTGCCGATCTGGCAGCAGCGTCGGTTGCTGGCGCGGCACTGGTCGGCGTTGCTGTTGGGCATGGTGGCCGGTAGCGCGGCGTCTATCGCCACCTCGTTCGGCCTGGCCAAAGCGCTGGCGCTGGACAGCTCGGTGACGATGTCGCTGGTGCCGCGCTCGATCACCACGCCGTTCGCCATGCCGGTGTCGTCCGATCTGGGCGGCGTGCCGGAACTCACCGCGGTGTTCGTGATGTTCACCGGGGTGTTCGGGGCCATGCTCGGCGGTGTGCTGCTCAAATGGCTGCCGTTGCGCACGCCATTGGCGCGCGGTGCATTGTTCGGCGTAGGCGCCCACGGCGCGGGTGTCAGCCGCGCCCATGAAGTGGGCGGCGAAGAAGGCTCGGTCGCCGGCCTGGTGATGGTTTTGACGGGCTTGCTCAACCTGTTCGCGGTGCCTTTATTGGCGGCGTTTCTCTGACGCGCTTTGAGCAACTTTGAACTATTCTCTGTGCTGACCCGCTCGGTCATCAAGCTGGCTGCGAAGGCAACTACGCGAGCCATGAGGTCTGACTAGACTGGCCCTTCACCCAAAAAAACAATAAGAAAGTGCGCCAAGGAGGTCATTGCCGTGAGCCTAGCCCCCGTTCAATCGCCACAGAATGTCAAAGACCAGGTCAGCGCTGCCGAATGGCAAGCCCGTGTCGACCTGGCTGCCTGTTATCGCCTGGTCGCGCTGCACGGCTGGGATGACCTGATCTTCACGCACATCTCGGCCAAGGTGCCGGGCACCGATGACTTCCTGATCAACCCGTACGGGCTGATGTTCCATGAAATCACCGCGTCAAGCCTGGTCAAGGTCGACCAGGCCGGCAACAAGCTGATGGACAGCCCCTACGAGATCAACCCCGCGGGCTACACCATTCACAGCGCCATCCATGAAGTCCGTCACGATGTGACCTGCGTGCTGCACACCCACACCGCCGCCGGTGTCGCGGTGGCGGCGCAGAAGCAGGGTATTCTGCCGATCAGCCAGCAATCGATTTTCGTGTTGTCGAGCCTGGCCTACCACGCCTACGAGGGCGTGGCGTTGAACCACGAAGAGAAGGCCCGGCTGCAGGCCGACCTGGGCGACAATAATTTCCTGATGCTGCACAACCATGGCCTGCTGACCTGCGGCAGCACCATTGCCGACACCTTCCTGATGATGTTCACCTTCCAGCGCGCCTGCGATATCCAGGTGCTGGCGCAGAACGGCGGCGCTGAATTGATCCACATCGGGCCGCAGATTCTTGCCGGGGCCAAGGCCATGGTGGCCGCGGTCACAAAGAGTGCACAAGGTATGGGGGGCGCGCTGGCCTGGCCGGCGCTGCTGCGTAAGTTGGACAGCCAAGACCCTGGGTATAAAAGCTGATGCCACTCGCCGAGATCCCGCTCAGAGCCTGGCGCAAGCGCGGTCAGGAATTTGTCTTTCGTGGCCGTGCGATCCGTTACTGGGTGGCGGGGCAGGGCGAACCGTTGCTGCTGATTCATGGCTTCCCCACCGCCAGCTGGGACTGGCATTACCTGTGGCAACCCCTGGCCCAACGTAACCTGGTAATCGCCTGCGACATGCTCGGGTTTGGCGACTCGGCCAAGCCGCTGGATCACGACTATTGCCTGCTGGAGCAGGCGGATTTGCAACAAGCCCTGCTTGAACACCTGCGGGTGGATCAACCGGTGCACGTGCTCGCCCACGATTACGGTGACAGCGTGGCCCAGGAACTGTTGGCGCGGCACTATGAGGGCCGCTTTCAGATGGCCAGCTGCGTGTTCCTCAATGGCGGGTTGTTCCCCGAAACCCATCGCCCGGCGCTGGTGCAAAAACTCCTGCTCAGCCCGCTTGGCTGGATGATCGGCCGCGCGTTTGGGCGTAACGCCTTGTCGGACAGCTTCAGCCAGATTTTCGGGCCCAATACGCGCCCCAGTGAAAGCGCGCTGGATGACTTCTGGAGCCTGATCAGTTGCAACGACGGCCCACGAATCCTGCACAAACTGATCGCCTACATCCCCCAGCGCCGGCGCCTGCGCGAACGTTGGGTGGATGCGATGCAGCGTGGCGAGGTGCCGCTGCGGGTCATCGACGGTGAGGTCGACCCGATTTCCGGTGGGCATATGGTCGAACGCTACCACCAGTTGGTGCCGCAGGCCGACACGGTGTTGCTGGCCAATATCGGCCACTATCCGCAGATCGAGGCGCCGCTGCAGGTGCTCAAGCATTACCTGGCCTTTCGTGACCGGGTCGGGCAGCCCACGCCGAGTGTGGCGTATTCCTGAACCGGGCAATCATCCCGCTGCCTTATCGAGCACCATTCAGCGCCGGCCGTATTTATTGTGACCCGCGCTCGCTTGCCTGACACTCGGACCATTCCCATTGTCGCCATTGGAGTTCGGTATGAGTGAGTCAGTGCAGTTCCAGGATAAGGTCGTGATCGTCACCGGTGCCGGCGGCGGGCTGGGCCGTGCCCATGCACTGTTGTTCGCCAAACATGGCGCTAAAGTGCTGGTCAACGATCTTGGCGGTTCCACCCAGGGCGAAGGCGCCAACGCCTCGGCCGCTGACCGTGTGGTAGCGGAAATCCGCGAGGCCGGTGGGATCGCCGAAGCCAACCATGACTCTGTCACCGAAGGTGACAAGATCGTGCAGAACGCCCTCGACGCCTTCGGCCGCATCGACGTGGTGGTCAACAACGCCGGGATCCTGCGTGACAAGACCTTTCACAAAATGGACGACAGCGACTGGGACCTGGTTTACCAGGTGCATGTCGAAGGCGCCTACAAAGTCACCCGCGCCGCCTGGCCGCATCTGCGTGAGCAAGGCTATGGCCGGGTGATCTTCACTTCGTCCACCTCGGGCATCTACGGCAACTTCGGCCAATCCAACTACGGCATGGCCAAGCTCGGCCTGTATGGTTTGACCCGCACCCTGGCGCTGGAAGGGCGCAAGAACAACATCCTGGTCAATGCGATCGCCCCTACCGGCGGCACGCGCATGACCGAAGGCCTGATCCCGCCGCAAGTGTTCGAGCGCCTCAAGCCGGAACTGGTCAGCCCGCTGGTGGTGTACCTGGGCAGCGAGGCGTGCCAGGAAACGTCGGGGTTGTTTGAAGTGGGCGGCGGCTGGGTCGGCAAGACCCGCTGGGAGCGTAGCCTGGGGGTGGGCTTTGACCCGGAGGCCGGGTTCTCGCCGGACGACGTGGCCGCGCATTGGGCGCAGATCTGCGACTTCGAAGGCGCCGCGCACCCCAAGGACACGATCGAGGCCTTGAAGGAGATGATGGCCAATCTGCAAAAATTCAGCCTGTGATCGTTGCTTGAAAAAGATTGAATCCACGGGGCGCTCAAGGCGCCCCGTTTTATTTCAGGCAAAAAAAAGCCGCTGCAAACGCAGCGGCTGAAGTAAGACGTTTGATCAAGGAGCAATAAATCAACGTCAGTGAACACCGGTAACAGATTGAAAAAACGCATCAATCCATTTAAGTCTGGCTTGTCTCCCGGTAGCGGGAGCGGGCTGTCTGCCCTGAAAGCCCGCCAAGAATAGTCGCTTGTAACAAAATGAGTAATAGCAGTTCAGGACAAGGACTGTTACCAGATCGGCAACAGTTCACCCGCACGCCATCCATTCCCCTGATAACCCGCCATCCATCCCGCGCATGAGCCCGCGCAGGTCCCGGCCAGAGCGCCTGGTAATCCTTTCGGGCGATAGCACGAATCCCTCCTTGGTGCGCTTATCGCTCCTGACGGGCGGCAGTAGGGTGGGGCCTTCTGTCACTCACCGGGGAAGACGCATGACAAGAACAACAATGCGCGCCATCTTCAGGCCACAGGCGCTGGCCGCTGCGGTTGCACTGGGATGCTGTGCCCAGGCACAGGCTGTTTCATTCAACATTGGCGAGATCGAAGGGCAATTCGACTCCTCGCTGTCGGTGGGCGCGAGTTGGGGCATGCGCGATGCCGATAAAAAGCTGGTGGGCACCGTCAATGGTGGCACCGGGCAGGCGTCCACCGGGGATGACGGGCGGCTGAATTTCAAGAAGGGCGAAACCTTCTCCAAGATCTTCAAGGGCCTGCACGACCTGGAGCTGAAGTACGGCGACACCGGCGTGTTTGTGCGCGGCAAGTACTGGTATGACTTCGAGTTGCAGGACGAAGACCGCGAGTTCAAGCCGATCAGCAACCACAACCGCAAGGAAGGCGCCAAATCCAGCGGTGCGCAGATCCTCGATGCGTTCGTCTATCACAACTACTCATTGGGCGACCTGCCCGGCACCGTGCGCGCGGGCAAGCAGGTGGTCAGTTGGGGCGAAAGTACCTTCATCGGCAACTCCATCAACAGCATCAACCCGATCGACGTGTCGGCGTTCCGCCGCCCAGGCGCGGAGATCAAGGAAGGCTTGATCCCGGTGAACATGCTGTTCGCGTCCCAGGGCCTGACCAACCAACTGACCGTTGAAGGCTTCTACCAGTTGGAGTGGGACCAGACCGTGCTGGATAACTGCGGCACCTTTTTCGGTGGCGATGTGGCGGCGGATGGCTGCACCAACAACTACACCGTGGGCAACCCGGCGATTGCACCGTTGCAACCGGTGGCCGCCGCGTTCGGCCAAGGGTTTGGCGTGACGCCAGAAGGGGTCATCGTGCGCCGTGCCGGTGACCGCGATGCGCGCGATTCCGGCCAGTTCGGCGCGGCCTTGCGCTGGTTGGGGGATGACACCGAGTACGGCCTTTACTTCATGAACTACCACAGCCGCACGCCGACCGTGGGCACCATCACCAACAACACCAGCCTGGCCACGCTCGGCGCGGTTGCCGGCACTGCCAACGGCCTGGCGCCAGGCTCCGGTGCAGGTCTGGTACAGAGCTTGATGCTTGGCCGTGGCCAGTATTACCTGGACTACCCGGAAGACATCCGCCTGTTCGGCGCCAGCTTCTCCACCACCTTGCCCACCGGCACGGCGTGGACCGGCGAAATCAGCTACCGCCCGAATGCGCCGGTGCAACTCAATACCACTGACCTGACCCTGGCCCTGATCAACCCGGTCGCCGGCCAATTGGCCTCGCCCATCCGCAGCAACTTCGGCGACGACAACAAAGGCTACCGCCGCAAGGAAATCACCCAGATCCAGAGCTCCATGACCCAGTTCTTCGACCAGGTGCTGGGGGCCGAACGCCTGACCGTGGTGGGCGAGGCTGCCATCGTGCACGTCGCCGGGCTGGAAGATAAATCCAAACTGCGTTACGGCCGCGACTCGGTGTACGGCGCCTACGGGTTTCAGGGCGACACCGACGGCTTCGTCACCTCGACCTCCTGGGGCTACCGCGCCCGCGCGATCCTCGACTACAACAACGTGATCGCCGGGATCAACCTCAAGCCCAACCTGTCCTGGTCCCATGACGTCGCCGGCTACGGCCCCAACGGCCTGTTCAACAAGGGCGCCAAGGCCATCAGCGCGGGCGTGGACGCGGACTACCGCAACACCTACACCGCCAGCCTGAGCTACACCGACTTCTTTGGCGGCGACTACAACACCCTGACCGACCGCGACTTCCTCGCCCTCAGCTTCGGCGTGAACTTCTGATCTGGCTTAAAGAAGGACAAGAATCCATGCGTAAGACAATTGCAGTGTTGGCCCTCAGCCTGTTGGCTGCCAACGTAATGGCGGCGGTGACGCCGGAAGAGGCGGCCAAGCTGGGCACCACCCTGACCCCGGTCGGTGCGGAAAAAGCCGGGAACGCCGACGGCTCGATCCCGGCCTGGACCGGCGGCATCCCGAAAAACGCCGGTGCAGTGGACAGCAAGGGCTTCCTCGCCGACCCATTCGCCAATGAAAAACCGCTGTTCGTGATCACCGCCGCGACCGTCGACAAATACAAGGACAAACTCTCCGACGGCCAGGTGGCGATGTTCAAGCGCTACCCCGAGACCTACAAGATCCCGGTGTACCCGAGCCACCGCACGGTCAACCTGCCGCCGGAGATCTACGAGTCGATCAAGCGCAGCGCGCTGAACGTCAAGCCGATCAACGATGGCAACGGCCTGGAAGGGTTCACCGGCAACCGCTACTACGCGTTCCCGATTCCCAAGAATGGCGTGGAGGTGCTGTGGAACCACATCACCCGCTACCACGGCGGCAACCTGCGCCGCATCATCACCCAGGCCACGCCGCAGACCAACGGCAGCTACACGCCGATCCGTTTCGAGGAAGAGGTGGCGGTGCCGCAACTGATCCCGGACATGGACCCGGCCAAGGCGGCCAACGTGCTGACCTTCTTCAAGCAATCGGTGACGGCGCCCGCGCGCCTGGCGGGCAACGTGCTGCTGGTGCACGAGACCCTCGACCAAGTGAAGGAGCCGCGCCTGGCGTGGATCTACAACGCCGGCCAACGCCGCGTGCGCCGCGCACCGCAAGTGGCCTATGACGGGCCGGGTACCGCCGCCGACGGGTTGCGCACCTCCGACAACTTCGACATGTTCTCCGGCGCGCCCGACCGCTATGACTGGAAGCTGGTGGGCAAGAAGGAAATGTACATTCCCTACAACAGCTACAAGCTCGACCAGCCGACCCTCAAGTACGACGACATCATCAAGGCCGGGCACATCAACCAGGACCTGACCCGCTATGAGCTGCACCGCGTGTGGGAAGTGGTCGGCACCGTCAAGCCGAGCGAGCGGCATATCTACGCCAAGCGCCACATGTACATCGACGAAGACAGCTGGCAGGTCGCGCTGGTGGATCACTATGACGGTCGTGGCCAACTGTGGCGTGTCGCCGAAGGCCATGCGCAGTTCTACTACAACCACCAGACCCCGGCCTACACCGTGGAGACTCTGTACGACATCATCGCCGGGCGCTACCTCGCGCTGGGCATGAAGAACGAGGAGAAGAGCAGCTTTGTGTTCGGCTTCAACGCGAAGGCGGCGGACTACACCCCGGCCGCGCTGCGGGCCGAAGGCGTGCGCTGATCCCGGTTCACAATAAGGGCAAAATGTGGGAGGGGGCTTGCCCCCGATGGCTTAGTGTCAGTCGATGAAGATTTGACTGATACACCGCTATCGGGGGCAAGCCCCCTCCCACATTTGGTTTTACGCATGCCTTGAAATCACCCCGCTGAATACTTCTTCAACAACCGCCAGCCACAGGACTAGGGTAAGCGCCAGGTTGCACAACAATAAGAACGCAGGATGCAGCAATGACCGCCATGACACGCTGCCTGGACCGTCCTGGATTCATGCCTCGGCTGTCCGCCCACCATCTGCTGCGCCCGCGCCTGGCCGAGCCTTTGCTGGCGGCCCAGGTCCGGGTCAGATTGCTCTGTGCACCGGGCGGCAGCGGCAAGAGCGCCTTGCTCGGCGAATGTGCGTTGCAGGCGCCAGCGGGTTGCCAGGTGTACTGGTTGCCGTTGAACGGCGTTGCCCTCAGCCCCCTCGATCTGTGCCAGCGCCTGGCGCAAAACCTCGGCCTGGGCTTTACCGATGAAGCCACGCTGCTGCTGGACCTCAGCCGCTGGCAGGCGCCCGCGTGGTTGTTCCTCGATGATTTCTGCCGACTGCCGGCCCCCGACACCGACGCCTTGCTCGACCGCCTGCTCACCGCCGGCAGCCCGGCCCTGACCTGGTGGATTGGTGCAAGGCGGCGGCCGGCGTGTAATTGGCCGCGCCTGCTGCTCGACGATGAGCTGCTGGAATGCAGCGCCGAGCTGGCCTTCAGCTCGGCCGAGATCCAGCAACTACTCAGCCAGGCGCCCGGGCATTCCGTCGACAGCGTATTGCAGTTCAGCGCCGGCTGGTGCGCTGGCGTGCGCATCGCTTTGCTGGGCGATGGTCACCCCGAAAAAACCTTGCTCGACTACCTGCAACATGAACTGCTGAGCACGCTCCCGCCCGAGCTGGCCGAAGCCTGGCGCGTGCTGGCCCATCTGCCGCGTTTCAACCAGGGGCTGTGCGAGCATCTGTTCGGCTATGGCGACGGCGGTCAATACCTACGTGATTTACAAGCCATCGGCGCGTTTATCCAGGCATGGGAAGACACCGATGGCTGGTTGCAGGTGTTCCCGCCCCTGACTCGGCTGCTGCGCGATGAACCCTGGGCGGCGAAGCGCTCGTGGCATCGGCGCGCCTGCCAGTGGTTCAGCGCCGAGCAAGACTGGCAGGCCGCGTTCGAGCAGGCCCTGTTGGCTGAAGAATACGAGGTGGCGGTCAGCCTGCTGCAGCACTTCAGTTTCGAAGACCTTTTTCGCCAGCAGAACGCCGTGCTGTTGCTGCGCCTGCATGAACAGCACGGCGATGAATTGATGCTCGGCTCGGCGCAACTGGTGGGCCTGGTGACCGCCACGTTGCTGTTTGCCGGGCGTTTCGACCAGGCTGCGCAATGC
>NZ_JBAWDE010000307.1:0-4681 GCF_049590575.1 Pseudomonas sp.
AGCCAATGCATAGGCTGACTGACACACCACCTTCGCGAGCAAGCCCGCTCCCACATGGGTTTTGTATCAGGCTCAGACTGCCGCCAGTACCTGGGGCAAGGCGGCGCGCTGCAACTGCGCAGCCACCAGCGTGTTCTTCAGCAGGTAGGCAATCGTCATTGGCCCCACACCGCCGGGCACCGGCGTGATCGCACTGGCCACAGTACATGCGCTGGCATAATCCACATCGCCCACCAAGCGTGTGCCGGTCTCGGTTTCGATGCGGTTGATCCCCACATCAATCACCACCGCGCCCGGCTTCAGCCAGCTGGCGTCGATCAACTGCGGCCGCCCTACAGCCGCCACCACGATATCGGCCAGGCGGCACAACGCCGGTGCATCCACACTGCGCGAGTGCACTACGCTGACCGAGCAGTTAGCCTGCAACAGCAGGGTCGCCATGGGTTTACCGACAATGTTCGAACGGCCAATGACCACCGCGTGCAAGCCGCTCAAGTCGCCGCAGGTTTCCTGCAGCAGGCGCATGCAGCCGCTCGGCGTGCACGGCGTGAGCACCTCGATGCCTTGCACCAGGCCACCGACGTTTTCGCGGTGGAAGCCGTCCACGTCCTTGATCGGGTCAATCGCGTGGATTACCGCCGCTTCGTCGATATGCGCCGGCAGCGGCAGCTGCACCAGAATGCCGTTGACCGACGCGTCGGCATTCAACTGCGCCAGCAGCGCCAACACCTGCGCCTGGCTGGCGTCATCCGGCAGCCGGTATTCAAGGGAGCGGATCCCGACTTCCTTGGCGCGCAGCAGTTTATTGCGCACGTAGACGTGGCTGGCCGGGTCGTCACCCACCAGCAGCACGGCCAGCGCTGGGTAGATCTGCTGGGTGGCGAGCACCAGAACCTCTTCGCGAACCTCGTCAAGCACCCGGGCAGAGATGACCTTGCCGTCGATATCGCGGGCAAGCGTGGGGAGAGAGCGGGTCAAAGGCGTCACCGTTTTCGGGAGGAGTAAAGGCGCTGAGGGATCACTCCCTCAGCGATGAGGTCAGGCTACCAGTTGATGGCAGGCGTACACCACCACTACACCGGCGATGAGCGTGGCATAGGGCAGCCAGCCGGCGCGGCGTTGGCCGTCATCGGCCTGGATATACAGGTCCGTGAGCATGGCGGCGGGGAAGCGGCCCCTGTCCTGCACATAATGGCGGAAGCAGAACACCGGCAGAATCAGCAGCGCCAGCAGCAAACCGGTGACCAGCGTGCCCGCGCCCCAGATGTCCGCGCCCAGGCCCATGCAGGCCAGGTTGACGAAACTCAGCACGCCGCCGGCCGCCAGCAGTACGGTCGGGGCCTTGTACGGGCGCACCCAGTCGGGGCGGTCGAGGCGATGAATCCAGCCGGCGTTGAGGTTGAGGAAGTTGAAAATGATGTAGCTGACGTTCGAGGCCGCGAGCACGAACACATAGTCCGACATCAGCAACAGCAGCAGGTTGAACGACAAGTCGGTCCACATCGCCGCCGTGGGTGCGCCGTGCTCGTTGGTGCGGCCCAGGTACTTGGGCAGCCAGCCATCCACCGACGCCTGGTACAGCGTGCGCGACGAGCCGGACATCGAGGTCATGATCGCCAGCAGCGTGGCCAGCACCAGCATGATCAGCACGACATTGGCGACCAGCTTGCCGCCGCCGATGCTGTCGGCCATCACCTGGCCAACGCCCATGCCGCTGTAGATCGCCGGTGAGAGCAAGCCGCTGTACACCGCCGGGGTCACCACCGCGCCGCTGGCGTCGAGCACCGCCGGAGTCACCAGTTGGCCCAGCCCCAGGCTGCCTTGAAACGCCAGCGGCACCAGGGTAAATACCAGGATGCACAGCAGGCCGGCGTAGAAAATCGCCTTGAACGTGTCGCGCTTGGGGTCCTTGAATTCGCGGGTGTAGCACACCGCCGTCTCGAAACCGTAGGTGGACCACGCGGCCATGAACAGCCCGCCGGCCATCAGCGACCAGCCGGAAATATCCCACGGCCCATCGATGACTTGCCCGGCTGCATCATGGGCCAGCGGGTACAACGGAAAGAAATTGGCCTGGGCCGCATCCCCGGTGAACAACGGCACCACGCCCACCAGCAGCAGCGGGATCAGCGAGGTAACGCCGAGCACCAGGGTCAGGCGTGCCGAACGCAGGATGCCGCCGTGCTGGACGGCGAACACTGTCAGCAGAATCAGCAGGCCAATGCCGAAGGTCGCATTGATCCGCAGCGACAGGCCCGCCTTGACCCAACCCAGGTCCAGCAGGGTCAGTTGCCAGGTATTGATCAGCGCATCGGCGGGAAACAGCGCGGTGAGGATATACCCCGCCGCCAGCCCCGAACCGATCGATAGCACCGGCGACCAGGCCAGCCAGTTGCACCACACCGACACCGGCGCAATCAGCTTGCTGTAGCGCACCCAGGCCACCGCGCCGTACACCGAGGCGCCGCCGGATTTGTGCGGGAACAAGCCGGCGATCTCGGCATAGGTGAAGGCCTGGATAAACCCGAACAGGATCGACACGATCCACACGATCCAGGCCGGTTTGCCCACCGTGGCGGCAATCGCACCGATGGAAAACAACACTAGCGCGGGTACGCCACTGGCGACCCAGAATGCCCCGCGCCAATCGATCTTGCGGTGCAGGCTGCCCGTCGAGCTGGCGGCCTGCGGTACGGCCTCGAACGTCGTCGCTTCCATCTCTGTATTCCCATGTCTGAATAGCGTTTAAGTGGGGCAGTGCACACAAGTGTCGGGACGATCAGCTGCGCACCCGGCTTTTGTCCGGGTCGTAGAAAATCGCTGCGCTGACCGTGGCGCTGATGCGCTTCTGCAGGCCATCGACTTTGCCAATCTCAAGTTCCGTGCCGGGTTCGGCGCAGCTCACGTCCACCCGGCACAACGCGATATTGCCGGCCAGCAGCGGCGAGCGGCAGGCACTGGTGATCACGCCGACCTGGGCGCGGCCCTGGTACACCGGGTCGCCGTGCTGCGCGGTTTCGTTGCCGCTCAAGTGCAGGCCGACCAGCGTTTGGGCCGGGTGGGCGCTGCGCCGTAGCAGGGCGTCGCGCCCGATAAAGTCATCGGTCTTGCTCTTGAGCGGCACGCTGAAACCGATACCGGCCTCGAACGGGTCGGTCTGGTCGCTGAACTCGTAGCCGGCAAAGATCAGCCCGGCTTCGATGCGCAACAGGTCCAGCGCTTCCAGGCCCAGCGGCACCAGGCCCAAGGGTTGGCCGAGTTGCCAGATACGATCCCACACGCGCTCCGCATCTTCGGGCTGGCACCACACCTCGAAGCCCAGTTCGCCGGTGTAGCCGGTGCGCGAAATCATCAGCGGGCAGCCGTCGAAACCGTCCAGCCGACCGACCAGGAAGCGAAACCAGCCGAGGCTTTCCAGGCTTGGCTGAGTCGGCGGGGTCCAGACCATCTGCTTGAGCAATTCGCGGCTCAACGGCCCTTGCACCGCCAGGTTGTGGATCTGTTCGCTGGCGGACTTGACCCACACCTTCATGCCCAGTTTCTGTGCCTGCTCGCGCAGCCACACGCCGGCGTAGTCTTCGCCGCAGATCCAGCGGAAGTTATCCGCGCCCAGGCGCAGCAAGGTGCCGTCGTCGAGCATGCCGCCGTGGGCGTGGCACATCGCCGAATAGACCACCTGGCCGACCGCCAGGCGCCGCACATCGCGGGTCAGGCAGTACTGCAGCAAGGCTTCGGCGTCGGGGCCGATGATTTCGAATTTGCGCAGCGCGGTCAGGTCCATCACCGCCACCCGTTCGCGGCAGCCCAGGTATTCCTCGGTCGCGCCATAGCCGTCGTAGCGCAATGGCAGCCACCAGTTGCGGTACTCGGTGAAGCTGCCGGTGAGGCGGCTGGTGCGTGAGTGGAATGCAGACTCACGGGTAAGAATCGGGTCGGCATCGGCCGTGGTTCGAGTGCTCATGGCGATGGAAAAACGCTCCTTTTCGCGGTAGATGCGGACGTGGATATCGGTCGGGTTCCAGCCATTGGCCGGGTCGATGTCATCCGGGCATGAGGTGCTGCCGCACACCAGATCGGTCATGGCCCGCAGCAACACATAGTCGCCGGGGCGCGACCACGGCTCGTCGAGGGTCATCTGCTGGTGCGCATCGATGCCGGTATTGAAGAAAAAGTTGATCGCCGGCCAGCCGTTGCGCGCCTGCACCCCATGGGCGGCAAGCACTCGGCTGAGGTTGTCGCTGCAGTTGTCGTGCCCGAAATAGCCATGGGCCTCGTAGTAGCGCGCGGCGCAGGCGAGGGCGAACGCGTCGTGGCGCCCGACGGTGTCTTGCACCACTTCCAGCATCGGCTGCATGTGCCGGTCGAAAAACTTCGAGAACAACCCCGGTGCCGGGTAGGCGCTGCCGTTCAGCGTGCGGGTCACGGTCTGGTCCAGGTCCAGCTCGATGCCGCGATCCAGGGCGCGTTGGTCGAGGGCGACGAAGTCCGAGCATTGCCGCCCCTCGACATCGATGACCTGCACGTACTGCCCCTTGGCGACGGTATAGGCGTGGGCCGTGCCGGCGCGCAGGGTGAACTCGTCGAGCACATCGCCCAATGGCGCCGGCAGGGCGGGCAGCAGCAAGGACGAAGGGTTGGCCCGTATCACCCGCAGGCGCAGTTCGCTGGGCCGGTATTGGCG
>NZ_JBAWDE010000308.1:0-5740 GCF_049590575.1 Pseudomonas sp.
GCCGGGTCCAGCAGCCAGCCCCAGCTTTCATTGCCGTGGCAAAAACCTTCGGGCAGGCGCTCGGGGCGGTAGGCAAAACTGTCGGCGTTGTGGGTCAGGGGCAACATGCTGATGCGCTCGGTGACGGTGCTGCCGAGGCTGCCATCGTGCTGCACGAACAAGCGCTCGCTGGGCACGCTGCCGCTGCCCAGGCGGTCATTCGGCGACAGGCGCCCACGCTTGGGCAGGTCGTTGATCTCGTGCCACAGCGCAATGCGCCGCGTATCGATGGGCTGGATCGCCTGGGCGGGCCACACAAAGTCGACGTTGTGAAACCACTGGTCGTACAGGTCATAGCTATCGGGCTGCATCACCGCGATGCGCTGCGCCTGTTCGACGTCGTGCACCTGGTACACCAGGCGAATGCCCAGCTCGTGTTCGGCGCGCACGCGCAGGCTTTCCAGCAGGGTGACCGAGGTGCCGAGGACGCGCAAAGTGATCATGCCGCGAACCGCCGCGAGAACACCGTGAAGGAGCGCCGCAACAGCTCCGGGTCGAGGCCACGCAGGATAAACACCAGCCGTGACTGGCGGTCGCTGCCCGGCCAGGCCGGCAAGTGCACCGGGGCATGCAGACAATGCTGCACACCATGAATGACGATGGGGGCGTTACTGGCGTTCACGTTAAGCAGCCCTTTGACACGAAGGATTCGTTCGCCGTGGCATCTTAACAGCATCGACAACCACACCCCGAAACCCACCCAGTCCAGCGGCTGGTCGAAGGTCAGGCTGCACACCTGCGCCGCGCCGTGGGTGACGCTGGTCGCCTGATGCAGTTGCCAGCGGCTGACTTCCACCGCCGGTTCGGCGCTGCGCAAACCTTCGCCGAGCAACAGTTGATCGCCGCTGTGGATGTCCTGGGTATTGAGAATCGGCGTACCGGCATTCAAAGCCTGCAGGTGCGTGCGCAGTGCGCTGCAATCGCCCTCCAGATCGGTCTTGCTCAGCAGCAGGCGGTCCGCCGCCGCGACCTGGGCCAGCCATTCCGGGTGCAGACGCTCTTGCAGAGTGGCGTGGCTGGCGTCGACCAGCGTGATCACCAGGCCGATATGGAAACGCCCGCGCAGCTGCACATCGTTGTTCAACGTGGCGAGGATCGGCGCCGGATCGGCCAGGCCGGTGGTCTCCAGGATCACCCGCTTGAACCCCGGGATCTCACCGCGCTCGCGACGTTGCAGCAAGCCGAGCAATGCGTCTTTCAGCTCGCCACGGATCGAGCAACAAATGCAGCCGCTGGGCAGCAAGACGGTATCGGGCGCCACCTCTTCCACCAGCAGATGGTCGATGCCGACATCGCCGAATTCATTGATCAGCAACGCCGTATCGCCCAGGCTTTCGCCTTGCAACAGGCGCTTGAGCAAGGTGGTCTTGCCGCTGCCGAGAAAGCCGGTGATGACGTTGAGGGCGATGCTCATAGGCCTGATTCCAAGTGATCCAGCAGCCGCGGGTCGAGAGGGTCCAGCGGGCGGCCGAGCATGGTTTCGGCGGCCTGCCACAGTTGATCCAGGCCGCTGGCCAATGCCTGTTTGCCGGTGGCGCCCAACAGCAGGTAGGACGCGCCCTGAAAGTCTTCGACCTTAAGCCGGAACACCGCCAGCACCTGGTTGATCGCGGCGATGCGGCGCAGGCGTTCGCGGCGCCTTGGCAGCTCATCGCCCAGGGGGTCGCTCCAGTGCAGGTCTTCACCGAGCAATCCGCAGAGTCCGCACATGCCTACACCCCACTCATGGCATGACATCGCCGGAGTTCGGGCCCAGGGTCTGGCCGACGAACAGGTTGCCGCCCGGCTCGCTGGCCAACAGCACGGCGGTCGGCGCCACTTCATCCGCCAGGCCGAAGCGGCCCAGGGGCAGCTCGGCGGCCTTGGCGCGTTTCCAGTCGTCACTGATGCCGCCCACCAGCGGCGTTTCAATCGGGCCGGGGGCGATGGCGTTGACCAGCACGTTGTCCTTGGCCACTTCCAGCGCGAGTGACTTGGTAAAGCCGATCACCCCGGCCTTGGCGGCAGCGTAGTGGGTCAACTCCGCACCGCCCTTGATGCCCAGTTGCGAGGCGACGTTGATGATCCGCCCCCAGCGCTGCGCCAGCATGTGCGGCAACGCACGTTGGCTGGCGACGAACACACTGGTGAGGTCGACGCGCAGCATGTCGTTCCACATTTCGATGGAGAGGTCGACACAACGCGCCTGGGTGAGCATGCCCGCGTTGTTGACCAGGATATCGATGCCGCCGAAGTGTTCGACGCAGCGGTCGACGCTGGCCTGGGCGCCTTCGACGGTGCCGACATCCGCCAGGCACTCGACCACTTCGGCGCCGAGGTTGCGGCAAGTGACCGCGGTTTCGGCGAGGCTGGCGGCGTTGCGGTCGGCCAGCAGCAGGCGCGCGCCTTCAGCGGCATAGGCACGGGCGATGGCCGCACCGATGCCGCTGCCGGCGCCGGTGATCACGGCGCGACGGTGAGTGAGTTGGGGCATGGTGAACTCCTTAAATAATCGCGCTGCGAACGCGGTTAAATCTGGGAGCGGGCTTGCTCGCTCCCACCTTTGATTTGCATCAGGCTTGAAACCGCATCAGTCGGGCCAGCGCACGGTCAGGCCACCGTCGATAACGATGCTTTGGCCAGTCAGATAACTCGACGCATCACTGGTCAAAAACTGCACCAACGACGCCACTTCATCCGCCCGCCCTACCCGCCCCAGCGGAATCGCGCGTGCGGCCTTGGCCAAGCCTTCCGGCCCCAGCGAGTTCTTCGCATCCAGCGACTGCGGCGTTTCGATCAACCCCGGAATCACCGCATTGCAACGGATGCCCTGAGCCGCCAACTCCACCGCCAGCGAGCGACACAACCCCGGCACACCGGCCTTGGCCGCCGCGTAATGGCTGTGTTCCTGCCAGCCATACACGCCGCCGGCAATCGACGAAATCGCCACCAGCGCGCCGCCCTCGCCCATATGCCGAGCGGCCGCGCGGAAGGTGCGCATCACCCCCGTCAGGTCGACATTGAGCATCTCGTTCCACAACGCGTCAGTCATCTCCAGCAACGGCGCGCGGCGCAGCAAACCAGCGTTGGCCACCGCGTAATCGAGACGGCCAAAATGCTCCACGGCCTTGGCCGCCAACGCGTCGACCGAAGCGCTGTCGCCGACGTCCAAGGGCAACATCAGGCACTCGCCGCCGGCCTCTTCCACCAGGGCCACCGTGGTGTGCGGGTCATGCGGGTCGGCCGGGTAATACCCGCCGACCACCGCCACACCGCTGCGCGCATACGCCACGGCGAGGGCTTGGCCGATGCCGCTGGCGGCACCGGTAATCAAGGCAACTTTACGGCTCATCGATCACTCCTTACTGAACGGTTTCCGGGCGCACATGGCGCGCGGCAAACATCAACATGCCCGACAAAAAGCACGGCACGGCGCCAAACCACAGCGCGGCGGTCTGCCAGTCGCTGCCGGCGGACAACACCTGGGTCGCGCCGAAGCCTGCGACCACTGCGCCGATGGGGCCCATGGCATGGATGATCGCGCCGCCGGTGGCGCGGATGCTGGTCGGGAAACTTTCACTGATAAAGAACAGCGCCGCCGAGTACGGCCCGATCAGGAAGAACAGGCCCAGGCTGTACAGCCCGACCACCATCGGCATATTGCTCGGGCCAAACAGCATCCCGGCAAACGATAGCCCGCCGAGCATCCAGCCCAGGCCGATGACATTGCGACGGCCGATCTTGTCGCCCATCCAGCCGTGGCTGAGGTAACCGCAGTAACCCACCAGGTTGGACAGCACGAGGATGATCAGCGAATTCTCGAACGAAATGTGGTGCACGCTGACGATCACCGACGTGCCGAGCACGCTGAACACCTGGATCGCCGCCCAGTTGAGCAGCAGCGCGGCGCCGATCACCAGGGTGGCGCGGCGCGCCGGGCCACGGAAGGCCGCCTTGAGGCCGGCCTTGCTGTGTTCGTCGTAGTCGACGCCGTAGGTCACGGCGACGTTTTGCGCTTCGGTCACCGCGCCGCTTTTACGCAACTGGCTGATGCGCTGGTGGATCTGGAACTGCGGGCTCTCCTTGAGCTTGCGCGCCATGATCGCGATCACCACCGCCGGGATCGCAGCGAAGATAAAGCAACCCTGCCAACCGATGATCGGCAGCAGCAGCGCGGTCAGACCAGCGGCGATCAACGCACCGACCGGCCAGCCGCCCTGCACCAGGCTGTAGATAAAGCCGCGCCGCTTGGTCAGGCGCGGGTCCTCCGAGGCGCCATACAGCTCACTCAGGTACGTGGCGTTAACGGTTTCCTCGGCATACCCCAGGCCGCCCAGCGAACGAATCAGAATCAGCGGCGACTTGCCCCACGCCCCGCCAATCGCGGTGAGTGCCGAGCACAGCGCGGAACCGGCCACGGTGAAGATAATCCCTTTGCGCCGTCCCAATTTATCCACCACAGGGCCGATGGCAAACGCGACCACCGCCGTGCCCACCGCCACCCAGGTCGCGATTTCAGCTTGTTCCACTTCACCCCAACCAAAGTGCCGGCCGATCTCCGGCAGCAAAGTGCCGAACAGGATGAAGTCATACACCGCAAACACCCAGGCGAAAAACGCGATCCAGGTGGCGAAGCGCACTTCCTGGGACGTCAGTTGCCGGGGTTTCCAGCCAGTCAGGTCAAGCTTGTTGTAGATGGACATAAATCGCGCCTCGGGGATGGGATAGGGTCAGGTACGCGGTTGGCGGCGGATAAAGTCGTCGGCGATTTCGTCGAAGGTGACGAAGCGCACGCCGGCATGGCTCTGGATATGTTCGATCAGGCGCTCAAGCATCAGCAGCACTTGCGGGCGACCGGACACGTCGGGATGGATGGTCATGGTGAACACGGCGTGTTCGTGCTCGCGGTAGACCCAGTCGAACTGGTCGCGCCACATTTCTTCGAGGTGACGCGGGTTGACGAAGCCGTGGCTGTTGGGGGCTTTTTTGATGAACATCATCGGCGGCAGGTCGTCGAGGTACCAGTTGGCCGGGATCTCCACCAGGTCGGTTTCTTCACCGCGCACCAGGGGCTTCATCCAGGTATCGGGGTGCTGGCTGTAGTCGATCTTGGTCCAGCTGTCGCCCTTGCGTACGTAGTAGGGGTGGAAGTCGTTGTGCATCAGGCTGTGGTCGTACTTGATGCCTTTTTTCAACAGCAGTTCGTTGGTGACCTTGCTGAATTCCCACCACGGCGCGACATAGCCGGTCGGGCGTTTGCCGGTGACCTGGGTGATCAGTTCGATGGATTTATCAAGGACGATTTCTTCCTGCTCGGCGGTCATCGCAATCGGGTTTTCGTGGCTGTAGCCGTGCACGCCGATTTCGTGACCGGCGTCGGCCACGGCCTTCATCTGCTCGGGGAAGGTTTCCATCGAGTGGCCGGGGATAAACCAGGTGGTGCGCAGGCCGTAGCGTTCGAACAATTTGAGCAAGCGCGGCGCGCCGATTTCACCGGCGAACAGGCCGCGCGAGATGTCATCGGGCGAGTCTTCGCCGCCGTAGGAACCGAGCCAGCCGGCGACGGCGTCTACGTCGACGCCAAATGCACAGAGAATGTCTTTAGCCATGGTGTGTCTCCTTAAAAAGTCAGGGCGGTTTCGACCGACAGCGCGGCGCGCAGCAGGCGTGCGTCTTCGCCGCTGGGGGCGCTGAGCAGCAGGCCGGTGGGTAAACCCAGGGC
>NZ_JBAWDE010000309.1:0-56252 GCF_049590575.1 Pseudomonas sp.
GGGCTATGCCACCGTGACCGCGCCGATCTCCGGGCGCATCGGCCGCGCGTTGGTGACCGAAGGCGCGCTGGTCGGCCAGAACGAAGCCACGCCGCTGGCGATCATCCAGCAGCTGGACCCGATCCACGCCGACCTGACCCAGTCCACCCGCGAGCTGAATGACCTGCGCCGCGCCTTCCGCGCCGGCAGTTTGAAGCAGGTCGGCCAGGACCAGGCCAAGGCCACGCTGATCCAGGACGACGGCAGCCTGTACCCCTTGCCAGGCAAATTGCTGTTTGCCGAAATCAGCGTGGACCCCGGCACCGGGCAAATCATCCTGCGCAGTGAATTCCCTAACCCGGACCTCGACCTGTTGCCCGGCAGCTTTGTGCGGGTGCGCCTGGAACAGGCCGTCGACAAACAAGGCATCAGCGTGCCGCAACGCGCGATTACCCGCGACAGCGCCGGCATCCCGATGGTGCTGCTGTTGGATGCGCAGCAGACCGTCAGCCTGCAACCGGTGGAATTGGGTGCGGTGATCGACGACCGCTGGATCGTCAGCAGTGGCCTCAAACCCGGCGACCGCATCGTGGTGGAAGGCCTGCAACACGCGCGCCCCGGTGAAAAGGTCGAGGTCGACGACAGCCCCGCCTCCGGCCAGCCAGTCAAGGAATAACCCGCCATGCCGCAGTTCTTTATCGACCGCCCGATCTTCGCCTGGGTGGTGGCCCTGTTTATCCTGCTGGCCGGCGCACTCGCGATCCCGCAATTGCCGGTGGCACAGTACCCTAACGTCGCGCCGCCGAAGGTGGAAATCTACGCGGTGTACCCTGGTGCCTCGGCGCAGACCCTGGACGAAAGCGTGGTCAGCCTGATCGAGCAAGAGCTCAACGGCGCCGATCACTTGCTGTATTTCGAATCCCAGAGCAGCCTCGGCTCGGCGACTATCACCGCGACATTCCAGCCGGGTACCGACCCGGAAATGGCCCAGGTCGACGTGCAAAACCGCCTCAAAGCAGTCGAGCCGCGCCTGCCGCAAGCGGTGACCCAGCAAGGCTTGCAGGTGGAAAAAGTCTCCGCCGGTTTCCTGCTGCTGGTCACCCTGACCTCCAGCGACGGCAAGCTGGATGACGTGGCGCTCAGCGATTACCTGGCGCGCAACGTGATGAACGAGCTCAAGCGCCTGGACGGGGTGGGCAAGGCTCAGCTGTACGGCGCCGAACGCGCGATGCGCATCTGGATCGACCCACAGAAATTGATCGGCTTCAACCTGACGCCGGCCGACGTCAACGCCGCGATCAGCGCACAGAATGCGCAGGTATCGGCAGGCAGCATCGGGGATTTGCCGGGCACCAAGACCCAGGAAATCACCGCGGCGATCCTGGTCAAGGGCCAGCACTCCACGCCGGCGGAATTCGCCGACATCGTGCTCAAGGCCAACCCCGATGGCTCCACCGTGCGCATCGGCGACGTGGCGCGGGTGGAAATCGGCAGCCAGGAATACCAGTTCTCCACGCGCCTGAACGGCAAGCCGTCCACCGCCGTCAGCGTGCAACTGGCGCCGGGGGCCAACGCCCTGAACACCGCGACCCTTGTGCGGGCGAAGATGGACGAACTGTCGCGCTACTTCCCGGCCAACGTGGAATACAAGATCCCGTACGACACCTCGCCGTTTGTCAAAGTCTCGATCACCAAGGTGGTTTACACCCTGCTGGAGGCGATGGCGCTGGTGTTTGCGGTGATGTTTCTGTTCCTGCAGAACGTGCGCTACACCCTGATCCCGACGCTGGTGGTGCCGATTGCCTTGATGGGCACGTTTGCGACCATGCTGTTGCTGGGGTTCTCGATCAACGTACTGACCATGTTCGGCATGGTGCTGGCCATCGGTATCCTGGTCGACGATGCGATTGTGGTGGTGGAAAACGTCGAGCGGATCATGGTCAGCGAGGGCCTGTCGCCCAAGGAGGCGACCAAGAAGGCCATGGGCCAGATCACGGGGGCCATCGTCGGCATCACGCTGGTGCTGGTGGCGGTGTTTCTGCCGATGGCGTTTATGCCGGGCTCGGTGGGGGTGATCTACCAGCAGTTTTCACTGTCGATGGCCACCTCGATTCTGTTCTCGGCGTTCCTCGCCCTGACCTTGACCCCGGCGTTGTGCGCCACCTTGCTCAAGCCGATCGCCAAGGATGAGCACCACGCCAAGGGCGGCTTTTTTGGCTGGTTCAACCGACGTTTTGAAAGCCTCACCAACCGCTACGAAGGCTGGGTGGCCTATGCGCTCAAGCGCAGCGGGCGCTACCTGCTGATCTACCTGGTATTGCTGGTGGGCCTGGGGCTGATGTTCAGCCGCCTGCCCTCCTCGTTCCTGCCGGTGGAAGACCAGGGCTACACCATCACCGATATCCAACTGCCGCCCGGCGCGAGCAAGAACCGCACGGTGCAGGTGGCCGAGCAGATCGAGGCGCATAACGCCGGGGAGCCCGGGGTGGGCGATACCACCATGATCATGGGCTTCAGTTTCTCCGGCTCCGGGCAGAATGCGGCGCTGGCGTTTACCACGCTTAAGGACTGGTCGGAACGCGGCAGCGATGACTCGGCCGCATCGATTGCCGACCGCGCCAACGCCGCCTTCAGTGAGCTCAAGGACGCGATTGCCTACGCGATCCTGCCGCCGCCAGTGGACGGCCTGGGCACCTCCAGCGGGTTCGAGTTCCGCTTGCAGGACCGCGGTGGCGTCGGCCATGCGGCGTTGATGGCCGCGCGCACCGAGTTGCTGGCGAAGGCCGAGAAGAGTCCAATTTTGGCCAACGTACGCGAAAGCGCCCTGGCCGAAGCGCCGCAAGTGCAATTGGAGGTCGACCGCAAGCAAGCCAACGCGCTCGGGGTTTCCTTTGCGGACGTGGGCAATGTGCTGTCTTCGGCCATCGGTTCGGCCTACATCAATGACTTCCCCAACCAGGGCCGCATGCAGCGGGTGGTGGTGCAGGCCGAAGGCGACCAGCGCAGCCAGGTGGCGGACTTGCTGAAGATCAACGTACGTAACAACGCCGGAAAAATGGTGCCGTTGTCGGCGTTTGTCGAAGCCAGGTGGACCCAGGGCCCGGCGCAGTTGACGCGCTACAACGGCTACCCGGCCATCGCCATCAGCGGCGAAGCGGCGCCGGGGCATAGCACCGGCGAGGCCATGGCGGAGATCCAGCGCCTGGTCAGCCAGTTGCCGGCAGGCTTGGGCCAGGAATGGACCGGGTTGTCGTTACAGGAACGCCTGTCCGGCTCCCAGGCGCCGTTGCTGCTGGGGCTGTCGCTGCTGATCGTGTTCCTGTGCCTGGCGGCGCTGTATGAAAGCTGGTCGATCCCGACCTCAGTGTTGCTGGTGGTGCCGCTGGGCGTGCTCGGCGCCGTGTTGGCGGTGACGTTGCGCGGCATGCCCAACGATGTGTTTTTCAAGGTGGGCCTGATCACGATTATCGGCCTGTCGGCGAAGAACGCAATTTTGATCATCGAGTTCGCCAAGGACCTGTATGACCAGGGCGAAGATCTGCTCGACGCCACCTTGAAGGCGGCACGGCTGCGGTTGCGGCCAATCATCATGACCTCGCTGGCGTTTATCCTCGGCGTGGTGCCCCTGGCGATCGCCACCGGGGCCAGCTCTGCCAGCCAGCAGGCCATTGGCACGGGTGTGATTGGCGGGATGATCACCGCGACACTCGCGGTGGTGTTTGTGCCGGTGTTCTTTGTGGTGGTTATGAAGCTGGTGCGCAAGCGTACAAAACCCTGGTAAAAATGCGCTATGGTGCTCACAACCTCCCCTGTTGTGAGCACCTATGGCCTTCCTCGCCCGCACCCACCCTCGCCTCTCCGCCGCCGCCGTTCTGGGCCTTGCCGTGGGCATCCTGGCGCCGGCCGATACGCTCATCGCCAAAATCCTCTATGGCTGGAACGCCGGGGTCTGGACCTACCTGGTGCTGATGCTGTGGCTGACCAGTCGCGCCCGCGCCGGCGATGTAAAACGCATCGCCGAAATCGAGGACGAGAACGCGGGATTGGTGCTGTTCATGGTGTGCATCGCGGCGATTGCCAGTCTGGCGACGATAACCCTGAATCTGCTGGGCAGTAAGGACATGGATGGCACCGCGCGCCTGCTGCATTACGGTTTTACCGCATTGACGGTGATCGGCTCGTGGTTGCTGATCGGGGTGATTTTCAGCGTGCATTACGCCCGCCTGTTCTACACCTGGGACGGCGACGAACCGGCACTGCGCTTCGCCGAGGGGTTACGCACCCCCAATTACTGGGACTTCCTGTACTTCTCGTTCACCATCGGCGTGGCCGTGCAAACGGCCGATGTCGGCGTGGCCACGCGCAGCCTGCGCAAAGTGGTGCTGGGGCAATCGTTGATCGGCTTTCTGTTCAACACGGCGATCCTGGGGTTCTCGATCAACATTGCCGCCGGCTTGTTCAGTTGAGCGGGCACTGATCGGGGTTTGGGGAGCAGTGGAACCAAAAACCACGTGCTGTTGTTCTCGACGGCCAGACAGCGGCGTCGGTATGCAAAGTGAACCGTCCAGGCATCGAGCTTGACCGCTGGTCACTTTAGTCTTCGAATTGTAAGACCTGACCGTTTCGAGCTTGCCTATTGTTCTACTTTGCAATGAGGACATTCACTTGCAAGGATGCAGCCATGGACGATCAAGATACCCCATTCGACAGCATGACCTTGGTTGCGTGCTTGCAGAAACGTGCAGCAGACTCGCCGGACGATGAAGTTTTTGCCTTCCTTGATAGTAATGGGAATTGCGTTGCTCGACTCAGCTACCTGCAGCTGCATGATCAAGCATGCGCCATTGCTGCCGCTTTACAGACCCACGGCCCGGAAGGGCAGCGGGTACTTTTGTTGTTCGAGCCGGGCCTTGCTTTCATCACGGCCTTCTATGGTTGCCTCTATGCGGGTGCCGTAGCAGTACCGGTATACCCACCCGATCCTCTACGTTTCGAGCGTACGTTACCGCGCCTGCTGACCATCGTCGCCGACTCGATGGCGGCAGTGCTGCTGACCAGCACACCTATTTTGGCGCAAGCCAGGCACTTCACTCGTTTTGCACCAGCGCTCGCCAAGCTGCAATGGTTCGCGGTGGAGGAGATCATTGAATCAGGCCAGACGAACGTAAGGCCTGGCCCCACGATTGCTGCCACCGATATTGCCCTTGTCCAATACACATCAGGCTCGACCTCGGCGCCCAAAGGCGTCGTTGTCAGCCATCAAAACTTGCTGATAAACGCGCGAATGATCCAGCGGGTCACCCATATGGATAGAAATCGAGTGATCGCGCTATGGGTGCCTATGTACCACGATCTTGGATTGATGACCGGGGTCATACTCCCGGTGGTTATCGGTGCCCGTGCCCTGCTGATGTCGCCCCTCGACTTTCTGAAGCGCCCGGTTCTTTGGTTATCGGTCATTGATCGGTACAAGGCGACCGATACGGCAGGTCCGAACTTTGCCCTGGACTTGTGTGTCCAGAAAATCGCCCATGATGACTATCAGAACTGGGACCTGAGCAGCCTGAAGTTCTGTCTTGTTGGCGCAGAGCCTGTGCGGTATGCCAGCGTAGAACGCTTTTTGCACCGGTTCGAAGCTGTCGGCCTGTCGCGCCAATGCATGTTCGCAGGTTATGGCTTGGCGGAGGCGACAGTCGGCGTCAGTTTCGGGTCGATCGGAGCCATCGGGCAAACAGCGTTTGTTGATGTTGACGAACTTGCACGAAATCGCGTCATGGAACTCGATTCGACACATCCCAAGGCCACGCCGTTGGTGACCTGCGGCATGCCGCTGGAAGGCGTCACTCTGGCCATCGTCAATCCTGAAACCTGTGAACGGGTCGGCGCCGATGAAGTGGGAGAAGTGTGGGTGATCGGACCGCAGGTGGCATTGGGTTATTGGCAGCTTGAGGTCGATAATGCACGCACATTCAAGGCACGTATTGGCCAGGAAGACCCTCGCGATTGGCTGCGCACGGGTGATCTGGGTTTCATTAAAGATCAACAACTCTATATCACAGGAAGGATAAAAGACCTGTTGATCATCAGGGGGAAAAATTATTACCCGCAGGATATCGAACATATCCTGGAACTCAGCCATCCACGCGTACGCAAGGGCGCAGTGGTTGTTTTCACCATTATGCAAGACGCAACTGAAAGCCTCGTCGCCGCCGCAGAGGTAGACCTACGCTTGTTGTCGACACCCCAGCAAAAACAACGAGCCTTTGACGAAATCACCAACGCCATGGTCAAGGCAGTCAGTCAACATCATGGGTTGCCCTTACACAGCGTGAATTTGCTCAAAATCAGAACGATTGATAAGACCTCCAGCGGCAAACTGGCGCGGCAGAGTTGCAAGCAACGTTACCTGGAGCAGAGGCTGGAGGTTGAGTTTGTTTGGCAAAAGGCAAAGTGTTCTCAGAATGAGCCTGCTTTTTTGCCAGAGATGCCGGGAAAGGAGGTCTCGACGTCTACGTCTTTCCCGGAACGGCGGCACACGCTGATCAACTACATTGAAAGTGAACTGGCTTCCCTGGCCAGGGTGACGCACACAGCGGATTCAACCGCTTTACATTTAGACGAGCTGGGCCTTGATTCTGTCCAGACAATGGAGTTGATGGGGCGCATTGAGCGGCATTTGCAGGTGGAGATTCCCGTCTCGAACATTTTCGGCGCCCGTTCCGTCGAGGAGATTGCCGATGTGCTACTTCAACTGGTGGTATCGAATGAAGTGTCACATGATCAGCGACCACCGTCTGTGGGCCGGGTGAAACCCTCTCCAGTGCGATTGAAGCAAGCATTGACATTGCAAGCATTATCCCTGCCGGCGCCTATTTTCTGTGTCTGTGGGCTGGGAGGCATGCCGCATTACCTCTTGCCGCTTTCTAATGCGTTGGCACATGCCAGGCCATTGATTTTCTTCCAGGCGGTCGGTGTCGATGGCGCAGAGTCGCCGCTTGGCTCCGTTGAAGAAATGGCGCAGCGCTATCTGCAAGAAATGAAGGCCATCCAACCCTCCGGTCCCTATACCCTGGCAGGTCACTCATTCGGCGGGCTTGTGATTTACGAAATGGCTCAACGCCTTACCGAGCAAGGTGAGCAGGTTGAAAATTTATTGCTGTTGGATACTACGCTGATCAAAAACAACGATCTTTATTCTACCCGCGAGGCGAACGCCAGCGATCGAACCATGGCGATGTTTGAACTGGCCGGAATGCTCCGAAGGTTCGCAGGTAAAAGTTGCGATGAAGATTGGCCTAAAAACATGCTCGCCCTGAATCTCGATGAGCAGGCAAGCAAACTCGAAGAGGAGCTCGGTGCTAGCGGTGCGATCATTCCTGGGTCTGTTATCGACAATATCATCGAGACCTATCGGGTAAGTTTCTCGGCAATGGAGCGTTATAGACCATTGCCCTATGCCGGCCCCATTACCCTGTTTCGTGCCCAAGACATATTTCCTGAGGCATCACTTCATCCCTCGCGAAAAATCGGTACTTATTTTGGTGATCCTACATTGGGCTGGCAGGGGCTTTGCCCCGCGTTGCGTGTGAGCGTTGTTCGGGGCGATCACTTCACCCTTGCTCTGGCGCCTAATGCTACCGAGTTGGCCAGCGCCATGTTGGGCACATTAAATGAATCGACACGTCTGGCAGTCGACCTGAATCAATTGATCTCGGCGAGGTTTGTCCCGACCAACAGACGCGCAATTGAAGTATCGCATCAGGGTGTCACATTTGATCAATACCATCCGGACGTATTCAACAACCCTTATCCGATTTTTCGTCAGTTGCGCGAACACGCCCCTGTCTATCGTGATACCGCAGGGACTTGGTGGGTAACGCGATACACAGATGTATCCGCAGGGTTACGTGACAAACGGTTCTCCGTGGAACCCCTAAACGCAACACAACCCGCGCAAATCAGCGCTGATGGTGTGAGCCCCACCCTGAGCGCTGCATCGCTACGCCAGGATGAGACACTCACCGCTTCCACGGTCTATAACAACTTCATGGTATTGGTTGACCCTCCCAGGCATCAGCACTTGCGTCAGTTTTTTTCACCACTTTTCGAACAGGCGACGATAAAAAAATGGAGGGCGGATATCGACCGAGAGGTTGATGTGCTGATTGCCAATATGCGCCTTCGTCCTGAACCGGATATTGTCCGGGATCTGGCGCTGCCCCTGCCGATCAGGGTTATTTCGAAGATGTTGGGAACGCCGCAGCACGATGCGTTCGTCCTCGAATCGTGGGCAAACGACCTTTTTCAGGGAGGCAATCCAGTGCTGGCGGAGGCCGTTGAGCGAATCAACACAAGCGCCCAGGACTTCATGCACTACATAGCTGATCATCTAGGCAGACGTAGGAAGTCGCCACCAAAAGATGATGTTTTGAGTTTTCTGCTTGAACGGTATGAAGGTCAACCACTTAGCGACGATGAATTGGCGGCCAACTTTATCTTGTTGTTCGCGGCAGGATTCGAGACCACTGCATCTGTCATAAGCAACAGTGTGCTTGCCGTTATGCGTCATCCGGATCAATTGCAGTTGTTACGTGAGCATCCGGAATTGATGGAAAATGCGGTCGATGAATTCATACGTTATGAGGGCGCATTCAGGCTCACCATTCGCACGGCACGGGAAGACGTTGAAATGGGCGATGTGCTGATCCCGCGTGGCGACCAAGTTTATTTCGTGTTGTCGGCAGCCAACAGGGACCCGCAAATGTTTGCTGATCCAGACCGGCTGGATGTGATGCGTGACGCGAAGCGCCATGTCGGATTTGGTCATGGCATTCATTACTGTTTGGGTGCGCCTCTGGCACGGTTCGAAATTCAAAGTGCGATCGCGGCACTGATTCGTTACGACCTTGCACCTGTGTCCGGTGCTATTAAATGGAAGGAAAGCATAATGTTTCGCAGCATGGAGCGGTTGCCTATCGTGTTCCGCTAGGGCATAAGCGCATATTCCCGATATTTTCCAAACCCCTGATCCGCGAGACAAAAAAAGGGGAAGCCAAAGCTTCCCCTTTTGATGTGCCTGACGGCGTTAGAAGGCGTAACGCAGACCGACGGTGCCGCCCCACGGCATATCGATTGCCTTGCCTTTGCTGGTCTCGATCTCGGCATGCATGCTGAGGTTTTCCGAGAACGAGACAGACATACCGCCCGCCACTTCATAGCGCGACCCGGACAGGTCGTTGTTAAAGGCCTGGTTGTTGATAAACACTTTGTTGTTAGCGTTGAACTCACGCACCGCGGCAGTACGCAGGTACGGTTGCACAATGGTGCCGCTGTCCAGCTGGATATTTTTACCCGCCGTCATCCCCACTTTACCGATGATCGACTTGGTACGGTCCCCCTCGACCTTCAAGCCGTTATCCATGGTGTAACCCGAGCCGCCAATAAACGACGTGCTCAGCTGTGTGTAAGGTTCAAAGAAGAAATCATCGTCCAGCTTGATGTGCCGGCCGACTTCCACCGATGCAGTCGCTGCGTCTTGGGTGTAGTTGCCCTTGGCACGCTTGCCATCGCTCATGTTGACCTGGCTTTGGTTGTTCAGCCGGTTGACCTTGGCCACCAGGTCGACATACAGCCCGGTCTCGGCTTCCAGCCACGTGGCGTAAGCGCCGACGTGGTAGCTGTTGACCATACCGCTGCTGCCGCGACTCAGGCTCAGATCGGATTTGCTGTAACCGCCCATCACACCGACCAGCCACTGGCCATCACCCGCCTCGATCGGCGTATCGACACCAATGGTCAGGCCGGTCTGGTTCTGTTTGTAACCCAGGCCGTTGCCGGTGGCAGCCACGTCATATTTGTTGCCGTAACTGCGCATCCACAGGCCCTGGCTCTTGCCCTGGGTGAAACGCAACTCACCCATGCGCGTACGCAGGATGCTCGCCTCGCCGAGTATTACGGTCGGCGCCGAGTTGGCCAGCGCCAATGCGGCCTGGGCGCTGTTACTGACGCCCAATCGTTCGGTGTCCAGGTACCAATCCGTACCTTCCTTTTTGAGACCGTAGGAGAAGGCGCCGACGTCGACGGTATCGCCCACCAGGCCGAACTGTGCGCCGCCGCCTTGGGTGTGAACGACTTTGATCGGCTCGCCGACCGCCAATTCGTTGCCACTCGCCGCGATCAACAGCTGGTGGCTGCCCTCGGCGTTGCCATTGACGTTCAACAGGTCGGTCACACCGGAGTTGAAGTTGGTGTGCATGACGAAGGTGCCGTTGCCGGCCAGGCTATTGGTATCGAGTTTGAAGAATTGGGTCGGGCCACCGAATTCAACGGAGCCGCCACCCATCCGCAGTGCGCCGACTGCGCTGTCACCTACCAGCATCCATTTGCCGCCGCTATTGGCATCCAGTTGCTCAACGTTGCGCAATTGGCCGGTGAGCAAGGCATTATTGTTCAGTTGCAGCGTGCCGGTGCTGCCTGCGTCAACGACCACATCGCCGGTCAAGCGGCTGTTGTCGACGTTCATGTTGGCGATGGAGTTATTGGCTACCTGCAGCAAAATGTTATTGCCGCTGAGCAAGTTGGAGCCGTTGAGCACCTGGATATCGGCCCGGGTGGCGTTGTTCGCCGGAGGGTTCACCAGAATGGCAGGACCGTTCAGCCCTTGGACCACCGACCTATCGAGGATCAAGCTATTGGTACGCGTAAGACCGCCGTCCACCCGCATGTTTACGCCGCTTGCACCACCCACAATGGTGCTGTTATTTCTGGCGACCGCGTCGGCATTCAGCAGTACCACGCCGACCCCTGCCGCACTCGTGGCCTCGACATACGCATTATTCAGGTCCACTACGCTGTAGCCGCCGGCACTGATACCGCGGGTTGTCCCTGAAACAGTGCTGTCTCTAACCGTGACCGATGGACCATCCGTCCCGGTAGTTGTGCGGCCGGCACTGATACCCCAGCCAGTACTATGAGTGACAACACTGTTGTTGGTGACAACTACGCTGCCGCCGTACCTAGAGGTGATCGCAGCCCCAACCTGCATGAGCGGGCGGGCGGTCACCCGTGAGTTATCGATGACAACCGTCGAATTAGTTTCCGCAAAAATATCTGATGTGCTGCTGCCCGCCAACACCTGCAAAGTGGCTCTATCCATTGTAATTTCTGCGGTGGTTGCCCCAGTGGCGGTCAACCTCGAAAGCGCAAACAATGAGTAATTATCAAGCGGCGTAGTCGAGGAAATAGTCGCATTGGTCGACCTCACCTGAGTGAGTGCCTGGGCGTCGGGCGCGACCAGAAATAAGAGCGAAACTGCTTGGGCCGTTAATGCAAGGCTCAGGGGGGTACGTTTGAAACTGAATGCTGCCGACATATTAGTGGACCTCTAGTGCCTTCACGAAACGATAGGTAGGGTTCTAAATCTCGTGAGACCCCGACCAATCAAGCGGCGCCATCATTGTTCATCTATTGCCTAAATTCTGTAGGACTAATCTCAAGAAACCGGAGGAATCGTACTGGGTTGATGTAAAGGCTGGAGGCAGCCAGTTAAAAGAGCTGGACATCTGGACTTTATAAAACTGAAAAGCCAAAGAGGGCCCTCACCCTCTTTGGCATACATTGACAACTAAGGAATAAGCCCACCGGAACAGTAGATGGGGCCGACATTACCCGGCCGGTATCCTCTGATACGAACGGTGGCCGGAAGAGAGGTCACTGTTTGTCCCTGGAACTGGGTGGAAACAGTGACCGTTGCAGAAGCCGCACTCAAGAAAGCACGGGAAGTATTAATAGGGTTGTACAGCTCGAGAGCAGTGCCCAAATCCACCGTAAACCCAATGACCCCCGCGTTATCACTTGGTACGGAGAAGTCTCTGATGAAAGTCATCACACTCGGAGGAGTATTCGTATTGTTTTGGAACCCGGTAAACGTCACTCTGACCGGTACCGATGGTGACAAATAGGCGGAGCCCGTGATATTGAGCCTGAGATTGCCGGTATCAATAGGCCGCAAGGCATCGCAGTTGGCATTTCTAAACCCGGTAATAGGATGAGGCACAATATCCGGGAAGGTGGGCGCGTCCATCTGCAAGAACGCCGAATCCACAGTGACCAAAGTCGTGGTCGAACGCTGCGGGTTGGGGTTGCCGGCACGACTGACAGTGTAATACGCGTCCTGAGTAGGACCACCCAAGGTTCTGATATCAGCAAACGGAATAGTGAACGTCACCTCCCTGCCAGGTGGGATGGCCGTCACGTTCTGAGTATAAACGCGGGTGCCATACACCAACGTAATGGTAAACGGCAATTGCAAATCAGGCACTACGGCGGCAGTCCACAATGGGATGCGTGCCCTCGCGTCGCGATTTACATCCGCAACCTGAAGATGGTTGGGCGGCCCGAATGTATTGCCAGGGCGAATGGCTTCAACAATGACCTCGAACAAGTCGTCATTGATACCGTCTGGCCCCGGTGGGTTCGGATTCGGGTTAGGCCCCGCAACAGACAGATCCAGGTCGAATGGAACGCTCAACGGCGTCGCCGGGTAGGTGTTCGCACCGCGCAGGACTACGTAACTCGCCGTTACTGGCACCCTGCCTGGTCCGGCACCGTACAGGGTGGTCATATTGGCTTGGGTGAATTCGAATGGCATCGGAAAAGCTGCCGTGCCAACCGGTAAGGTCAACGGTATAGAGCCGTTAACCGAAGTCAGAGTGACGATGATTTGATCCACTGTGCGGTCAACATTCGTATAGCTAGGAACCCGCACGATTGCGCCATTGTTATCTACCACATCACGACGATGGATCAGCCCATCACCGGGCACAGCCAGCAACACCTCGGGAGGTAGGAAGTCAGCGGGAACCGGCGCCTGGCCTACGTCCGTCAGCGTTAACTTGTAGGACTGTTCAGACCGGTTGCCGGAAGCATCGACAATCCTATAACTCAGGTCATAGTTGCTGTTCTGTTCAGCGAGGATATTGGCCAACGACAATGGAATGGATCCCGGAACACTCGGGTCGATGGGCAGGGTTGCTATAGGTCGTTGATTAGAGCCAAAGAACACTTGAACCGTATCGCCCGGAGACCGGCCTGCGGTCTGGTCGTATGGAATCGGAAAATTCACTGTCTGGTTCGGTTGGCTCTGGAAATACGCACGGTCAAGCGGCACCGTCAATCCCGCAGGAGCGTCCGGTGCAGGAGGCCAATCGCTAGTCCGCTCATAAGGCGCTGTCTCGTCAACGATCAACAGTTGCGGGACTGTCCAATTTGCTGCACCAGAGTCGGTAATCTCTAAATCAGCCCTGAGCAACCATATGCCATTAGGGACCATGGTTTCGGCCAACCTTACTACCACAGGAGCGGAGGGGTCGGTGACGGAGATGTTAAACGGCACTCTAAAAGTAGTGTTTTGGAAATAGGCATGTTCTTCGCTTATGCTCGCAAAACTGTTCAGGTCTATCAATGGACGAATGCTGATCGTCAAAACATCCGGGGCGGCTGGATCCGTACTGATGCCATCCCAGGGGGGAAGGTTAAATGTTAAAACCTGGCTTTTGGCAGCCTCCCTGGTGAGCAGCCCAAGGTAACCAGGTACCTCCCCTGTGAATGTACCGGGTGCCAGCCGAGTAGGCGTATAACTGCCAGGGAGCGGCGGGTTAAAGGCGTCAATAATATCTCGGTATGTTCTGTCCATCGTTTATTGCTCCGCATAGTTAGACCAATAGAACAACTACTCTTTTCGTTAGCTGAACGAATACACGTATATCAACCACGAACCTTTCGAACACATAGGGACTACGTAAATAGCTCAATCGATACAATCAAAAGCCCATTAACAATCAATTATCAATGCTCAAGCCCGCGCGGCGAGCAGAACCCGCCTGTGGGGTAAGTGAGATCAACACGCACACGCCCCTCCAGCGACTCGCCCACTTTTACACCGTTGCGCCACACTTCATAAGTGAAGATGGCCGACCTAAAGTCGCGCAATGGTCTCAACGTTGTGTCAAATGAATCCACCACGACTATCGCTCCAGCAGTTATATGTTGCGGCGCCCAGAGCAGCGAGCGGCGGAACACGACACTCGTATTTGGTGCGAACCAGTTGTTATCATTATAACCCTGCCATACACACCTTACTTCATCACCTAACTGCAGGGTGTTAACGGGGCGAATCAACCAACTAACACCGGCCATCACACTGGGCACTGAACCACAGGACAAATAACTAGCACCGGTTCGTGTGTGTTGCACAATAGGTGCTGGCAGTGAAATAGTCGGGATGGGCACTGTCGCACCCAAGCTCACAGTAAAGGGTAGGCCGATACTACGGTTGCTGAAGTTTCCAGTCGCGTCGAATATCTTGAAGAACACGTATGCCGGACCATCGTTCAGGCTGCGAAAAGCATCGCCATTCAGCGATACAGTCCACGGCGAAGTGGTGAAATCCACCAACGAAGTTCCAGCGGCTGCCAGACCGGGAGCGGGATTGGGTGAGTTGGATAAATAGATTTCGATTCGATCGCCTTCAGCCCCGATGTTATAGACCGGGACGTAAAAGGCAGGGCGCGGATTGTTCAGTAAATACTGGTTGTTAAGCGCCGGTACAGGCGGCACGACAAACCGCAGCGTATCGGTCGGCGACACCAACCGTGGAGGTTCCAGATCAAGTGTGATCGGAATGCTCGGCCGCATCAAGTTGGAACCACCCTCAGTGTTAACGGTGTAGTAAAGCTGTGCGATACGGGTTGCACTGCGCAGGTCAGCGAGTTGGATTGTAAGTTCGTGAAAAGCAGGAACAGGCGGCGGTGGTGCGGTGACAGTTTGCGTGGCCAGGAGTCTCACGCCATCGTGGCTGGACCAGAAAAGCCGGAGAATATGCGGCTCGTCCCCCGGTGCAGGTGTTGGCTCCCACATGGGAATCCGGACTGTCAGCGGTGCCAGCAATAACGTCTGTGGCACCACTCCCCTGCCGTCGGTGGTACTTACGCCCGCGATTGTCAAAGGAGCCAAGCCAGGGATAGTCGACATGTCACAGCCTCAGGGTAAGTTTCTCTAAGCCAAGCCAGGAGCGAACTACGTACCTGCCTGCTGTTAGTGAAAATTAAACGCCTAAAGCCGGGTCCCGGATACTGTCAGAACTAACAGGTAGGCCTATCCGCTCGTCGGTTTTATCCGCCAGAATTGGCCTGCCCCCCATTGAAATTCCTTGACCAGGTTGTTCTTTTGGCTTTTTATGAAACCGGTTTCAAGGCAACTGAACCCATAATTCCAATAAGAAAGGCCCGCTACCCGTGACGACTTTTTCCGCCGCCCAACGCAGCCGCATCACCATGCTCGACGTCGCCGAGCGCGCCGGTGTGTCCAAGGCCAGCGTGTCGCGCTTTATCGGCGATGACCGCGCCCTGCTCTCCGACGCCATCGCCCTGCGCATCGAGCAGGCCATCGATGAACTCGGCTACCGCCCCAACCAGATGGCCCGTGGCCTAAAACGCGGCCGCACCCGCCTGATCGGCATGCTGGTGGCCGATATCCGCAACCCCTATTCCATTGCCGTGATGCACGGCGTCGAAACCGCCTGCCGCCAGCACGGCTACAGCCTGGTGGTGTGCAACACCGACCGCGATGACGAGCAGGAGCGCCAGCACCTGGCGGCGCTGCGCTCGTACAACATCGAAGGGCTGATCGTGAACACCCTCGGCCATCACCTCGACCAATTGCTGGAGCTGCAACAGGAGATGCCGCTGGTGCTGGTCGACCGCAAGGTCGAGCCGCTGCACAGCGATCTGGTCGGGCTGGATAACCCCGCGGCGGTGCGCATGGCGGTGGAGCATCTGCAACAGCAGGGTTATCGCGATGTGCTGCTGGTGAGCGAAGCCACCGATGGCACCAGCTCGCGCCTGGAGCGGGTTGACGGCTTCAAGGCTGAAATTGCCGCCCGTCCCGGGTTGACCGGCGCGGTGCTCGAACTGGACGGCGAACTCAACACCCACCTGCAAACCTTTGTTGCCAAACCTGGGCGCAAGGCCCTGTTCTGCGCCAACGGCGTGGCCGCGCTGGCCTGTACCCGCGCGCTCAAGGCCTTGGGCTGCAAGCTGTTCGAAGATGTCGGCCTGATCGCCCTGGATGACCTGGACTGGTACCCGCTGGTGGGCAGTGGCATCACCGCCCTCGCCCAGCCGACCGAGGCGATTGGCGCCAGTGCGTTCGACTGCCTGCTCAAGCGGCTGCGTGGCGACAGGGAGCCGTTACGCAGCCTGGATTTCCTGCCTGAGCTGATTGTTCGCGGCTCGACTCAAACGATCTGAATTTTTTGCTCACGCGTTTGCTCAAATAAAAATGAAACCGGTTTCAGAGGTACACAACAATGAACAGATACCCCGTCTCCATCAGCCTCTCCAGCTACGGCGCCGACCTGGTTCGCCAGCAGGGACAATTGAGTTTCGTCGAGCTGCTGGCTGCCGCCGGCGCCCAGCGCATCGAATGGCGCGAAGAACTGCTGACCACCGAACGCCCCGCTGATCTGGCCCAGGCCGCCGCCGAGCAAGGGCTGGAGTGTGTGTTTTCATCGCCCTTGGAGCTGTGGGTTGCCGGACGCGCCCAACCAAACGCCGACCTCGCTGCCACCCTGGACCGTGCCCAGGCATTCGGCGCGCGCTGGCTGAAAGTCTCCCTCGGCTACTTCACCGACACCAATGACCTGGAAAGCCTGCAGGCGCTGCTCCAGCGCCACCCGGTCAGCTTGCTGGTGGAGAACGACCAGACCCTGCACGGCGGGCGCATCGAGCCGATGCAACGCTTCTTTACCGAAGTCGAACGCCTGGGCTTGCCAGTCAAGATGACCTTCGACATCGGCAATTGGCAGTGGCAGGACCAATCCGCCCTGACCGCCGCGCGCCTGTTGGGCCGGCATGTCGACTACCTGCACTGCAAGGCCGTGGCCCGCCGCGCGGACGGCAAGCTGGTCGCCTTGGCGCCCAGCGCCACCGACCTGCATTTGTGGGAACAACTGCTCAAACACATGACTCAAGGTATTACCCGGGCCGTGGAATTCCCGCTGCAAGGCGCTGACCTGATCGCGGTCACCGCGCAGCAGGTTGCCGCCCTCGCCCTCTTGGGCCAACCCCGTGCGGAGAATGCGCATGTCTGAGATCGATATCCTCTCGTTTGGTGAAACCATGGCGATGTTTGTCGCCGAACAGACCGGCGACCTGGCCCAGGTGGCGCAGTTTCACAAGCGCATTGCCGGAGCCGACAGCAATGTTGCCATCGGCCTGTCGCGCCTGGGTTTCAACGTCGCCTGGCTGAGCCGGGTGGGCAATGATTCGCTCGGGCGCTTTGTGGTCGACGCCCTGAAAAACGAAGGCCTGGATTGCCGGCATGTGGCGGTCGACCCGCTGCACCCGACCGGCTTTCAGCTCAAGTCCCGCGAAGAAGCCGGCGCTGATCCCCAGGTGGAGTATTTCCGCAAGGGCTCGGCGGCCAGCCATCTGTCAGTCGCGGCCATCAGCCCCGCACTGTTGCAAGCACGGCATGTGCACGCCACCGGCATCCCGCCGGCGTTGTCCGAGGCCACGCGCGAGCTGTCGGTCGAGTTGATGACGCAGATGCGCAAGGCCGGGCGCAGTGTGTCGTTCGACCCCAACCTGCGGCCTTCACTGTGGGCCAGCGAGGCGCAGATGATCGGCGAAATCAACGCCCTCGCCGCCCTCGCCGACTGGGTCTTGCCGGGCCTGGGCGAAGGCCGTTTGCTCACCGGTTTCGACGACCCGGCAGACATCGCCGCCTTCTACCTCGACCAGGGCGCCGAAGCCGTGGCGATCAAACTGGGGCCGGACGGCGCCTACTTCCGCACCCAGATGGACAAAGGCTTTATTGCCGCCGTGCCGGTGGCCAAGGTGGTCGACACCGTGGGCGCCGGCGATGGCTTTGCCGTCGGCATGATCAGCGCATTACTGGAAAATTTAAGCTTCCCCGAAGCCGTCCAGCGCGGCAACTGGATCGGCAGCCGCGCCGTGCAAAGTCGCGGCGATATGGAAGGCTTGCCCACGCGCGCCGAGTTACCCGCCCGATCCGTTGCGTAACCCACACCCTGTTGCCACAACTACAACAAGCTCAGGAGCAACTCCATGGAAACCGTGAAACTCGCCACCCGCCGCTGGTGGTACATCATGCCCATCGTTTTTATCACCTACAGCCTGGCGTACCTGGACCGCGCCAACTACGGCTTCGCCGCCGCCTCCGGGATGGCCGAAGACCTGATGATCACCCCGGGCATGTCGTCATTGCTGGGTGCACTGTTTTTCCTCGGCTACTTTTTCTTCCAGGTACCGGGGGCGATCTACGCGCAAAAGCGCAGCGTTAAAAAGCTGATTTTCGTCAGCCTGATCCTCTGGGGCGGTCTGGCCACCCTGACTGGGGTGGTGTCCAACGCCTACATGCTGATTGCGATCCGCTTCATGCTCGGCGTAGTCGAGGCGGCGGTAATGCCGGCGATGCTGGTGTACCTGTGCCACTGGTTCACCCGTGCCGAACGCTCACGCGCCAATACCTTCCTGATCCTCGGCAACCCGGTGACGATGCTGTGGATGTCAGTGGTCTCGGGTTACCTGGTGCAGCATTTCAGCTGGCGCTGGATGTTTATCATCGAAGGCTTGCCGGCGGTGCTGTGGGCCTTTATCTGGTGGAAGCTGGCGGATGAAAAACCGGCAGACGCCAAGTGGCTGAGCAACGCCGAGAAACAAGACCTGGAAACCGCCCTCGCCGCCGAGCAAGTGGGCATCAAGGCGGTGAAGAATTACGCCGAGGCGTTTCGTTCGCCCAAGGTGATCATCCTCGCGCTGCAGTTCTTCTGCTGGAGCATCGGCGTGTACGGCTTTGTGTTGTGGCTGCCGTCAATCCTCAAGGCCGGGTTGCAGATGGACATGGTCGAGGCCGGCTGGCTGTCGGCGCTGCCCTACCTGGCCGCGGTGATCGGCATGCTGGCGGTGTCCTGGGGCTCGGACAAACTGCAAAAGCGTAAACGCTTCGTGTGGCCGCCGCTGCTGATTGCCTCCATTGCGTTTTATGCGTCCTACGTGCTCGGCGCCGAACATTTCTGGTGGTCCTACACCCTGCTGGTGATTGCCGGCGCCTGCATGTACGCGCCTTACGGCCCGTTCTTTGCGATCGTCCCGGAAATCCTCCCGGCCAACGTGGCCGGTGGCGCCATGGCGCTGATCAACAGCATGGGCGCGCTGGGCTCGTTCGGCGGTTCGTACCTGGTGGGTTACCTCAATAGCAGCACCGGCTCGCCCGGCGCCTCGTATCTGCTGATGAGCGGCGCATTGCTGCTCTCGGTGGTGCTGACCATTTTCCTCAAGCCTGGCGCCAGCGACCGTGAACGCGCGCCGTTGCCGCCCCTTGAATTGAAGGCGAAAACCCTATGAAAAAATCTGTCGTTCTGTACAAGAAACTCTCCGCGCCGCTGATGGCGCGCCTGCACGAGCACGCCGAGGTCACACTGATCGAGGCGCTGGACGCGACCGGCCTGGCCAAGCTGCGCGACGCGTTGCCCGCCGCCCATGGCCTGCTGGGCGCCAGCCTGCGCCTGGATGCCAAGCTGCTCGACCTGGCCCCCAGGCTGGAGGCTGTGGCCAGCGTGTCGGTGGGCGTCGACAACTACGACATCGACTACCTGACCGGGCGCGGCATCCTGCTCAGCAACACCCCGGATGTGCTCACCGAAACCACCGCCGATACCGGTTTTGCGTTGATCCTGGCCAGCGCCCGGCGCGTGGTCGAACTGGCGGACATGGTGCGCGCCGGCCAATGGAACAAGAACATCGGCCCGGCGCATTTCGGCAGCGATGTGCACGGCAAGACCCTGGGCATCATCGGCATGGGCCGCATCGGCGAAGCCCTGGCCCAGCGCGGGCACTTCGGCTTTGGTATGCCGGTGATCTACCACAGCCATTCGCCCAAGCCTGCGGTGGAACAGCGCTTTGGCGCGCAGTACCGCAGCCTGAATGACTTGCTGCAACAGGCCGACTTCGTCTGCCTGACCCTGCCCTTGACCGCCGAAACCGAGAAGCTGATCGGCGCCGAGCAATTCGCGCTGATGGGCCCGGAGACGATCTTTATCAATATCTCGCGGGGCAAGGTGGTGGATGAAGCGGCGCTGGTGGACGCGTTGGAAAAACGCACGATTCGCGCCGCCGGGTTGGACGTGTTCGAAAAGGAACCGCTGGATCACGGCTCGCCACTGCTGCGCCTGAACAACGTGGTGGCCACCCCGCATATCGGCTCGGCGACCCATGAGACGCGCGAAGCGATGGCCACCTGTGCGGTGGATAATCTGCTGCAGGCGCTGTCGGGGCAAAAGCCAAACAATCTGGTAAACCCGCAGGCTTGGAAGCAATAGTGACTGGCACCCTGCAGTACCAATGTGAGAGTACCAATGTGGGAGTACCAATGTGGGAGAGGCAAGCCCCCTCCCACATTCTGATCACATTGACAGGTCAGATGACGAAGCGCGCCACCATCCCATTCAAATCCACCGCCAGGCGCGACAGCTCATGGCTGGCCGCGCTGGTCTGGTTGGCACCCGCCGCCGACTGCGTGGCCAAGTCGCGGATGTTCACCAGGTTGCGGTCCACTTCACGCGAGACCTGGGCCTGTTCTTCCGAGGCGCTGGCAATCACCAGGTTGCGCTCGTTGATCAGGCTGATGGACTGAGTGATCTGCTCCAGCGCCACACCGGCGGCGCGGGCCAGTTCCAGGGTGTTCTGGGTGCGCTGGTTGCTCTGCTGCATCGACTGCACCGCTTCACCGGTGCCGTTCTGAATCCCGGCGACCATCTTCTCGATCTCCTGGGTCGACTGCGCCGTGCGATGGGCCAGCGCGCGCACTTCATCGGCCACCACGGCAAACCCGCGCCCGGCTTCACCGGCACGCGCCGCTTCGATGGCGGCGTTGAGCGCCAACAGGTTGGTCTGCTCGGCGATGGCGCGGATCACGTCCAGCACCTTGCCGATATCCCGCCCTTGCGTGGCCAGGCCTTCGATCAGCACCGAAGTATTCTGCACGTCCTGGGTCATGGTCTGGATCGCGCCGACGGTTTCCACCACCCGGTCGCGGCCTTCGCGCGCCGCCTGGTTGGACTGGCCGGACGCCTCGGAAGTCGACACCGCATTGCGCGCCACTTCCTCCACCGCCGCCGTCATCTCGTTGACCGCCGTGGCGGCCTGGTCGATCTCATTGTTCTGTTGCTGCAAGCCGCGTGAAGCTTCTTCGGTGACCGCGCTCAACTCTTCCGCGGCCGAGGCCAACTGCGTGGCCGAACCGGCGATGTGCTGGATGGTCTGGCGCAGGTTGGCCTGCATACCGGCCAAGGCACTGATCAGGCGTGCCGGTTCATCCTTACCGTCGTCTTCGATGACGTGGGTCAGGTTGCCACCGGCGATGGTCTCGGCAACTTCCACGGCTTTGCGCAGTGGCGTGACGATGCTGCGGGTCAACAGCCAGGCCAGCAGCACAGTGAGCAATGCAGCGGCGACCGCGACGGCAATAACGCCGGTGATGGCGCTGTCGTAGCTCTGCCCCGCGTCATGGTCGGCTTGCTTGGCGTCGGCGATGTTGACGGCGACCAGTTTATTCAATTGCTCGCCCATCTGGTCAGTGCCGTCCTTGATCCGGGTATTGATCAAGGAGCGCATCTCATCGACCTTGCCCTGCCTGGAGAGGTCCAGCATCTCGACCTGGGCCTTGAGGTAGTTATCCAGCGTAACGGCAAACGTCTTGTACAGTGCCGCCTCCTCCGGGCCCTGAGGTAAGGTTGCATAGCCAGCCTGGGCAGCCTTCACCTTGTCGGCCAACACGCCTATGCGGGTTTCTGCTTCCTGCAGGGCGGCGGGCTCGCGGTTGACCAGCACCCGAAACGATAGAATGCGCATACGCAGCACGTTTTCGGTGATGACGCCCAGTGCAGTCACGCTGGGCACCTGGTTTGCGCTCATATCTATCGAGGACTGGCGGATCTGCGTCATGCGGTTGACGGCAAACACCCCCAATAAAACCACTAACAAGGCAATGAAGGCGAAACCAAGAAACGCGCGGGGGGCGATATTCAAGTGGCGAAGGGACATAGGGCTGCTCTCGGATGAAATATTTGCAAGCGTCCCTGCCGCGAAACGATCAGGCCGCGCCAACGCGCAGCTCGGACCTTGGTCACCACTATTGTCGTTGTATAGGTGGGCCTAACCACGCTATCGGCAGGCCTCCGGGTTTTGCGCAGGGCTTCATAAATATTTTTTTACACTTCTGACGATCAGCACTTTCTGGCATCCTGCGCCTCCCTTTTCTGACCCGAGCCCGCATTTTGTCTGACGCTCAAGCCCCCCGCCCGCGCTATAAATCCGACCTCATCTACGGCCTGGAAGACCGCCCGCACTTCACCGCGGCGATCTTTGCCGCGCTGCAACACGTGCTGGCCAGTTTTGTCGGCATCATTACCCCCACGCTGATCGTCGGCGGCGTGCTCGGCCTGGAAAGCGAAGTGCCCTACCTGGTGAGCATGGCGTTGTTCGTGTCGGGGCTCGGCACCTTCGTGCAGGCGCGCACGTTCGGCCCGGTCGGTTCGGGGCTGCTGTGCCTGCAAGGCACCAGTTTCTCGTTTATCAGCGTGATCCTCAGCGCCGGGTTCATGGTCAAGGCCCGGGGCGGCGGCACCGATGAAATCCTCTCGACGATCTTTGGCATCTGCTTTTTCGCCGCGTTTATCGAAGTGGTGCTCAGCCAGTTCATCGGCAAGTTGCGCAAGTTGATCACCCCGGTAGTCACCGGCACCATCATCACCTTGATGGGCCTGTCGCTGATCAAAGTCGCGGTCACCGACATGGCCGGCGGCTTTGGCGCCAGCGACCTCGGCGCAGCGAGCAATATGGGCCTGGCGGCGCTGGTGCTGCTGACCATCGTGGTGCTCAACCGCTTCAGCAACCCGTTCCTGCGCCTGGGCTCCATCGTGATCGGCCTGACTCTGGGTTTTGTGGTGGCCTGGTGGATGGGCCGTGTCGACATGGCCGCGCTGCCCCAGGTGCCGTTGATCAGCGTGCCGGTGCCGTTCAAGTACGGTTTTTCCTTCGACTGGGTGGCGTTTATCCCGGTGGCGGTGATCTTCCTGATTTCGCCCCTGGAAGCCGCCGGCGACCTGACCGCCAACTCGATGATTTCCCAGCAGCCGGTCAAGGGCCCGCTGTATATCAAGCGCATCAAGTCCGGGCTATTGGCCGACGGCCTCAACTCGGCCATGGCCGCCACGTTCAACAGTTTGCCGATGGTGACCTTCGCGCAGAACAATGGCGTGATCCAGCTGACCGGCGTGGCCAGCCGCTACGTGGCCTACTTTATTGCCGGCCTGCTGGTGCTGCTGGGGCTGTTCCCGATGATTGGCGCGGTGTTGCAGCTGATGCCCAAGCCGGTGCTCGGCGGCGCCACCCTGATCATGTTCGGCACGGTGGCCGTGGCGGGCATCAAGATCCTCGCCGAAGCCGGCCTGCATCGGCGCAATGTGCTGATCGTGGCGATTTCCCTGGGCATGGGGCTGGGCGTCGCGGCGGTGCCGGAAGTACTGCGCGACCTGCCGAAGGCCCTGCACAACATCTTCGAGTCGCCGATCACCGTGGGCGCGTTCTGTGCAATCCTGCTGAACATTTTCCTGCCTGAAGAGTTCATAGAGCTGGAAGAAGATGAATTTGATCCGGAGTCCTCTACCCTCAAGGTGATGCAAGACCCGGACGTCACGAAATAGGAGCACTTTTGTATGCGCAAGCTCATGGTTCTATCGCTACTGTTGCTGAGCTTGAGCGCCTGCGCCCTGTTCCCTAACCGCGACCCGGTGAACATCAACGTGGTCGGCATCGAGCCGCTGCAAAGCCAGGACCTGGAAGTGCGCTTCGCCGTGAAGCTGCGGGTGCAGAACCCCAATGAAACGGCGATTGACTACAACGGCGTGGCCCTGGACCTGGAGGTCAATGGCCGGCCGTTGGCGTCAGGCGTCAGCGATATCACGGGAAGCATCCCACGCTTTTCCGAGACCGTGCTGACGGTGCCGGTCAGCGTTTCGGCGTTTAGCGTGTTGCGCCAAACCCTCGGCCTGAGCCAGACCCAGAGCCTGAACAACCTGCCCTACGTGCTGCGTGGCAAGCTGGCGGGCGGGCTGTTCGGCACCCTGCGCTTTGTCGACCGCGGCACGCTGGACCTGCCGAATACCGTGACCTGGTAAGGGAAAAGTCGCGTTTCAGTCAGTCAGGTAGCGCACACCCGGCTTGGCACGCTCATCCACCACCAGTTCGAAAATATCCGGCCGGGCGTAGTGCCCCACCACGTCGTAGTCATACCGCGCGCGCACCAGGTCATCGGTGTTGATCTGCGCGGTCAGCAGCCCCGCTTCAGCCAATAACGGCCCCGCGAGAATATCGCCCATCGGCCCGACGATCACACTGCCACCCGCGATCAACGGGCGCTGTGACGGCCAGTTGGCAATCTCCACGCCGAGGGCCTCGGGTGAGGCCTGCACCTGGCACGCGCTGACCACAAAGCAGCGTCCTTCATGGGCGATGTGGCGCATGCTGACCTGCCACATTTCGCGCTCGTCCACCGTCGGCGCGCACCACACCTCCACGCCCTTGGCGTACATCGCCGTGCGCAGCAGCGGCATCATGTTTTCCCAGCACACCGCGCCGCCGATACGGCCAACCGCGGTGTCGAGCACCGGTAGCGTCGAGCCGTCACCCTTGCCCCAGATCAGCCGTTCAGTGCCGGTGGGCATCAGCTTGCGATGCCTGGCCACCAGGCCGTGCGCCGGCTCGAAATACAACACCGTGCAGTACAAGGTGCTGCCACTGCGCTCGATCACGCCCAGCACCAGGCTGGCTCCGGTACGCGCCGACAGGCCGGCCAGGGCATCGGTTTCGGCGCCCGGCACATCGATTGCGTTGGCAAAATAGCGGGCAAACGCTTCGCGGCCTTCGGGCAAGCGATAACCCAACTGTGTGCCAAAGCTTTCGCCCTTGGGATAGCCGCCGAGCAGCGCTTCGGGCATCACCACCAGTTGCGCGCCACTGCGCAGAATTTCGTCCTCGTAGGCAAGGATTTGCGCAAGGGTCTCGGCCTTGCCGCCGGGCAAGGCACCGATTTGCAGGGCTGCCACGGTTGAGATGGGCATCATGATCACTCCGAATAAGGGGGGTTGCCCATTCTCCCGTCAGCTACGATCATGAATAAAGCCCACCTCAGCACTGAATGATATGAACCAGATCAATATCGCGCAGGTCGACCTGAACCTGCTGAAAACCTTCGAAGCCCTGCACGACGAAGCCAGTGCCAGCCGCGCGGCGCTGCGCCTGGGGGTCACGCAATCGGCTGTCAGCGCGGGGTTGCGGCGTTTGCGCGAGGTGTACGGCGACCAGCTGTTCGTGCGCACCGGCCGAGGCCTGGCACCGACGCTGCGCGCCAACCAGTTGAAACCGCTGATCAGCGAGGCGCTGGAGAGGTGCCGGCAAAGCCTGGCGATGGTCAACCCGGCCAACCCGAACTATAGGGGCCGGTCGGTGGTGGTGGGCCTGTCCGATGACTTCGAAATTGCTTATGGCCGCCGGTTAATGGACGCCCTCGCCCAGCGCTTGCCGAACCTGCGGGTGATTTTCCGTCAGACGCACAGCCAGATCGTCGCCGGCGCCCTGCTCGAGCGCACGCTGGACCTGGCGATAACCGCAGGCGGCTTTGCCCAGGGCCGGTTAAGCCGACAGGTCCTGGGCGAAGGTGATTACCGATGCGTGGTCGACCCCGCCAGCCTGGCCCCGGGCCAAGCGGCGCTCAGCCTGGACGCGTTCGTCAGCCGTGAGCATGTGCTGGTGTCGTCTGGTGGCTTTGTCGGCATTACCGACGAGGGCTTGGCCGCGCTCGGGTTGAGCCGGCAGGTGTGCGCATCGACCAGCCACTTTGCCGCCCTGCCGTTTTTGCTCAAGGGCAGCGACGCGGTGGCAACCATTCCCGGGCATGCCGCGCAGGCCATTGCGCAGCTGACCGGGTTGCGTGTGCTGGCGTGCCCGGTGGCGCTGCCGCGCTATCCGGTGGAACTGGGCTGGCGCACCCAGGCCCAGCTCGATCCGATGCTGCTGAAAGTACGCGAGGCGATTGTCGAGAGTTTTACTTCGCCGCCGCCATCAGTTTGTTGACTTCGCTGCGCACCATGTTGGAAAACTCTGGCGGCGACATGCCGTCCAGCTCGGCGCGGACCCATTCGGCCCACTTGCCCTTGCGCTTGGCGCGCTCGCCGAACAACCGCGCGGCTTCGCCCTTGGCCTTGCCCAGGTTGGTTTGCCACAGGTCGTAGAGGCGTGACTTTTCGTCTTCCAGCTCGGCGCGTTCGGCGAGGGTCTTGTTGGCGAGATTGAAGCTCATGTTGAATTACCTGCTGCACAAATAGGCGACATCTTACACTGTAGGTCGAAACTTCCTGATTCGGATTTTGCGCGCAAGCGCCTCCAGGCAAAAAAACTGCAACTTTTGCCGCCGCCCGGCACTCCATTGTTCACTGTCACATTCACCTGCAAGGAGTCACACCATGGCCCGCAAAACTGCCGCCCAAGCCGTTGAAGATCAAATCAAGGATCAAGCTTTCAGTGAGCTGACGGCGCTGATCGAAGAATCGGACAAACTGCTCAAAAGCAGCGCCTCCCTGGTAGGCGAAGAAGGCGAAACCCTGCGCGAACAGGTCGCCATCAAGCTTAAGCAAGCGCTGGAATCGGTGTCCAACGTACGCGAACGCAGCAAGCCTGTGGTGGACGCCACCGAAACCTACATCGGTGGCCACCCATGGCAGACCGTGGCGATCTCGGCCGGCTTCGGGCTGGTCGTTGGCCTGCTGCTCGGTCGCCGCAACTGATGTGATGCACCTGGGCTGCGCGCTCGCGCAGCCCTCTGTCAACCTGCGGCCAGCTCGCGCAATTGCCGCAGTTCCTGCGCGTCAATCTCAATGCCGTTGTGCTGCGCTTTCGCCCGTGTGCGATGCCGCCGATCCCCCGGTAACCGCCGCAACCCCGCCGCATGCATCTGCCGCACCAGTTCCTGGCTGCGCTCGGCAAAGCTTTGGCCGTCGGTTTTGCTCGGGTCGATGACGATCAGCAACTGGCCGGTCCAGGGGGTACGGGCGCCGGGGTGGTCAGCCCAATTGAACTCGAAGGAAAAATTGCCGCCGGTCAAGGCGGCGGCCAGCAGTTCGACCATCATCGACAGCGCCGAGCCCTTGTGCCCGCCAAACGGCAGCAGCGCCCCGCCCTCCAATACGGCTTTGGGGTCCTGGGTCGGTTGGCCGAGGCTGTCCACCCCCATGCCCGGCGGCAGCCGTTCGCCCTTGCGCGCGGCAATCTGCACGTCGCCGTGGGCGATGGCGCTGGTGGCCAGGTCGAACACGATGGGCAAGCCGTCGGCGCGCGGTGCGGCGAAGGCGATAGGGTTGGTGCCAAACAGAGGACGGTCGGCACCATGGGGCACCACGCAGGTCATGCTGTTGACCACGCTCAGCGCCACCAGCCCTTCCTCGGCGAACGGTTCGACATCCGGCCACAGCGCGGCAAAATGATGGGAGTTGTGGATGGCCAGCAGGGCAATCCCGGCACTGCGGGCTTTGTCCACCAGCAGCGCGCGAGCGGCTTGCAGGGCCGGCTGGGCGAACCCGTTGCCGGCGTCCACGCGCACGAACCCGGACGCCACATCCGTGACCAGCGGCACGGCCTTGCCGTTGACCCAGCCGCTGGCCAGGGTGCTGAGGTAACCGGGGATGCGGAAAACCCCGTGACTGTGCGCGCCGTCGCGCTCGGCACTGGCGCAATTGTGCGCCAGGATCGCGGCAACCTCGGGCGTTGTGCCGTGCTTTACAAACACCGCCTGCAGCACCCCCACCAGGTCGCTGAAACCGATGAGCGTTGTAGCGTCTTCAACTCGCGGGGACTGGGCAGACATCTGTAGCTCCGATTTTATAATTGGGAGAGACAACAAGAATCCAGGCCGTCGATTAACAACGCCCCGCAGGCCTGCTGTCAACCCAGTTATCTACCGCCAACCCCGCTTCGCCAGCACCTACCTTGGGGCCTCCCAACCACCCCGACACCGGAGCGCAACATGGCGACCGTCACCCCACCTTACTATTTCGATGAGTTCCTGAGCCCGGCCAGGCGAAGTGAACCGAGCCCGCGCGAGCGCGCGCTGGGGTTTACGGTAAAGGATCTGGACTGGCTGCATACGCTGTTCTACGCCACTGACGTGGCGCGCAGGCAGTCGACGGTGCGCGGCCACCCGATGCTGGTCGAGCGATTGCAGGTCAATCCGGCCGGCCAACCCGCCCTTCCTCTGGCCGGCGTCTTTATGATCAGCGCCACACCTGACGGCGCTAAGGCCGTGCTCTATACCCCGTACGGTGGCCTGGAGGTCTTCGGCAGCCACGCCGCCCTGCTCAAGGAAGTGGCCAGGCGCCTGAAGCAACCCGGCCAGCGCGCCGAGCTGCTGCAGTTTCTGTCGATTGCCGAGCGTGGTGCGCTACCGCCCACTGTGCCGCTCACCGTGACCACCGCTGTCATCCAGGGCGCGGTGATGGAGGATCAGGAGCAATCGATCCTGGTGGGCCAGCAAAAAAACCTCGCGACCATGCTCGACGAGCTGCGCAAACTCCCCAGCCTGCGCGACATGCTCGACACCTTGCTCGGCATCATGGCGCGCTCCTACTTCCCTGACCTGAACCAGGCCGACACACGCGTGAATACCTTCCGCCGTGGCGCGCCCGGCGAAGACAGCCAATGGGTGGCGTCGCAGCCGCTACGCGAGGTGCTGCTGCGTTTCTATGTTCAGCAAAGCTGGCCAGTGGATCAAACCCACCGTTTTTTCAACCCGGCCCATGACACCCGCAGGTTTAACCAGGACCAACTGGCCGAGGACCAACAGCGCTGGAACAGCCTGGTCGAACAGACCAGCGGGACCTTCTCCAGCCTGTTGAAAAGCCTGCTGCAGTCCTACTGGAATGCCGACGTCAAGGCGGGGCAGTCACGCCTGCAGTTTTTTGCCCAGGCCATGCGTGACACATTCCGCGCCGACCTGATGTTAAAGCACCAGCAACGCATCGTGTCGAGCGGCGAACATCAAACACTTCGCAGCCTGTTCCTGCCAGACCAGACCGCGCGTGCTGGCGCACACAACCCTTTGAACGTGGAGAAGGTACGCGTCCATACCCCCTTTCAACACTATGTTGATCTGGCCGGCACACTGATGCTCAGCACTACCCAGGCGTACCTCTACACCCAAGCCCGCGGCTTGCAGGTGCTCGCCAACCTGGATGACCTCAACGCCACCCTGCTGACCCTGCTCAAAACCGCGGGTCACGAAGACGAGTTGCTCAACTTTCTGTCGCTGGATGAGCGCAATGTATTTGTGGGCATGGATCAAATACAGGTGACCGGCCAGCCGGTGGTGGGCGACGTGTTCCAGCAAATGCTCGAGGACATTCTCGCCAAGCAGTTCGACAACCTGGAGTATGTGCTCGGCCAGTATCGACGCAGCGCAGGCGAGGTCGACCTGGGCGCCTTGCTCGACAGCGCCCTGGATGTGCGCAACCTGCTCGACAGTCGCCTGCTGGAGCACGATACCGACGGGCGCTGGAGCGTCCGCCCGGTTAGCAGCGGCAATGGCCGGCCCGCCACGGTCCTGGCGGAAAAGGCCAGGCTGCACCTGCAACGGCTGCAAACGATCGAGGCGGCCATGGCGCAGGATCGCAGCCAGTATCCCGTTTACGCCGGGAATGCCCCGTCCTCGCGGCCCAATCTGCTGCTGGACGCTAATCGCGCACGTCTTGGCTGGGGAATGCTGCAAGGCTTGAGCGCTGAGGCACACCTGAGACAACTGCGCAAAAACCTGCCCGCCAATGTCCTTGCGCTGCTAGGCACTGCGCTGAACACCGAAGGCATGACCCGACTGACCCGCCATGGCCTCAACGGCTTCATCCCGGATGCCTTCAGCCTGGCGCTGAAAGTCGGTGTGGACACCACGCTGCATACCTTGGCCAACTGCTTTGTATTGACCGAACGTGGCGGCAACGACTCTGTTCACTCAGGGGCCGCACTGCTGTGGACGCCCCGTTGCGGCTACGAGGCGTTCGCGTCAATCAAGCGGCTGTGCGAAACACTGGCGCAACGCTTGACGGATCCAATGGCGCGCTTGCCCCTGATCGAGAACCTGCCGGTGTCCAAGCGTGTGCCCCACCAGGTCTGGCAGCTTGGCCCACTGCAACGCCTCGACGGGCACCTGCTGGAGAGCCGCCAACAGACCTACAGCGATTGCATACGTGACGAGATTGACCAACTGTCATCCATACGCTTGCACGCCAAGCGCTTTGAAGCGTGCATGGACAGTCTGATTCGGCGAGCCCCGCCAACCAACCTGCCCAGGGCCATCGCCATTGCGCGCGCCCTTGTCAACCAGCAGGCACTGCCGGTATGGCTCGGCATGGCCAAGCCTGCGCAACAAATCCTGCACGCGGAACTGTTGGAGCAGTACCGCATCAGCGCCCCGGATGAGCGCGATTACCTGCACAGCATCACACCGATGCGCGACCAGGTCGTGAGCAGCCTGTCGGCCTTGCTCAATGCGCGCTTTCCGGGGCAAGTGGTCAACCCGGACACGGTCATGATCCCCGGCCGTATCAACTTGCCCGGCAACGTGCAAAGCCTGACCGACTTCGCCCTGCGCCATTTACCTGAGCTGCGCGCCGAAGACATCCGCCCGCGCTCACGCACCGCGACCCCGTTGCCGCCCGCCCTGGACGGCAATGCCGTGGTGCAATTGGTGCGCCAACTGGACCTTAAAAGCCTCTACCAGAAGCAGCTGACACTCCTGCTCAAAGGCACGACCGAGGATGCCCGCCAGCGTCGCGCACTCTTCTGTCGGCAGCTGCCCTGGCAATTGCTGCAATACGCGCATGAACAGACACTCGACAATCGGCTGTCCGCTGCAGCCTGGAGCCTGCTACAGCAAGTCTTCGATATGCCGGACGCCGTGGCGCGCGCGGCCGTGCGCGACGCCACGGCGATGGTTCGCCCCTTGGAACTGATCGCCACCCCCGGCGCGACGCGGGTCAAAGCCTTGGGCTGCTATCTGATTGGCGCCGGAACCGGCCCGCTCATTCTGTATGCGCCCTACAGCCCCGAACATCTGTTGAAGGAGTACGCGAACGCAGCGGCGTTGCTGACTGAGTTCACCACCCCCGGTGCGCTCCAGGATTGGCTCACCGGTCAGATGCAAGCGCCCCACCAGGCGACGTATCGCAACCTGCTCGGCCCGCCTCGCGGTAGCGGCGCCTCGGATATCCAGCTCGGCGATTCACCTATCGAGGGTAATGTGCTGAGCCGGATGTTTCAGGACAACAGCGAGATGCTGCTGCGGATGCTGACCTGCCAGTTCTCCCGGTTGGGCAAGGCACAATGGGACGCCGTCACCCGCCTGCTGGGTCAAGGAATCCCCGCCGTTTTGCAGTTCATACCCGGCAAACTGGCCTACCCGCTGGTGGTGTGGCGCAGCTACCAACTGTTCAAGACCTCGGCGGAAGACCTGCAGCAACATCGCTGGCAACACGCGCTCCGAACCTTTGCCGGGGGGGTGGCAGAGCTGGCCACCTTGCGCAACGAGTTGGACCGGCTATTGCCCGCCTCGCCTCCGACAGAGGAACACGCCACGCTGAAACAATGGCTCGAAGCACCTGCGCCCTCAGCCCCCCCACTGGCCGACATGCAGCCGACCGCCGCTGAACGCACCCGACTGCAGGTATTTGAACACCATGATATTGGCTTGACCGACCTGGCGCAGATCCAACCGAGCCATGTTTACGTCAATGGCGCGGGCACCCGACATTTCGTGCCCTTGGGCGGCAAGGTGTACCCGGTGAAGCAGGCCGGGCAACACTGGCGCCTGAGCAAAGATGAGCTGCTCGGGCCTTATGTACAACGCAACCCTCAGGGCGAGTGGGTCGTCGACCTGGATCGGCACCGTCCGCACTATGGCAAAACGCTGACGCGTTACGCAGGCAAAGTGTCCACGCGGCACGCCGAACGACAGTCGATCAATATCGAAGCGGTGGGAATGCGCGATATCGCTGGGTTATCCAGCTGGAAAGCGCAGTGCATCAATGAAGCACTCAACGTCGCGACTTATTACGCAGTGAACTGCAAACGCAACCTCACCCACTTCGCCGCGCTACGCGAGCCCGGCAGCCGGCTCGGGCAATTTTTCAGTGAGTTATTCGGCATCGTTACGCTGACGCCAGACCAAGTGCGAAGAGTCGAACGGCGGGTCGACGAGGTTCTCGACGAGCTGACCAACCACACGCTGACCAGCCCAGACTCACAACGCTTTGTCAGCGGTACCCATCGGTACAGCCCGCAGGACACGTTTGCGTTTGTGCTGCAGGATGACGCGGACAAGAAGATCTACTTGCTGGACCGCTTCTTCGACCCAGGCATGGACGTCTATCAAAACCGCCTGAGCACGCCCTTCGATATCTCGGCGCATGCACGGGCGACCGTGTTGATTCATGAGATAACGCACATCAAGTCCATGACCGAAGACCTTGCCTACCTCGACACCATGCGGCCGTTTGAGGACCTGATCAACCTCAACGTACGCGGTGCGGCGCTGTTGAAAACCGACCTTGCAGACCTGCGCACAACCGCGTTGTCGACCCTGACTCCGGCCACGCTATTGTTCAAGACATGGGACGAATTCACGCAACAATGGCAGGATTTCGGCAGCCACCGCGGCTCTACGCCACTCAAGGACAAAGTGCTGAGCATCACGGGAGCGCGGACCCTAGACGACGCGCGGAGCGTGTTCATGAGCAACGTCGACAAACGTATCGACACTATTCTGGCGAATGCCGACTCCGTCACCTACCTGATCAGCCAGTTGGGAAGAGAATTGGATGCGGGAGCCTGAGCAGGCTCCCGGCGCGGTCGGTCAGTCTTTCTGGTCACGCAGGATATTGCCCGAAGCGCCATCGATGCGCGCTTCATACACGGTGCCGTCGGATTTGCGGCCTTTAACTTCCCAGTAGCCGTTGTCGTCGGCTTCTGCCGCGTAGACCTCGATATAACCGGCCTTGGTCTTGGCCACCTCGATGGCCTTCTCGATGGTGATCCAGCCCGCACCCGGCTTATCGGCCAGGGCCGCGCCAGCGCTGAGCAGCGCAGTGGTTGCACACAGGGCGACTAAGGTTTTCTTCAGCATTTTCGTACTCCATTGTGGGAATGTCCTGAATTTTTTAGGGCCTGCCAAACAAGAATAAGTTCCAATTGATGTGCAATCGCCATGATGGCTGTTCTCGCCGTCCGCCCTGGGAGGTTAGAATGTGTGAAATCAGGATGAGTCAATGACCGAAAAGTCCCTTTCAGAAGCCGAATATGACGCCATCACCGACGCCGCCGCGCATTGGTGCATGCGCCTGCACGCGAGTGATTGCACGGCGGCTGAACGTCAGGCTTTCGAACAATGGCATGACGCCCATCCGCTGCACGCCTTTGAATACGCAGCGATGCTGGAAATCTGGGACGTCGCTGACCACCTGCCCCGCCACCCAACCTCGCCGGCGGTGGTGCCCTTCAAGCCCCGTAGCCGCCTGCGCCGCTATGCGGTGGCGGCAGCGGTCTGCCTGGCCGTATTGCCGCTTGCCGCCTTTACCGGTTGGGAGGCCGGCTGGCTGCCGAGCTCCTATGAGCGCTTCCAGGCCGACAGTGGTTTGCGCCAGGTTACCCTGGGGGATGGCAGCCAGCTTGAACTCAACCTGGGCACCGAACTGGTCTACAGCAACTACAAGGACCAGCGCCGGGTGACGTTGAAAAAGGGCGAGGCGTTCTTCAAGGTCAGCCACGACGCCGCGCACCCGTTTATCGTGCACGCCGGCAATGGCCAGGTGCGGGTCACGGGTACTCAGTTCAATGTGTGGAAGTATGAAGACCAGGTGCGCGTCATGCTGCTCGAGGGCTCGGTGCAGATCGCCAGCGACCAGGTGCATGGCAGCGTGCCCATGACCCCCGGCATGCAGGCCAGCTATCAACAGGGCGATGCCACGCCCAGGGTGCAGGCAATCAACCCCAACGACTCCGCCCTGGCCTGGCGCCAGGGCAAGCTGGTGCTCGACAACCTGGCCCTGGTGGATGCGTTACCGCTGATCAACCGCTACCTGAGCAAACCCGTGATGCTGGCAGACGCCAGCACGGGTTCGATTCGCATCGGCGGCATCTACAACATCAATGAGGTCAACAGCCTCATCACCTCCCTGCCCAAAGTGCTGCCGGTCTACCTGACCCAGAACCAGGACGGCAACCCCGTACTCAATTCCATCCCGCGTAAATCGCCCAAAGGCTGAGCCTGGCCTGCGGGTTTGGGCTTTTTTGCGCGTGCAGTGTCCATTTTTCTTACAGTCGGTGCCCCTGAACCGCCCACCCTGTGCGGATTCATCGTTTTGTCATGCACGCTGTTACATCGCTGATACAGCCTGGTGAAGCGTTTTTGCTCGGTTCAGGCATGACGCGTTGCGCCAGCTGCTGTCTCACGGATGAAACAGGGCTGCGATCACTTCGCCCGTCTTTTATCGCAACCGATTGAATACGCAGAACAAATAAAAAGCGGCACAGCTTCTGCTCTATCCCTTACAGCGCTGTTTAGGGTCAGCGCGAAGAATAAGGAATAGCGCCGTGATCACTCACACTCAAGGCTCACTGAGCCTCCTCCTGATCAGCTGTGTACTGAGTACCAGCGTGAGCCTTCCAGCGCTCGCCGAAGGGAACGGTGTGATTGTGATCGAGCGCGCCGTTCGCGGCCACATGTGGGGCCGCACCGCCGGCTCCGACCCGAGCCCCACCACCGCGAATGCCAATCCGTCTGCGCAGATCTTCCGTGCGACCAATGAACTGAACGACAACGATATCGCCGGGATCGCCAGCGGCTCCAGCATCAATCGTATGGTTCTGCCCGGCGGCAACCTTCAAGGTTTCGACAACAACGGCAGCGGCATTGGCCTGGGTGCAGGCGGCGCAGCCGGCCACACCGGCGGCAACAGCCTTTCCGGCACGATCAATGGCGCAGTCTCTCGCGGCCTCGCGCCCCTTAGCACGATCAACAGCATGGTCGGGGGGCGTTGAGATGAACCCTTTCTGGATGCTGCTGGCGCTGCTCAGTTGCGCGACGGCGATGGCCGACAGCGACAACGACGCGGCCCTTGATAACTCCGGCAAACACTACAACGGCGTGGTCATGCTCAACCAGGCCGCCGGCGATCAACAGCAACTGAGCAACAACGTAGCCATTTCGGTAGGCCGCAACGCCCAGGCAAACGTGAATGTCACCCAGCACATCAGCGGCGCTCCTGCCGACCGCTCCCTGAACGCTAAAGCATCGATCCAGGGCAACTCATTCAGCAATGGTAACGGCGTACTGAGCATCAACCAGTCGGCCGGGGCCCAGAACCAATCAATCAATGCCGTGCGCATCAGCATCAACGCTGGCCCGCAAAGCATCGATGACAGTGTCATGTCGCAACAGAACGTTGCGCTTGCAACAGACTCAGGGTTGACCCCTACCACTGGCAGCCGCCAGGTCGTTACCAGCGACCAGGCCTTCACCGGCAGCCGTGGAGTGGTACAGGTCACCCAGAGCGCCGGGGTGGGGAACCGCGTGGCTAACACCCTGAACCTGCGACTCAACTGATGGAGCTGAGTCGGATAGCTAGACCGTACCAACACTTAACCAACTAAATAGAAGCAAGGAGAAACACCATGAAACCTACAACGGCTCTTAAACCACTGGCTTTCGCTCTCGCTGCGCTCATGGCTGTTGCTGCTCAAGCCGGTGGTGGCGGCGGTTACAACCCACCTACTCCAGCGCCAACCTCGGCGTCCGCGACGTCTAACGACGGTCAAAGCAACCATGGCAACGTGGTGCTCAATGACAAGACCAAAAACAACGCTTCGGCAAATGAGTCCTATAACAACATCAGCGGCATTGCCAACGGCAACGTGCTGAGCGGTGACAACAACCAGGGCAAAAACGACGTGATCGTCCAGTCCGCAGACGCCGACTTCGTGTTCGCTACCGCCAACTCCGCGCAATCGAACTATGGCAATCTGGTGATCAACAGCGGCACCAAAAACAATGCCTCGCTCAACGACAGTGGCAACCACGCGTCTGGCATCATTCAGTTGAACGCCGCTGCGGGTACTTCCAACCAAGGCAGCAACAGCACTGTGATCCAGGCTAACAAAGATGGCAGCGGCGGCGCCGCAACCATCAACGGCGCACAGGATGTCACCGGCAACCTGACCGTCAACCTGAGCAGCGGCCATGGCTGGAGCAGCAAGCCAGTGGCCAACAACGCCAGCGTGAACAACTCGATGAACTTCAGCTCCGGGGTGTCGAACTCCAACGTTCTGTCGGGCAGCAACAACCAAGGCCAGAACAACGTAGTCGTGCAGTCCACTACTCGCTTCTGATCCTGATAGGGCCTTGGCAACAAGGCCCTTTTTTCATTTCAGTGTCCAACAGGTCATACGATCATGCGCCTCGTTGCCTTGCTCCTTCTGCTCGCACTCACCGGCCCGACCTGGGCAGGGACCATGGCGGTCGTCATGCCCGGTGGTGGGTTGATCTACAAGAAGGTCGAAAGCATCCGCGAACGCAAATTCTCCAACCTGGTGGAACAGAAAACCGATTTCAGCTGCGGCGCCGCCGCACTCGCGACCATCATGCGCCAAGCCTATTGGATGGATGTGGACGAAGACCACGTCATCAAGGGCATGCTGGTCAACGCCGACCAGGACCTGGTGCGGACCCAGGGCTTCTCGATGCTCGACATGAAGCGCTACCTGGAAAGCATCGGCATGCGCGCCAAGGGCTACCGGATCACGCCTGAAGTGCTGATCACCGTCAAAGTCCCCGTGGTGGTACTCCTGGAAATTCGCGGCTACAAACATTTCGTAGTGCTGCAGCGCGCCGACAAGGACTGGGTCTACATCGGCGACCCGGTGCTGGGCCACAAGCGCTACACAAAGGACGATTTCATCAAGGGTTGGAACGGCATTGTGTTTGCCGTGTTGGGTGAAGGCTACGACAAGACCAACGCCCTGCTCTCGCCGCCCACGCCGCTGACCGCGAAAAACCAGCTGAACGAGTTCAGCCCGGTGCGCGACAGTGAACTGATGGACTTCGGTTTCATCCAGAGCGACTTCTTCTAGAAGCGCAATAAGGAGCAGGACGCTCCAGGAGCAGACGATGAACACCTATCGTTGGCTGACGGTCATGTGCCTGGCAGCCTCAATGCCCGCTTACGCGTCAACGGCCTTCAAGCCTGTCGAACTCAAGGATGCGGAAATGGCTGATCTGCGCGGGCGCTTTGTGATGCCAGGGCGCATCATCAGTTTCGGGATTGTCATGAGCACCACCTGGACCAATTCCGCAGGGGCGACCGTCACAGGCAGCGCCAGCATGCAGATCGACAAATCCACCGTTACCCCGCAGTTTTACGTGCAAATCACCGGCAGCGATGGCAACGGCGCTGTCAACCAGCCCAACGGCACCGGCACGGTAGTCGGCGGTAATGGGTTGGGCAGCGGCCAAGGCGTCACGCAAAGCGTGCGTGCCGCGGGCGATGGCAATACAGCCAACAATGCGGTCGACATCAACGTCACCAAAAATGGCCTGGCCCCGGCCAACTATGCGCAGTCCGGCCAGGCCCTGGTGGCCGGCCAGCCGATCACCGGCAGCACTGCCGCAGGCCAGGTCACCGTTTCGGCCAAGAATGGCGGGCTGCAAATGTCGCTTCTGGCCAATAACAACCAGGGCAATGTCGTGCAGCAAATCGGTGCTGGCAACGTGCTGCAAGGCACGGTTATCCAGGGCAACAGCAACCTCATCAACAACTTGACCCAGCTCAATGTGGTGATGGGCAACAACGGCCTGAACAACATCACACAGAGCCTCAACCTGGAGCAACTCAAAGGCCTACGCAATATCGGTTATTGAACTACGCTGAGCCTCGACACTTACGCATTAAAAAAAAGGGACGGCTGACTTCATGCATCGATCTTTATCGTTACGTGCTGTGGTTTGTTTGAGTACGCTCCTGCCTGCAACGCTGTTGTATGCCGCGCCGGACGCCGATATTGAATCGCTGAAACAGGAACTTCTGGAACTCAAGCAGCGCTACGAAGTGCAACAAAAAGCACTGGCGGTGCTGGAACAACGCGTGCGACAAGTGGAAGATCAGCCGGCCACGCCTGCGCCCAAGCGCCTGGCCAAGTCCCCGGCCGACTTCAGCAAAAACACCACCGTGGCCGGTGCGCCAGGCGTAGGCGCCGCGGCGGCATCCGGTGGTGCGGGCGGCGGCAGTTCCTATGGGCAAAGCCTCAAGGACGATTCGGCCCCCGCGCAAAGCGTCAGCAACTTGTACAACGAAGCCAGCGGCTTTTTCGGCGATGGCAAGTTCAGCTTCGAGACCGGCATCACCTATGCGCGTTATGACGCACGCCAGCTGACCCTCAACGGCTTTCTGGCACTGGACTCGATCTTCCTCGGCAATATCAACCTGGACCGCATCAAGGCGGATAACTGGACCCTGGACCTGACCGGACGCTACAACCTCGATAACCGCTGGCAGTTCGATATAAACGTGCCGGTGGTGTACCGCGAATCGACCTACCAGTCAGGCGGCGCCAACAACAGTGGCACCACCACGTCGGAAGCGTCGGTCACCCGCGACCCGACCATCGGCGACGTCAACTTCGGCATCGCCTACAAATTCCTCGACGAAACCGACAGCCTGCCGGATGCGGTGGTCTCGGTACGGGTCAAGGCGCCTACCGGTAAAGAACCCTACGGCATCAAGCTGGTCGGCTCGCCGAACAACGACAACCTGTTCGTACCGGAAAGTCTGCCGACCGGCAACGGCGTCTGGTCGGTCACGCCGGGGATCTCGCTGGTCAAGACGTTCGACCCCGCCGTCCTGTTCGGCTCGTTGTCCTATACCCACAACTTCGAGGATTCGTTTGACGACATCAGCTCCAACGCCAACCAGAAAGTCGGCGGCAAGGTCAGCCTCGGCGATAGTTTCCAAGTGGGGTTGGGCGTCGCCTTCGCGCTGAACGAGAAGATGAGCATGTCGTTCTCGGTCTCCGACCTGGTGCAGCGCAAGAGCAAGCTCAAGCCTGACGGCGGAGACTGGCAGTCGGTGGTCTCCAGCGACGGTAACGCCGGCTACTTCAACGTGGGGATGACGATTGCCGCGTCGCAGAACCTGACGATTGTGCCCAACCTGGCGATCGGTATGACGGATGACGCGCCGGACTTTACGTTCAGCCTGAAATTCCCGTACTACTTCTAGCGCACACAAGGACAAGCCCCGCAACGATAAGGGTCGTTGCGGGGCTTTTCGGTTTACCCGCCCTAGCGGATCTGGTGTTTGTGCAATAACCGGTAGAACGTGGGCCGGGAAACCCCAAGCACACGGGCCGCGACACTCAGGTTGTCGCTGTGCCGGTTGAGCACATCGCACAGCGCCTGACGTTCGGCGCGGTGCTTGTAGTCTTCCAGTGTAGCCATCGGTAATGAAATTGCCTGTTCGCCTTCCAGCCCCAGATCAACGGCCTCGATCTGCCGTCCTTCGGCAAGCACCAGGCCACGTCGCACGCGGTTGGCCAGCTCGCGCACGTTGCCCGGCCAGGGATGCTGCCCCATCGCGACCAAGGCGTCTTCGCTGAAGCTGCGCGGGCGTCGGCCGGTTTCCTGGCTGTAGAAACGGGAAAAGTGGTTGGCGAGCATCGCCACGTCTCCGTGACGTTCGCGCAAGGGCGCGGTCACCACTTGCAGCACATTCAGCCGGTAATACAAGTCTTCGCGGAAGGTGCCCTTCTCCACCGCGGCCTCCAGGTCGACGTGGGTTGCGGCAAGTACCCGCACGTCCACGGGAATCGGCTGGCTGCCGCCGACCCGCTCGATCTGTTTTTCCTGAAGAAACCGCAACAGATTGGCCTGCAGCTCCATTGGCAAGTCGCCGATCTCATCGAGGAACAGCGTGCCGCCGTTGGCCGCCTCGATCCGTCCGACCTTGCGCTGATGGGCACCGGTAAACGCGCCCTTTTCATGGCCAAACAGCTCGGACTGGATCAAGTGCTCCGGGATCGCCCCGCAGTTGATCGCCACAAACGGCTTGGCATGGCGCTGCGACTGGCGATGCAGAGTCTTGGCCACCAACTCTTTGCCGGTGCCGCTGTCGCCGCGAATCAATACCGGGGATTCGGTCGGCGCCAACTTGGATAACAATTTGCGCAGTTCGCGTATCGGCCGGCTGTCACCCAGCAATTCATGCTCGGGCTCATCGACCTGCGTGTGGCCCTTGCCCCGCAGGCGCGCCATGCCAAAGGCACGGCCCAGCGTTACCTGCACGCGGGCGACGTCGAAGGGTAAGGTGTGGAAATCGAAGAACCATTCACACACAAAGTCGCCGACATTTTGCAGGCGCAGCACATCCTGGCTGAGCACCGCGATCCACTCGGTGCCACTGCGGCTGATCAGCTCTTTGACCGCCTCGGGGCGTTCCAGGTGATAGGGCTGTAAGCGCAACAAACCCACGTCGCAGGTCCGATCCCCGACGGCTTCCAGGGCGCAGCTGTCCACTTCCCACCCGGCAGTGCGCAAGCCGGGCAATAGCCCGTGGCAGTCGTCGCAGGGATCGACCACCAACAAGCGGCGCTGTACGGGCGTCACAATCATGACTATTCCTTGGCGTCAAAAGTTATTATGAAACAATGGTTTGTGACGCCTGGCGCTTACACTAGCAAGGTCTTGACGCTGGGCTTGTACCGTTTCGCTATAAGCGCGGGCAAAAAGCCACTTCTGCGTATTTACGGCAAAAGAGTTGCAGATCGCAGAGACGTTCATTCAGCTTTCAAAACAGCTGCTTACATGACGTTAATCAGGGAAAGTTAAAATTTCTCGCTCTAACATGTGACCCGTACCCGGTCATCGCGCATCAGTACAAGTAACTCCACCGTATGGCCAGCCCAACCAACGGTACTCACTTGAATGGGCAATGAGAGAGAACACCTACATGAACGCTCCGCTGCGCATCAACGAAGCTCTTTTGATTGCAGACCGTGCTTTCCAGCCCTTTCAGTGCGTGGCCTGGCACGATGGCAATGGCGCCCTCAGCCTCAGCGTGATTGACCGCACCAATACCCGCATTGGCCGCAAACAACTGTCGTCGAGCGCCTACACCGACCCGGCACAGCTGGAAAACCTGCTGTTGCAGGCCCGCGCCGAACTCGATAAAGATGGCCACCAGTTGCTGTCTTGGGCGATGCCCAAGTAATTCGATACTGCAACTTGCGCCGATTGGATTAATCGGCGCAAGTTAAGTATTAGAGCAACGGCGTTGATTGCGCCGACAGAATAAACCGTTCGATGGCCTCGGCGGCTCCGTCGTCGACATTGCTGCCGGTCACTACAGTGGCCTGGCGCTTGACGGTCTCTTCCGCCTGCCCCATGGCAATCGATAAACCCGCCACCTGAAACATCGCCGGGTCATTGCCACCATCGCCAATCGCCGCCGTCTGCTCAATCGGCACCCCAAGATGCTCAGCCAACGTCTTCAAGGCTTCGCCCTTGTTGGCGAGCATTGCCGTCACATCCAGGTACACCGGCTGCGAACGTGAGACTTGGGCCAGCCCCTGCACTTTTGGCTGCAACTGCGCTTCGAGCTCCACCAGCAACTGCGTGTTGTTGCTGGCAGCGACGATCTTGTCGACCCGGTCGAGGTACGGCTCAAAACTCTCCACCACCACCGGCCCGTAACCCAGGCCATCGGCTTCGCGTTGTTGCATCGGCCCGGGCGGGTCACGACGCAGCCAATCGCCATCGGCAAACACCCACACTTCTACGTCCGGCTCTGCGGAAAACAGCGCCAGAGTCACCAGCGCCGCTTCCGCCGGCAGATGATGGGCAACCAGGATGCTGCCATCCGGGTTGACCAGCGTACCGCCATTGAAACCGGCCACCGGCACGTCAATCCCGAATGTCTCGATCAAGTGCCGCATGGCCTTGGGCGGACGCCCGCTGGCCAGGCTGAAAAACACCCCGGCATCGCGCAAGGCGCGAACCGCATCGGCGGTACGCTGGCTCAGGCTGTGGTCCGGGTGCAGCAACGTGCCGTCCACGTCGCTGAGGATAAAACGGATGGGATGAATCGCTGCGTCACTCATCCGAGGCTGTGCCAGGTACGGCCATCGCGGGCCAGCAAGGCGTCGGCGGCTGCCGGGCCGTCTTCACCGGCCTTGTAGGCCTGGATCCCGTCGTCCTGCTTCCAGGCATCGAGGAATGGCTGCACCGCACGCCAGCCATTTTCGATGTTGTCCGCGCGCTGAAACAGGGTCTGGTCACCGGTCATGCAGTCGTAGATCAGGGTTTCATACCCGGTTGACGGCTGCATTTCGAAGAAGTCCTTGTAGTCGAAACCCAGCTCGATATTGGCCATCTCCAAGGTCGGCCCAGGTTTTTTCGCCAGCAGATCGAACCACATGCCCTCGTTGGGCTGGATCTGGATTTTCAGGTAGGTGGGCTTGAGCTCATCCACTTCGGTGTCGCGGAACTGCGCATAGGGCGCGTGCTTGAAACAGATCACGATTTCGGTATCGCGAATGCTCATGCGCTTGCCGGTACGCAGGTAGAACGGCACGCCAACCCAGCGCCAGTTGTCGATCATCACCTTGAGGGCGACAAAGGTTTCGGTACTGCTGTCAGGCGCGACATTCGCTTCCTCGCGGTAACCCGGAAGCCGCTTGCCGCCAATTTCACCGGCGGTGTATTGGCCACGGACCGAGTTGGCCCGGGCATCTTCCAACGACCAGGGGCGAATGGCCCCGACCACCTTGGCCTTTTCGCCGCGCACCGCATCGGCGCCAAACGCCGCCGGCGGTTCCATAGCGACCATCGCCAGCAACTGGAACAGGTGGTTGGGCACCATGTCGCGCAAGGTGCCGGTTTTTTCGAAAAAATTACCCCGCGTCTCGACGCCGACGGTTTCGGCGGCGGTAATTTGCACGTGGTCGATGTAATGGTTATTCCAGAACGCTTCAAACAGCACGTTGGAGAACCGGCTGATCAGAATGTTCTGTACCGTTTCCTTGCCCAGGTAATGATCGATGCGATAGATCTGCTTCTCGCTCATCACCTTGAGCAGGCTGGCGTTCAGTGCTTCGGCGGTAGCCAGGTCGGAGCCGAAGGGCTTCTCGATCACCACGCGGCGGAACGCGTCATCGGTCTCCGCCAACAGGCCGGCACTGCCCAGGCGCTGCACCACGTCGCTGAAGAAGCGCGGCGCCGTGGCGAGGTAGAACACCGCATTGCCGGTGCCGCTGTCGGTGATTTTCCTGGCGATGTCGGCGTAGGTGCTGTCGTCAAGGAAGTCGCCCTCGACATAACTGATGCCCTTGGCCAATTGCGCCCACAAGTCCGGGTCAAGGGCGTTGTCGCCATTGCCCTTGACCTTGCTCGCCGCTTCGGTGCGAATGAAATCCTCGAGTTTCTTGGCGAAGTCGGCGTCGCTGATCGCATTGTGATCCACGCCGACGATGCGCAAGCCGTCGCCCAGCAGCCCGTCACGGCTGAGGTTGTACAGCGCCGGCATCAGCAGGCGCTTGACCAGGTCGCCATGGGCGCCAAACAGAAACAGTGTGGTAGGTGGAGCGGGTTCGGCCTTGGGTTTCTTGCCGTTGGCGGTCATTTTTTGGAAGTCTCCACGTGGCCGCCAAAGCCGAAGCGCATGGCAGACAGCATCTTGTCACCGTAAGTGCTCTGCTGGCGCGAGCGGAAGCGCGCAAACAACGAGGTGGACAGTACGGGCACCGGTACGGCTTGTTCCATGGCCGCTTCGATGGTCCAGCGGCCTTCACCGCTGTCGGCCACGGAACCGGAGTAACCGTCGAGCTTAGGGTCGGTCGCCAAGGCATCGGCGGTCAGGTCCAGCAGCCAGGACGAGACCACGCTGCCACGGCGCCAGACTTCGGCGATATCGGCCACGTTCAGGTCAAAGCGCTGGTCTTCGGGCAGGTTTTCCGAGTTCTTGGTCTTGAGAATGTCAAAACCTTCGGCGAACGCCTGCATCATCCCGTATTCGATGCCGTTGTGAATCATCTTGACGAAATGCCCGGAACCCGCCGGCCCCGCATGGATGTAGCCGTGTTCGGCTCGGGTATCTGCGCTGGCGGAACGGTCCTTGGTGCGCGGAATGTTACCCAGGCCCGGTGCCAGGCTGGCGAAGATCGGGTCAAGGCGCTGCACGGTCTCGACGTCGCCACCGATCATCATGCAATAGCCGCGCTCCAGGCCCCAGACGCCGCCGGAGGTGCCGACGTCGACATAGTGCAGGCCTTTTTCCGCCAGGGCCTTGCCGCGACGAACGTCATCCTTATAGTTGGTGTTGCCGCCGTCGATGATCACATCGCCGCTTTCCAGCAGCTCGCTGAGTTCATTGATGGTGTTTTCGGTCGGGTCGCCAGCCGGCAACATGACCCAGACGGCGCGAGGCTTCTGCAGCCCGGCAACCAGGGCTTTCAAGTCGGCGACGCCCGTGGCGCCCTCCTCGCTCAAGCCTTTGACAAATGCTTCGTTACGGTCGTAAACAACGGTGGAATGCCCATTGAGCATCAGGCGCCGTGCAATATTCCCGCCCATGCGGCCTAGTCCGATAATCCCCAGTTGCATGTGCTGATGCTCCTACTACTAAAAATGCTAAAAAAATGTGTGACATAGTTTATAGCGCAATGCGGCTAATGAGGGTTAGTCCAGAGCATATCTGTGTAGTTTCATGACAAAAAACTGCCATCATTTCAGCATCACAGTACAAAAAGTCACACGACCGTCAAAAATAAAAAAGTTCCATTGCCCGCAAAAAGAATTCAGAATTGCCCCGACTGCTGCCGAGAACCTCGACTCAAGCGTTCTGGCACACCGCGACACACCGGCTATTTGCGAGGTAAGCAATGAGCACTGCACACATGACCCGTCCGCCACAGACCCTCTACGTCACTCTGCGTCGCGATGAGTTGCGCCAGTTGAAAGACGAGCGCGACCACTTGCAGCAGGAAGTCATGCGCCTGCGTGCCCATATCATCCAAGCCCAGCTCGACCAGCCTGCCGGGGCGCAACCTGCGCTGTGCTAAATCTGTTTATGGCTTTGTAAGATAACCGCTACAAATATCTCACAAAGTTTTCACACGCCCCTCCCGATACTCCCGCCCGAAGGGCCACCCCATGCAAGGGTGGCCTCTGTTGCGCGCAGCCCTGCGCGTCGACTGAAGAGTGATCGGGTTGGAGCGCTGGATGGCAATGTTCAAACGCAGCACTAAGTCTGCGGAAGGCTTTGATTGGGCCGGTCTTGGTTGGCTGTTCCTGTTTTTCTGGTATTTCTCGGGTATTACCCAACTGCTGATTCAACTCAGCGGCACCTCTGGCTTCAGCGGCTTCCGCCAAGCCTTCTTCATGAGCGCGATCTGGCTTGCGCCCCTGCTGATATTCCCGCGCCGTACACGTTTGCTCGCCGCCCTGATCGGCGTGGTGCTGTGGGCCTGTTCCATGGCCAGCCTGGGTTATTTCTTCATCTATCAGCAGGAATTTTCCCAGAGCGTCATCTTCATCATGTTCGAGTCGAACATCTCTGAAGCCGGCGAGTACGCCACCCAGTATTTCGCCTGGTGGATCGTGCTGGCATTTATCGCCCACACCGCTATGGCGGTTTTCCTGTGGACGCGAGTACGCCCGGTGTATTTGCCGCGCGGCCAGGCAGTGCTGGCGGCGACCGCGATACTGGTCGCCGTTATCGGCTATCCGCTGGTCAAGCAGATTGCCCGCAGCGACACCCTGGACTCTGCCATCGACCGCTTTGAATCGCGCATCGAACCCGCCGTGCCATGGCAGATGATCGTTGCCTACCGCCGTTACACCGAGCAATTGGACAGCATGCAGGGCATGCTCGACAGCGCGAGCAAAATCCCGCCGTTGACCAATCTCAAGGACAGCATGGCCGGCCAGCCCTCGACCCTGGTGCTGGTGATCGGTGAGTCCACCAACCGCCAGCGCATGAGCCTCTATGGCTACCCGCGCAACACCACGCCCGAGCTGGACAAGCTGCGCGACCAACTGGCGGTGTTCGACAACGTCATCACCCCGCGCCCCTATACGATTGAGGCGCTGCAACAGGTGCTGACGTTCGCCGACGAGGAAAACCCGGACCTGTACCTGAAAACCCCGTCGATCGTCAGCGTGATGAAACAGGCCGGCTACAAGACCTACTGGATCACCAACCAGCAGACCATGACCAAGCGCAACACCATGCTCACGACCTTTTCCGAACAGGCCGACGAACAGGTGTACCTGAACAACAACCGCAACCAGAACGCCCGCCAATACGACGGCGATGTGCTTGAGCCGTTTTCCAAGGCCCTGGCCGACCCGGCCGCACGCAAATTTATCGTGGTGCACCTGCTCGGTACCCACATGAGCTATCAGTACCGCTACCCGCCGACGTTCGACAAATTCACCGACCGCCAGGGCGTACCGGCAGGCGTGAGCGACGATCAGTTGCCCACCTACAACAGCTACGACAATGCGGTGCTGTACAACGACTTCGTGGTGTCGAGCCTGATCAAGGACTACGCCAAGACCGACCCCAACGGCTTCCTGTTGTACCTGTCGGACCATGGTGAGGACGTATTCGACTCGGCCGGCCACACCACCCTGGGACGCAACGAAGGCAAACCGACCGCGCCGATGTACACCATTCCCTTCATAGCCTATGCCTCGCCGAAATGGCGCGAAACACATGAATGGAGCTTCGCCGGTGACTTGCAACGGCCCTACAGCAGTTCGCAATTGATTCACACCTGGGCAGACCTGGCCGGGCTGAGCTTCAACGAACTGGACCGCAGCAGAAGCCTGGTAAGCGATAGCTTCAAGCCGCGCCCGTTAATGATCGGTAACCCCTACGCGCGCGAGCAGAAGGCCTTGATCGACTTCAGCCTGATCAAGCCGAAAAAGGTCAACCCGACGGATGTCGTGCTCCAAGAGCACCCGGCTCAGTAATAGCGTGTTCATGATTAGGCGCTGATCAACAGTTAACAAGTTCGTTAACTTTCGATCAGCGTTGCGTTAATTCCCACTTAATAAGATCGATTCATAGTCGCGCCATTATCTGATCACGGAGCGACTGGATACCGATCACTCTTAATGGGAATACTGCTATGAAACTCTCTACCGTACTACTTGCCAGCCTGATGACCCTGACCTCCGCCGCCGCTTTTGCAGAGGGCGGTTCCGAGCGTTCAAAGGAGTTCTACAAGCATTTCACCGTATCGCAGAGCCAGATCCACGGCACTAAGGACCGCATTGCCGCCGCTGACGGTAAAGATATGAAAAAGGCCGAGGTTAAACAAACCACCGCTGAGGAACAACCGAACAGCTGATACGCCTGTCATACCCTTGGCTATTCCGCTCCTATGCCAAGGTTAACTTGGCGCCATTTAATGGCGCCTTTTTTGTGTCTGTCATTTATTGAATTTACTTAATCAAAAACAATAGACACGCGAACCAAAAGTCAAACTTCTAACGATTAAAACCGAACTTCCACTGCCACGGCATTGCCTTCCGGCACCGCCGTGCAGGCCTCAGCCAAACCGTCGCCTTTGCATTTCCTGCAGCCGGCTCAGGGTGCGACGGAAGGGAAACCCCAGATAGCCCTTGGTATACAGATGCTCCAGCGGCACCTCGGCTTCAATATACAGCGGCACCTTACGGTCGTAGCACTCGTCCACCAGGGCGATAAACCGGCGCACGCTGTCATCGTGTACCGACAGCTGCGGTAATTCGCGATCCCCCGCCACCACACGCTCGGCACCGTCTTCGGTGCCACGGGCAATCCGCCCGGGGCGTGTTTGCGCACTGAGGTTCGGCACCTCGCTCAGCAGGATGGCCTGGTAGCGATCACACAACAGCATGAAATCCATCGCCGCCAAGGGCTGCTCGCACAGCTCGGCATAACGGCACCACAGCAGGTTGTCACTGGACTGCATGACCACGATACGTCGATGCCCGACATCCACTGTGCCACTGCGGACCGGCCCTTCGGCCAGTTGCTTGAACACGTTCGCCAGCGCATCGGGCTGCTTCACCCAATAGCGCTGCACGCCATCACCTGGGTGCAAGCGATGGTCCTCACTGCCATCAACCGCCAGCACCTGCATATGCTGCTTGATCGCCGCAATGCCCGGCAAAAAACGCTCGCGGTTGAAACCATCGGCGTACAACTGCTCAGGCGGATGGTTGGAGGTGCAGACCATCACCACGCCCTCCTCGAACATCACCTGAAACAACCGACCCAGGATGATCGCATCGCCAATATCATTCACGAACAACTCGTCGAAACACAGCACCCGCACGTCAGCGCCAAGCTCCCTTGCCAGGGCTTGCAAGGGGTCGGGAGTACCGGTGAGTTGGAACAGGCGCTGATGCACCCAGCCCATGAAGTGGTGAAAATGCTGACGCCGCGCGGGCACCCGCAGGCTTTGGTAGAACTGGTCCATCAGCCAGGTCTTGCCACGCCCCACCGGCCCCCAGAGGTAGACGCCGCTGGCTGGCGAATGCGCTTGATGCAGGGCCGCATGGCAGGCCTGCAGGGCGTCCACCGCTCGGCGCTGGGCGTCGTCGGCCACAAAACCCTGTTGGGCGATGGCGTGTTGGTAGGCGCTGAGGGGCGAGTCGAAAGTCATGCGCGCCAGTATGACGCCAGAAAACATCAGCCGCAAAAAAGCTGCGCTCGGCTCGGACACTTCACCGCCAGTCATCTGAAGCAAAAAAAACGGCCTGAACAGGCCGTTTTCTTATTCGCTCAGTTTTTACGCAAGGCTCTTGCTGACTACCTCGAACACATCACTGGACAGCTCGCCGGAGGCACGAATGCGCTCCAGCTCGGCTTTCATCAGCGCCTGGCGCGCGCTGTCGTATTTACGCCAGCGCGTCAGTGGCGCCAACTGGCGCGAGGCGATTTGCGGGTTGAAGGCATTCAGCTGGATCACCAGGTCCGCCAGGAAGCGATAGCCCGAGCCATCGGCGGCGTGGAAGTTGATCAGGTTCTGCCCGGCAAATGCGCCGATCAGTGCGCGAACCTTGTTCGGGTTCTTCAGTGTGAACGCCGGGTGCTCCATCAATGCCTGGACCCGCGCCAGCCCGCCCGGCAAAGTGCTGCCGGCCTGCACGCTGAACCACTGGTCCATGACCAGCGGGTTGTCCTTGAAGTTCTCGGCAAACACCGCCAGCGCCTGGGCCTTTTCCGCTTCGAACGGCGAGTTCACCAGCACCGCCAGCGCGGTCAGGCGCTCGGTCATGTTGTCGCTGGTGTCGAACTGCTCCAGCGTCGCCGCCAGCACTTCAGGCTTGCCGCTGAGCATCAGGTACGACAGCGCAATGTTCTGCAATGCACGCCGGGCAAAGTGCTCGGCCGCCGCCACATAAGGCGTCTGCTTGGACAGTTGGCGATTGGCCTGGTAACGCAGCCACAGCTCCTCGTGCAGGTTGTCGGCCAGTTGCTTGCGCGCAAACTCGCGGGCAGCGTGGATGGCATCCACGTCCGCCACTTCGCTGATTTCCGTCAGATAGGCTTCGCCCGGCAGCGAGAGCATTTCTGCAACCATGGCCTGGTCCAGGCGTTCATCGCTCAACACACTGCGCAGCGCAGTGATCAGGCGTTGATCCAGCTTCAGCGGCTGGCCGGCCTGGTGCTGGCCGATCAGTTCCTGCAACACCTGCACCGACAGTTGCTGGCCGGCATCCCAGCGATTGAAGCCGTCGCTGTCGTGCTGCATCAGGAACATCAGCTGATCACGGTTGTACGGGAAGCTCAGTTTCACCGGCGCCGAGAAGCCGCGCAGCAAGGACGGCAACGGCTGTTCGGCGATATCGACGAAGGTGAAGGTCTGCTCGGCTTCGGTCACCGAAATCACGCGGGAGGTGGCGCCCGCAGCGGCCTCACCGGTCAGGCGCAGGGGAATGCCGGCGCCCTGCCCGTCCAACAGGCCCAATTCCACAGGGATCACGAACGGCAGTTTTTCAACTTTATCCGGGGTTTCCGGGCAGCTCTGGCGGAAGGTCAGGCTGTAGGTTTTAGCCGCGGCGTCGTAGGACTCGCTCACCGCCAGGCGTGGCGTACCGGCCTGGCTGTACCAGCGTTTGAACTGGCTCAGGTCAGCACCATTCGCGTCTTCCATGGCCTTGATGAAATCGTCGCAGGTCACGGCCTGGCCGTCGTGGCGTTCGAAGTACAGGTCGCTGCCTTTACGGAAGCCTTCAGCGCCGAGCAAGGTGTGGATCATGCCGACCACTTCCGAGCCCTTTTCGTACACGGTCAGGGTGTAAAAGTTGGAGATTTCAATAAAGCTGTCCGGGCGCACGGCATGGGCCATCGGGCCGGCGTCTTCGGCGAACTGGTGGGTGCGCAGGTACGCCACGTCCTGGATACGCTTGACCGTGGCCGAGTTCATGTCGGCCGAAAAGCCACCATCCCGGAACACAGTGAAGCCTTCTTTCAGCGACAGCTGGAACCAGTCACGACAGGTCACGCGGTTGCCCGACCAGTTGTGGAAGTATTCGTGGGCAACGATCGCCTCGACCCGCTGGTGCGCGGCGTCGGTGGCGGTTTCGGCGCGGGCCAGCACGGCACTGGAGTTGAAGATATTGAGGCCCTTGTTCTCCATGGCGCCCATGTTGAAGTCGTTCACCGCCACGATCATGAAGATGTCGAGGTCGTACTCGCGGCCGTAGGTTTCTTCGTCCCAGCGCATGGATTTTTTCAGGCTGGTCATCGCGTGCTGGCACTTGTCGATGTTTTCCGGCTCGACGTAGATGCGCAGTGCCACTTCGCGCTGGGTCATGGTGGTAAAGCTGTCTTCAACGCACCACAAATCACCGGCGACCAGTGCGAACAGGTAGGCCGGCTTCTTGAACGGGTCTTCCCAGGTCGCCCAGTGACGCCCGTCTTCACCCGGACCGCTGGCGATCGGGTTGCCGTTGGACAACAGCACCGGGTAGCTGTGTTGCTCGGCGATCACCGTGGTGGTGAACGTGCTCATCACGTCCGGGCGGTCGAGGTAGTAGGTAATCTTGCGGAAGCCCTCGGCCTCGCACTGGGTGCAGAACATGCCGCTGGATTTGTACAGGCCTTCCAGCGCAGTGTTGGTTTCCGGGTGAATGCGCACGCTGGTGTCGACCGTGAAGGTCTCGCTGGTCGGGTGCAGAATCAGGTGGCTGTCGGTCAGCTGGTAGTCAGCCTCGGTCAGTTCCCTGTCGCCCAGGTTGACGGTCAGCAGCTCAAGCTGCTGGCCATCCAGCACCAGCGGTGGCAAACCGGCGCCGCGCTCGGGGTTGCGGCGCATCACCAGTTGCGCGTGGACCAGGCTGTGGTCCTCGAACAACTCGAAGGTCAGGTGCGTCTCTTCGATCAGGTAGTCCGGCGCCTGATAGTCCTTCAGGTAAATCATCTTCGGTTGTTCGGTGCGCATGGGTGGCATCCTTCTACTGATGCACGGCGAGCTGGTAGGCCGTGTACTTACGAATATTGATGACGCCGGTGTCGAAGATCAGGTATTGGCCCTTGATCCCCAGCAGCGTGCCTTCGGCAATCGGGTTCTTGTCCAGGTTGAAGCTGACGATCTTGGTCGGATACTGCTCGACCGGGTAGCGGATTTCGATCGGCTCAATGTCGGCAATCGTTTGGATGGCCTGTAGGCCAAAGCGTTCCTGCAAACTCAGCAGGCCTTCGGCGCAGGAGGCGAACAGTGCATCGCGCACCTCGGCCAGGTCCACCGCCACCGCATCGCCCTTGAGCAGCGCGCGCCAGTTGGTCTTGTCGGCCACCTGGCTGCGGAACAGGTCTTCGACGAAACCGGACTGCTGGCGGGTCGCCACGCGCATGATCGGCAGCGCCTGGCTGGCACCCTGGTCCAGCCAACGGGTCGGCAGTTGAGTGGCACGGGTGATGCCGACCTTGATCCCCGACGAGTTGGCCAGGTAGACCACGTGGTCGGTCATGCAGAATGTCTCGCCCCAGCCCGGATCGCGGCAGGTGCCGGCGTCGTAATGGCAACGCTCGGGGCTCATGATGCACAAGTCGCACTGAGCCAGCTTGGTCATGCACGGGTAGCAATAACCCTGGCTGAAGCTGGTCTTGGTCTTGCGCCCGCAATGGCTGCAATGGATGGCACCGAGGTACTCCAGGCGTACGTGCGTGCCGATCAACGGGTTGACCGGCACCTCGACATCGCCCAGGCGAAACGCGTATTGAACGGTCGGCTCACCGAGTTGCGCCGACATTTTGCTGACTGCACCGCGACAAATTTCAATCAATGGATCGCATCCGACTTGAACAGGATGTTCGCCACCGGCTCGGACTTCGACGCGCACTCCTGCGGGCCCATGTAGCCGGTGCGCTGGTCTTCCGGCAGGTTCTGGATCTCCCAGGCGATCACCGCTTGCAGGGACAGCTCGCGCTGCTCGGCGGTGAGCTTGCGGCCATCGGACCACTTGCCGATTTCCACGGCGAGCTTGAGGCTCTCGTAGATGTCCGGGGTGATGTTTTCGATCATTTCAGCAAAAGAGGACATGAGGCTCTTCCTTATCAAATAGGCGATTTGCGGCGGTTATACACGCCGCCCAGCAAACCGGTCAGGCAACCGATGACCAAGCCACCCACATGGGCCGCGTTGGCGATTTCGCCGAAGCCGATCATCGAGATCAGCCCCGACATGCACAGCACCAGCCATATCAGCATCATCGCCAGCACCCCGCGAGGCAGGCGATACGCCGGGTTCGGCGACAACAACTGGAAAATCCAGCAATGCCCGAGCAGGCCATACAACACGCCGGACAACCCGCCAAACAGGCCGGGACCGCCGTAGGCGTACTGCGCGTAATTGGAAACCAGGCTGAACAACAAGGTCAGGCCCAGCAGGTTGATGCTGCCCTGGCGCACTTCGATGCGCCGGCCCAGCTCCCAGTACCACATGCCATTCATGGCCAGGTGCAGGATGCCGAAGTGGATCAGCATCGGCGTGACCAGGCGCCACCACTGCCCCGACGCCAGCATGTCGGCGAACGGCGTGAACTGGATGTACTCGCCCATCACCCGGAACGGCAAAAAGGTCAGCCAACTCATGGCCTGCAGGTTTTCACCGAGCAAGGTCACCGCGCCGACAAGCATGCTCGCCAGCAACACCAGCGCCGTGACCGGGCTATGCCGCACTTGCTGGACAAAGCTCGGGCGGGTCACCGGCGCCTGCTCGGGAATATCCAGTTGCTGGTCCGGGTCACCGGCGGGAAAGCGCTGGTACAGCACGCGCACGTCGTCGCTGATGGTCTCGGGCACCCACAACACCTGCTCGCCCGCTTCCTCGCTGACGCGATGGGGCACTTGCATGCGTTGCAGCAGTTTGACGAAACCGCCCAGGTCAACGCTCAGTGGCAAGCGCAATACAGCTACGGTACTCATGCAATCACCTCAGGCCGCTCAACGTCGACCCAGACAAATTTACGCGGATCCAGTCGGGTTTCCTGGTCCAGGCGGTACGCCACCAGCTTGCCGTAGAGCACCGCGCTGTAGTCCAGGCAGGCCAGGTTCGGGCGGATCGGCGCCGGTTTGCCGCTGCGCCAGTAGTGGCCGACGAACAGCAACGGCTCGTCGACGCCGTAGCGCAGCAGCGAATTCTTTTCGGTGGAGGACAATGGCGTAGCCGCCACCGGCTCCGGCAGTGCATCGGGCTGGAACACAATGTCGCCGTAGGTTTTCGGGTCGTCTTCCCAGAACTTGGTGCGGAAGAACGAACGCGTCAGGCCATCGCCGCCGGTCAACGTCAGGCCGTCCGGCAGGCGCATGTCGGTGCCGCGCAGCAGGCGGTCGAACGCATTACAGGCAAAACTGCCCGGCACCGCAGCGGCCTGGAGGAAATGCTGGTCGATGCAGCCGTCCGGGAAGGTCGCGCGCAACGGCTGGATAAAGCCTTCGTCCCAGCACGCATGCACCACGCGGAAACGCCCGGCGTCGACAAACAGCGGCATGTCGTAGAACCAGCCGAGGAAGTCATGCCAGTCGGCCGGGTGGTGTTCGAACTGGGTCAGGGTTTCATGGATCAACCGCGCATGCCGTGGGTTGTGCTCGCGCACGAACTGCTTGCCACTGCCCGGCGGCGCCGGGGTGCTCCAGCCCAGCGCGTTGAACTCGTGGTTGCCCATGATGCACAGCGCCTGACCGGCCTCGGTCATGTCATGGACGATATGCAACGCCTCACGAATGCGCGGGCCACGGTCGATGATATCGCCGAGGAACACCGCCATTCGCGACGGATGGCGCCAGGTGCCGCCCTGCTTGTGGTAGCCCAGCCGGTCGAGCAGGTGCTCAAGGGTATGGGCGCAACCGTGCACGTCACCAATCAGGTCGTAGCTACGCGCGGGATCGAGCATCAGTCGCCTCCGCCCCCCAAGCGGCTGCCCCAGCCCAGCTTGGTGCGGCACACTTCGTAATAGTTGTGGTCCAGCGGGTGGATCAACCGCAACTTCTGCGCCTTTTTGCTCACGGTGATGGTGTCACCGGGGGCGCAGGTGAAATGGTTCTGCCCGTCACAGGAGACTTGCGGGTAGATCTGCATGTCTTTGGACACCACGATTTTCAGCTCACTGTTGCCGTCGACCACAATCGGTCTGCTGGACAACATATGGGGGTACATCGGCACGATCACAATGGCATCCAGCTTGGGGTGCATGATCGGGCCACCGGCCGACAGCGCGTAGGCCGTGGACCCGGTCGGAGTGGCGACGATCAGGCCGTCGGCCTTCTGGCTGCACACGAATTGGCCGTCGATATACAGCTCGAACTCGATCATGCGCGTGGATTTGCCGGGGTGCAGCACCACGTCATTCAGGGCGTCGCCCTGGCCGATGGCTTCACCGTGGCGGCGCACTTCGGCTTGCAGCAGGAAGCGGTTTTCCACCAGGTAATGGCCGTCGAGCACCTTGGCCACTTCGACTTCCAGCTCATCCGGGCGTATATCGGTGAGGAACCCCAGGCTGCCACGGTTGATCCCCAACACCGGCACGTTGTGCCGCGCCAGCGCACGCGCCGCGCCGAGCAGGCTGCCGTCGCCGCCGACCACGATGACCATGTCGCAGACTTCGCCGAGCATCTTGCGCGACGAGGTTTGCAGGCCGTGGCCAGGAAGGATCTCGGCGATGGTGTCTTCGAGGATCACATGCAGGTGGCGTTCCAGCAGGAACTTCTTCAGCCGGCGGACGGTGTCCAGCACCTGGGTACTGCCCAGGCGACCGATTATGCCGATATTGCGAAATTGCTCCATGGGGCTCCTGCGGGATTTGGGGTGTGGCAAAAAAGAAACGATTATGGGCGAAAGGCCGCCCCAGGCAAAATCCTTTGTCGCCGTGAAGCCTTGATGACAATGCTTCTCAGCCACCCGCGGAGGCTTTAAACGGCTATGCTCGGACCATGACTGTGTTCCCTGACTTGCATAATTTGCCGCGCCAACTGCGCCACCCTGAGGTGCGCGATTTGGCGTGGGTGATGCTCGCCCCACCGATGCTCGCGCAAACGCCCTGGCCGCAGCGCCACCCGCTGGCGGGCAGCGATTGGGTGCAGGCGCCCGAACGGCTCGAACATTGGCTACGCACACTCGACCAGGACAGCAGCGCCTTGCAGCACTGGCTGAGCCTGGCCCGCACCCGTCGCCTGGGCCTCTACTACGAACGCTTGTGGCAGTTTGCCGTACAGCACGCGCCGGGCGTGGAATTGCTCGCGGCCAACCTGCCGATCCGCCGCGCCGGGCATACCCTGGGCGAACTGGACATGTTGCTGCGCGACCGCGAGGGCGTGCACCACCTGGAACTGGCGATCAAACTGTATCTCGGCCCTCAGGACGGTAACGGCCAGGACCCGGCGCAGTGGCTCGGCCCCGGCTGCCATGACCGGCTGGACCGCAAGCTGGCGCACCTGGCCGAGCATCAGTTGCCGATTTCCGCACGCCCGGAAAGCCGCGAGGTGCTGGCGGCGCTGGATATCCAACAGTTCGATGCGCATTTATGGCTGGGCGGGTATTTGCTCTATCCCTGGC